>JALYVZ010000310.1 GCA_030852965.1 Actinomycetota bacterium | reverse complement strand
CCGAAATATCTGGCGATGGTGGCTTGCGAAATCAACGACCGTCCCCGTAAGATTCATAATTGGAAGAAACCCTCCGAGTTATTCACTGAACTCGTCGAAGCGAATGCTTCCACTGGCTGAATCTGCCCTGTCCTGAGCACCACCTCACACGTTCGGCCGGCGACGCATCCGATGCAGTCCTTGTTGTCTGCTACGGATATCCCTACCTTGGCTCTACTGACGTTCCTGTGGGTGGTTTTTCATGATCGTCCGGGGAGTGGTAGGCAGAGTCCGCCGCGGGTGAGGTTGGCCATGGCGATCAGTGCTTCGGGGCTGTGGTAGCCGTAGGCGCGGCGGGTGAGCAGTCGTAGGTGGGTGTTGGTAGCTTCGGAGCGGGCGTTGGACAGTCGGTGTTCGACGGCGTTGAGGATCAGTTGCCGGTAGCGGGTGATCGTCTTGGCGAGACGCACGAACCCGGGCAGGCGGGATCTGCGCGCCCAGGCGATCCACCCGGCCAACAGTGCCCGCGCCGTCGTGGGATCGCCACAGGCGAAGATCTCGCGGAGTTGCTCTTTGAGCAGGTAGGCGCGGTAGAGCCCGCCGTTGGTCTTCGCGATCGAGGCCAGCGTGGTGCGCTGGTCACCGGTCAGGTTGGGTGGGTTCTTCAGCAGCGCCCACCGGCTGCCCTTGAGCGCGGCGGCCTCGTCGTGCTGCCCGCCGGCGCGTAGCCGGGTGGCCATCTCGCGGAGTTGCTCTTTGAGCAGGTAGGCGCGGTAGAGCCCGCCGTTGGTCTTCGCGATCGAGGCCAGCGTGGTGCGCTGGTCACCGGTCAGGTTGGGTGGGTTCTTCAGCAGCGCCCACCGGCTGCCCTTGAGCGCGGCGGCCTCGTCGTGCTGCCCGCCGGCGCGTAGCCGGGTGGCCATCTCGCGGCGTACGGTGTCCAGGGCCTCGGTGGCCCAGGCCACCACGTGGAAGGCGTCCAGGCACAACAGCGCCTGTGGGGCGCGGGTGGTGACGACGTCGTGGATCCACTCGGCTCCGTCCGCGGAGACATGGGTAAGCGCGGCGGCGCGTTGCTCGCCGAGGTCGTCGAAGAAGCGACCCAGGGTGGCCTGGTTGCGGTCCTTGCCCGCCCACACCAGCCGGCCGGTGTCGTGGCAGGTCACGACCAGCAGGTAGCGCTGGCCTTTGCGGTAGTTATGTGGGTAATCCTGTCAAGGGAGTCCGCGAGGATTCTTTGTTGATCTTCTGTCTGGATCGTCGAGCGGGGCGCTCCCGGCTTTATGAGGCTTCGGCTCCGAGCCGGTCGAGGATCCCGTCGAAGATCTTCTGGCGGCCGACTTGCCCTTTCCCGGCGGCGTCGTCACGTTGCCGTTGCAGGGTGGGTCGGAATTCGATGGTGGTGACGAAGAAGGTGCAGGATTCGCAGATGGACTCGAAGTGGCAGTCCATCTCGACTGGGCGGGCGCAGTGGCCGTTGCCGAGCATTCGACTGTGCATTTCTCGGCGGAGTTTGTGCATCTCGGTGCCCTCGGCGTCTGCGGGTAGGGCGGCCCTGTCGTAGAGGGCTTCGACCTTCTCGGAGACAGCGAAGTACTCGTCGGCGACGGTCCGGTCGGCGATGCGGGCGTAGACCATCGTCATGGCCATCGTGCGATGTCCGAGCAGGGCCGCGATGGCTTCCAGCGACATGCCTCGGTTGATGGCTTGGGTGGCCAGTGTGTGACGCAGTTGGTGCGCGGTGACCTTGCCGATGCCGGCGGCCGCGGCGGTGCGGGTCAGGGCCCGGTCGACGCGGGCGTGCGGGATCGGCCGTCCCCAGTCCAGGAAGATCAGGTCCGAGCGCAGGTTCTCGGGGCGGTCGGCCAGCCAGTCATCGAGCAGCGTCTTCAGTTGGGGGTGCAGGGGGATGTAGCGGTCGTTGTGCAGCTTGCCGACCGGGACTCGCAGCCAGTAGGCCGAGCCGATCTGCACGACGGCGTCGATGGTCAGGGCCATCAGCTCGCCCTTGCGCAGTCCGGTGCGGGCGAGCAGCTCGATGACCAGGCGGGTGAAGGGGTCAGGGTCGGCTCGGGCGATCCGCAGCAGCTTCGCCGAGGCTGCATCGTCGAGGAAGCGGGGCAGGGGCTGGTCGGGGATGGGCAGGTCACCGGCGAACAGCAGCGGGCGTGGTGGGGCGTCTGGGTAGTCCCATTCGGTGATCCGCTCGAAGAAGCAGCGCAGTGTGCTGAGGTGCCCGCGGATGGTGTGGCGGTGCAGGGTTCCACCGCCGGCCCGTGGTCGGGTGCACAGCCAGCTCTTGTAGGCCTCGATGTGGTCGCGGCGGATCTTGGCGACGCAGCTGACCTCGGGCGCCTCCCGGGCGAGGTAGCTGCCCAGCTCTCGCAGCGCCTGCTCGGCGATGCCGACGGTGGAGGGGCGCAGGCTGAGCTCGATCTGGGCGAGGTAACGCTGAGCGGTCTCGGCCAGCCCGGGTGCGACCTGTGCCCACCCGAGGGCGCTGGCGCGGCCGGTGTTCGGTCGACGCAGCCGCGGCGGTGTGCTGGTCATCCCGGCGTGGAACAGGGTGGCGCGCAACCGGACCAGGGAGCCGCGGAGCCGATGGCCGGCCTTGGGGTGTCCGGGGCGGGTGAACGCGGCGAGCAGCAGGTCGCCGCCGGTGTCGAGCTGCTCAGCGCTGACCTCGTGGGGCCCGACGCCGTGCATCACCGCGAGCTGGGTGAGGACCGACCATTGGGCGAGCACCCAGACGTGGTCGGATCCGAGTGTGTGGGCGACCTCGGCGAACTTCGCGCGCAGCGACCGGTGGTGGCGGGCGGCGACCGAGCCCAGACGCAGGTCGGCGCGGGCCAGATACGCCGCGCTAACCGTCATCCGGGCGGTGACCATGAGCCAACACGCGAACCGGCGCTGATGAGCGGGAAGACGCAGCTGTTCCTCGACCGGAAGCGCCGAAAACGTTGCGGGAGTGAGGTATCGAGCGCAGAAGGCCCGTGCCCCGCCGAGCGTGGAGGGCCATGGGGTCACCCCGGCCTCAGTCAGTTCAGCGGTGAAGGTCTCGATCAGGTCCGTCGCCTCGACGCTCAGCACGTGTCGGGCGCTCACGGCTGCACCGACTGGGCGTCGATGGCTTCGGCCGCGCGCAGGTACTCCCCGGACAGCCAGTCGTTGGCCAGGTGCAGGTAGATCCGGGTGGACTCGATCGAGGTATGCCCGGCCTGGGCCTGGATGGCTTCCAACGCCATCCCGGCCTCACGCAACCGAGTGAAGCAGGTGTGGCGTAGCTGGTGGCAGGTCAGGTGGTCGATCCCGGCACGCTTGCGTGCGCCCTCGACGACCTCGTCCAGGCCGGCGGCGGACAACGCGTGACCACGCCGGGTGCCCTTGAGGACGACGAAGATCCGGTCAGTGATCGAGGTCCGTGGCCGCTCGGTGTCGTAGTAGGTCGCGACGGTGGAGAAGAACCGAGCCGAGACCGGCACGATCCGCTGCCGCCCGCCCTTGCCCTCGGCGACGAAGATCCGACGCTCCCCAGGGCGTAAGTCCGTGAGCCGCAGCCCGAGCACCTCACAGCGCCGCAGGCCACCCAGCAACATAGCCTGCACCATCGCCAGATCCCGGTGCGTGCGTAAGGCACCCATGAACGCCTCACCCACGGCCGGCTCGATCACCCGCGGCAGTGTCCGCGGCGCGCGGATCAACGGGGTTCCCCGCACGCCGCGACGACCGCACCTTCCTCGGGTGGCCAAACCTCGCGGCACCGGGTTGGCCCGCACCCCGGCATCGCCGCGAGCGATTAGGTAGTCAAACAACCCGGACACGCTCGCGAGGCGGCGCTTGATCGTGCGCGCGGACAGACCCGCCTCGCCGTCCTCCAGTCGCACCACCGCGGCACCGCGGCGAGGAACACGCTGCGACGTGATGAACGCCAGAATGTCCGCGGTCGTGATATCAGCCGGCTCTTTCGGCGTCTCGGTGAAGAACACCTTAAGGTCATAGCCCACCGCCAACAGCGTATTCGGGCGAGCCCGGGCAGCCACGAACTCAAGATAGCCATCGAGTAGCACGTGCCCCAAACAGACTGATCGCAGCTCACCAACCACGATTTCCTTCACCAACCTGGAAGCGATAACAGACAAGGAGGGTTATTCAGGAGGCAATATGATCTTGAGGAACGCTGCCCTGACCTGCAGCGATACGAAACCGTACGCGCGTCCTGAATAACCCTCAAGATAGGGATCTCCATTCGCATTACCCGGCGCCGCTGCTACCGAGGAGCGGAGGGAGCGGGGAGCGGACCTCGTCGCCGGGATCACCCTCATATCATGAGGAGATCTCGTCGATCCCGATCCGGCGCAACCCCGCCAGCCGGTCGGTCGCACCAGCCCGCTCGGTGACCACCCGGCCCACGATGCCCGACACCGACCGCCACGCCACCCGCAACAACACCGCCACCACCGACAGCGCGGCGTGACAGACCAGCCAGGCGCAGGTGTCCTCGAACGCGGTGGTGAACCGCGATCCCGGGCGCGCCCACGGCACGCCGGCGATGACAACCCCGTGCTCGGGACACGACACCCCACGGGTCGTGGCCCGCAGGAACACCCGCGTCTCACCCAGATCAAGGCCACGCCAACGGCGCGGCACCGCGCTGGTGTCATAGCCAGGACAGCGACGTTGGCAGCGTGAGCAGCGCCGCGCCACACCCGCTTTCGGCCGCACTTGCGCGATGAGCACCTCACGCCCGCGCTTGTCCGGTAGTTGTCAAGTCAAGTGAGACAGGTTGTTTTTACGGGGTGGGTTGTGGCTGGTCGACGGGTTGGTTGATCCAGGCCGCTTCGGGCAGTTTGGGGGGTCGGGGTCGGCGGGTGAAGCGCTCG
>JALYVZ010000309.1 GCA_030852965.1 Actinomycetota bacterium | reverse complement strand
GCCGAGGCCCGGTCGGCGAGGCCGCCAGCGCCACCGGGGTGCGCTCGGTCACCGCCAGCTCCACCATGCCCGGCCAGTGCCGCACCGCCCGCACCGACGCCACCGCGGGGAGCGTCGCCACCTTCCGCTGGGCCGCGTCCAGGTCGACTGACAGCAACGGCACCCCGATACGCAGGCCGGACGCCGCCCGGATGACCGCCGCTGACACATCGGTCGCCCCGGTCACGGTGACGGTGGTGATGGTGAACCTCGGCGAGCGCAGCAGCAGCTCACGACCGCCGACCACCGCAACGACAACGCTCACCGCGAGCACCAACCAGGTGGCCGAGCGACGTCTGCGGCGGTAACGCGTCTGCGCCGGGCTCATCACACAGCCCCGCCGTCCTGGTCGGCCCGGCTGCGCTCGCGGCGACCCAGCTCGACGAGCACCTCGGGACCCAGGACGGTGACGTCCCCCGCCCCCATGGTGATGACGAGGTCACCGTCCCGGGCCAGCCAGGCCAGTACCTTCGGCACGTCGGCCCAGCGCGGCACGTAGTGCACCCGTTCGGCCGGCAACGGCACCGCATCGGCCACCAAGGCACCGCTGACACCGGGCACCGGGTCCTCCCGGGCGGCGAACACGTCGAGAACCACCACCTCGTCGGCCAGCGCGAGCGCGGCGCCGAACTCCCGGTGGAACGCCGCGGTGCGGGAGTACAGATGCGGCTGGAACGCCACCAGCAGCCGTCCCTGCGTGACTTCGCGGGCGGCGCGCAGCTGGACTGACACCTCGGTCGGATGGTGGGCGTAGTCGTCGTAGACCACCACGCCCGCGCAGCGGCCCTTGAGCTCGAAACGCCGCCGCACCCCGGAGAACTCGGCCAGCCCCGCCAGCAGTCCGGCCAGCGGAGCGCCCAGCTCCAGGCCGGCCAGCAGAGCGGCGAGTGCGTTGAGTGCCATGTGCTCACCCGGGACGGAGATCGACAGGGTGTACTCGCCGCCGGCCGTCCGCAGGCGTAGCCGTCCCCCGGTACCGGCGGGCTGGTAGTCCAACAACCGCGCATTCCCTCCGGTGTCCGGCACGGCGTCGGACACGGACCGGCCATAACGGCGCACCCGCAGCCCGGTCGCCTCGGCGTGCTCGGCCAGCTGCTCGGCCCCCGGGTCGTCGGCGCAGCTCACGAGCAGTCCACTGGGTGCGATCCGGTCGACGAACGCGTCGAACGCGGCCGCGTAGGCGTCCTCGCTGCCATGGTGGTCGAGGTGGTCGGCCTCCACGTTGGTGACCACCGCCACCCAGGGGCTGAAGCGCAGGAACGACCCGTCGCTCTCGTCGGCCTCGGCAACGAAGATCGAACCCCCGCCCTGGTGCGCGCCGGAGCCAGCCACCGCCAGGTCACCGCCGATAGCGAAGGACGGATCCAGCCCGCAGTGCTGCAGCGCCACCGTGAGCATCGAGGTGGTGGAGGTCTTGCCGTGGGTGCCCGACACGCACGCCACCTGGCAGCCGTCCATCAGGGCAGCCAACGCCTCGGCCCGGTGCAGCACGGTGAGCCCGCGCTCCCGGGCGGCCGCCAGCTCGGGGTTCTCCGCCCGGATCGCGGTGGACATCACCACGGTGGGCGGCCCGGTCAGCTGATCCAGGTTTGCGCGCGAATGACCGACGGTCACCCGTGCGCCCTGTGCGCGCAGCGCGAGCACCACCCGGGAGTCCTTGGCGTCCGACCCGGACACCTCCGCTCCCCTGGCCAGCAGGATCCTGGCGATGCCGCTCATCCCGGCACCGCCGATGCCAATCAGGTGCACCCGGTCGAGCTCAGTCACTGCGTTCATCCCACCCCGCCGGCTCGGCCGGCTGCCGTCCCCTGACCGACCACCTCGAACACCAGCTGGGCCAACGCCTCGTCCGCCCCGAGGTGCCCGCTGGCCCGCGCAGCGGCACCCATCGCGGCCAGCCGCCCCGGGTCGGTCAGCAGCGGTGTGACCTCATCGAGCACCAGGGCCGGGGTGAGCTCGGCGTCCGGGATCAGCAACCCGCCCCCGGCGGCCACCACAGGGCTCGCGTTCAGCGCCTGCTCGCCGTTGCCGTGCGGCAGCGGCACGTACACCGCTGGAAGGCCCACAGCGGACACCTCGGCCACCGTCATCGCACCACACCGGCACAGCACCGCGTCGGCCGCAGCGTAGGCCAAATCCATCCGCTGCAGGTACGGCACCCCCACGTAGCAACTGGGGCTCGCTGCACCGGATGCCACCGGCACCTGGTGGCCGGCGCCCAGGGCATGCAGCACCGCGACTCCGGCGCGCGCGAGGTCGGCGGCCGCCCCAACTACGGCGGTGTTCAGGCTGCGGGCACCCTGCGAGCCGCCGAACACCAGCAGCACCGGCCCGTCCGCCGGAAGCCCGAAGTGCTCGCGGGCCTCAGCGCGCCGGGCCGCCCGGTCCAGCGTGCTGATCTGGCGGCGCAGTGGGATACCGATGAGTACGGCGTTCGGCAGGCCGCTGCCTGGGACGGCGGCAGCCACCTTGGCGGCGAACCGGGCACCCACCCGGTTGGCCAGCCCGGCGCGGGCGTTGGCCTCATGCACCACGATCGGCACCCGCCCGCGGGCGGCCAGGTAGGCCGGCAGCGCCACGTAGCCGCCGAACCCGACCACCACGTCGGCCTCGACATCGGCCAGAATCTCACGGGTGCGGCGCGCCGCGGCGCGCACCTTGAGTGGCAGCCGCAGCAGCTCGGGGGTGGGCTTGCGCGGTAGGGGTACCGGCGGGATCAGTTCCAGCGAGTAGCCCCGGGCCGGGATCAGCGTGTGGTCCAGGCCGCGTTCGGTGCCCAGTGCGGTGATTCGGGCGTCCGGGCGCAGGCGTCGCACCGCGTCGGCGAACGCCAGCGCGGGCTCGATGTGCCCGGCCGAGCCGCCCCCGGCCAACACCACCGACAGCGCGCGGGTCTGCGCTCGACTCATCGGACACCGCGCTGCCGCGGACGTGGCGCCGCTGGCCTGGGAGAACGAGCCCGCTCATTGCCCCTACGCGGGGCCCCCTGCGGGGCAATCCGCCCGCGCATTGCCCGGGACGCCGCCGGGCGGTACGGTTCGGGTGGTCGCAGGCCGAGGAGTCTGGCCAGCCGACCCTGGCCGTTGGTGCGCAGCGCGGCCACCGCCTCCGGCTCGTGTCGGGCGGCGTTGGCCAGCAGGCCACCGACGAACATGGCGGTCACCAACGCGGACCCTCCCGAGGAGATCAGCGGCAGTGGGATCCCGGTCACCGGCAGCAAACCCACCACGTACCCAATGTTGATCAGAGCTTGGCTGACCATCCAGATGGTGAGGGTGGCCACCACCAGCTTGAGCCACGGGTCGATGGTGCGCGCGGCGATGCGCAGACCGACGAACGCAAGCAGGCCGAACAGGACCAGCACGGCGACCGCGCCGAGCATGCCCAGCTCCTCACCGAGGATCGCGTAGATGAAGTCGTTGTGGGCGTTCGGCAGGTAGGCCCACTTCGCCCGTCCCTGGCCGAGCCCGACCCCGAACAGCCCACCGTCGGCCAGCGAGTACAGCGCCTGCCGAGCCTGGTACGCCGAACCGAGCGGGTCGCTCGCGCTCGGGGACAGGAAGGAGGCGATCCGGGCCTGCCGGTAGCCGGCCGACAACCCCAGCCCGACCGCGCCGACCAGCCCACCCGCGGTGAGCGCACCCAGCAGCCGCATCGGCACGCCGGCCACGAACATCAGCGCGTAGAGCACGATCGCCAGCGAGAGCGCGGTACCCAGGTCAGGCTCGAGCACGATCAGGGTGAACAGCACCAGAGTGACCGGCACCAGCGGCGAGAGCGTCTGACGCCAGTTCTCCAGCAGCCGCTGCCGGGCGGCCAACACGTGTGCCCCCCAGAGCGCCAACGAGATCTTGGCCAGCTCCGCGGGCTGGATGGAGACCGGGCCGAGCACGAACCAGCTCCGGGCGCCACCGCGGACGTGCCCGATGCCAGGCACCAGCACGGCCACCAGCAGCACCACCGAGCCAGCCAGACAGGCCGGCGCCAGTGCCCGCAGCATCCTCGGCCGGATCCGTAACCCGACCCAGAACGCCACCAGCCCGACCAGGCAGAACAGCGCCTGGCGGCCGAACACCGAATAGGACGACCCGCCCCGGGCATAGGACTCGACGCTCGATGCCGAGAGCACCATCACCAGCCCGATCAGGGTCAGCAGCCCGAACACCCCGAGCACGATGTGCAGTGAGGTCAGCGGACGGGCCAGCCAGACGGTCAGCGCAGCCTGGGCCCGTTCGGCGTGGGCGCGTGCAGTGGGTCGAGGCCTCGGCCGGGAACTCAGCTGAGCTGAGCGCGCGGGTACCGGGGTCACCGGGCTCCGGGCGCACCCGGCGACGCGGCCGGGAGCCCGGCCACGGCGTCGGCGAAAGCCTGACCCCGAGCGGCGTAGTCGCGAAACTGGTCCAACGAAGCCGCTGCCGGGGCCAACAACACCACGTCACCGGGGCCAGCCATGCCGGCGGCCAGCCAAACCGCGTCTTTCATGGGCCCATGCTCCCCCGCCAATGCTTCCGCGACACGGACCTCGGGGGCGTGTCGCAACAGTGCGTCACGAAACACTCCCCGATCGGTACCTACAAGCACCACTCCAACCAACCGTTGCGCGTGATGTTGTATCAATTCTGTCACCGAAGCGCCCTTGAGCACTCCACCGGCGATCCAGACTACGCTGGGGTAACCGGCCAGCGCGGCATCCGCCGCGTGTGGGTTTGTCGCCTTCGAGTCGTTCACGAAACGCACCCCGGCCCGCTCGGCGACGATCGCTCCCCGGTGCGGACCGGGCCGGTACCCGCGCAGACCGGCCGCTACCTGCTCCGGCGTGACGCCGGCGGCCCGGGCG
>JALYVZ010000084.1 GCA_030852965.1 Actinomycetota bacterium | reverse complement strand
CCGTCGAGCGGGCGGCGCGCCGCGAGGTGGCGGACACCCTCCTGGTCGCCGAGGTTCGCCGGATCGCGGCGCTGCTGCCCTCGACCGAGGCCCGCTCGCCGGGGCCGAGCATCGGCACCGAGGCCCGCTCGCCGGGGCCGAGCAACAGCACCGAGGCCGAGAAGGCATTCGACGCGGTGGCCGAGCTGCTCTCGTCGTTCCCGGTCTACCGCAGCTACCTGCCCGAACGCCGGGACGCACTGGACGTGGCGGTGTCGGTGGCGCTGACCAACCGCCCGGACCTCACCTCGCCGATCGAGGACATCTATCAGCGCATGTTGGCCGAACCCACCGATGAGCTGGCCACCCGGGTGCAACAGACCTCCGGCATGGTCACCGCCAAGGGCGTGGAGGACACCGCGTTCTACCGGTGGAACCGGCTGGTGGCGCTGAACGAGGTGGGTGGCGCTCCGGCCCGGTTCGGGGTGTCGGTGGCCGAGCTCCACGCCGCCGCATCCGCCAGGGAGGCGAGCGGGCCGGCTGGAATGACCACCTTGTCCACCCACGACACCAAGCGCTCGGAGGACGTCCGAGCTCGCCTGGCGGTGCTGACCGAGCTGCCCGGTGAGTGGGCCGCACTGTTGCGTCGGTGGTCGGCGGCGCATCCGTTGCCGGAGCGGTCGCTGGAGCTGCTGGCCTGGCAAAACCTGGTCGGGGCCTGGCCGATCCCGGCCGACCGGCTGTCGTCCTACCTGCTCAAGGCGGCCAAGGAGGCGAAGCTGGTCACCAGCCATCTGGACCCGGTGGCCGAGGTCGACTCCGAGATCGAGCAGTGGCCGTCCTCAGTACTGGCCGACGCCTCGCTCGTCTCCGAGATCGAGGTGTTCGTGGACCGGATCGCGTCACCCGCCTGGTCGAACTCGCTGGGCCAGAAGCTGCTGCAACTGGCCGGCCCGGGGGTTCCCGACGTCTACCAGGGCACCGAGCTGTTCGAGTACTCGCTCGTCGACCCGGACAACCGGCGCCCGGTGGACTTCACGGTGCGCCGCACGCTGCTGGAACGGTTGGACGAGGGCTGGCTGCCGCCGGTTGACGCCTCTGGAGCCGCGAAGCTGCTGGTCACGGCGTCCGCCCTGCGCCTGCGCCGCTATCGGCCCGAGCTGTTCACCGGCTATCGCCCGCTGCGGGCGGACGGGACCGCCGCCGCGCACGCGGTGGCGTTCAGCCGTGGCCGGGCCGAGATGGTGGCGGTGGCCACCCGGCTACCGGTCGGCCTCGCCGCACACGGCGGCTGGGGCGACACCGTGCTCGCGTTGCCGGGCGGCGCGGACGACTGGAGCGACGTTGTCACCGGCGAATCGGTGAGTACCGCCGTGCCTCGGCTGACCGACCTGCTGTCCCGGTACCCGGTGGCGCTGCTGGTCCGCCCCGCCTGATCGGTACTTATCGCGGCGCCCGAGTATAGCTATTGTCGCATTGCCGTAGCATCGAAGTATGACTCCTCGCAAGGAGCGGCTCACCGTGACCGTCGACCCCGAGCTGCTCGCCGCCGGCACCGCGGCGGTCGCCGCCGGACACGCCGACTCGCTGAGCGCATGGGTGAACCAGGCGCTCATTGAACAAGCTACCCGCGACCAGAAACTCGCCGCCCTGGACGTCGCCATCGCGGACTACGAAGCCCGCGCTGGGGTGATCAGGGATGACGAACTGCGGGACCAGGAGCGTGCTGACCGGGCGTCCGCCGTAGTGGTGCGTGGCCGGGGCGTCGCGTGACACTGATCCTCGATGCGGGGGCGTTCATCGCGCTGGCCCGGGACGATCGCGCCATGTGGCGTCGGCTGAAGGCCGCACGGCGACAAGGGGTACCGCCGCTCACCCACGGCGGCGTGGTCGGACAGGTCTGGCGAGGTGGCGGCGCCCGCCAGGCGCTGCTGGCTAGGGCGCTCAGCGGCATCACGGTCAATGCGTTGAATGAGCGGTTGGGCCGCCGCGCCGGGGCGCTGCTCGCCTGCGCCGGCACGTCGGACGTGATCGACGCCGCCCTGGTCCTGCTCGCGGAGGACACCGACCACCTGGTCACGTCGGATCTCGCCGATCTCGGCTTGCTCGCCGACGCCGCTGGCCTGCACATCGAGCTGATCCACGCCTGATCGCCCTGGTCTCACCACACTCCAGTCCGGCTACAGCGAGAGTCCGACTACAGCGGCCCGCGCGGGGCGATCCACGCCGTCGACTGCCAGGTGATCTCCGCGATCCGGTCGAAATCCTCGTCGCAGTGCCACACCGTGGCGCCGGCCGCCTCGGCCGCGGCGGCGATCAGCAGGTCGGCACGGGGGCTGGCCACTCGCAGTTCCATGGGGCACGGCCGGCCCCGGCCAGCGCTGGAGGACTCAGGCGGGCAGGATCGGCGCTCGTGGCGGAGTTCGCGGTGTGGGCGCCGGATCGGGCCCGGGTACAGGTCACCATCAATGGCGTGACGCGAGAGATGGCCCGGTCCGGCGGCGGCTGGTGGCGGATCGACGCGCCGGCACGGAAGGACAGCGACTACGCGTTCCTGCTCGACGACGACCCCACCCCGCTCCCGGACCCGCGTTCCCGGTGGCAGCCCGGCGGGGTGCACGGGCCGTCCCGATGTTACGACCCGAGCGGGTTTCCGTGGACCGACCGGAGTTGGACCGGTCGGGCGCTGCCGGGCAGCGTGCTCTACGAGCTGCACATCGGCACCTTCACCCCGGACGGCACGTTCGACGCCGCAGTCGAGCGGCTGGACCACCTGGTCGAACTGGGTGTCGACCTGGTCGAGGTGCTGCCGGTCAACGCCGTGGACGGGCCGCGCAACTGGGGTTACGACGGCGTGCTCTGGTACGCGGTCACCGAGAACTACGGCGGCCCGGCGGCGTTCCAGCGGTTCGTGGACGCCTGCCACGGCCGAGGCCTGGGCGTGCTGCTGGACGTGGTCTACAACCATCTCGGCCCGTCCGGTGCCTACCTCGACCGGTTCGGGCCCTACTTCGCCGGCAGCAACATCTGGGGGCCGTCGCTGAACCTGGACGGGCCCGGCTCCGACGAGGTCCGGCGGTATGTGGTCGACAACGCGCTGATGTGGCTGCGCGACTTCCACGTCGACGGGCTGCGGCTGGACGCGGTGCATGCGCTGCGCGACAGTCGAGCGGTGCATCTCCTCGAGGAGCTGGCCATCGAGGTGGTAGCGCTCGAAGCCCACGTCCGGCGGCCGTTGACCCTGATCGCCGAGTCCGACCTGAACGATCCACGACTGGTCACCGCCCGCGAGGGAGGCGGCTACGGGCTGCACGCCCAGTGGGACGACGACATCCACCACCAGCTGCACGCCGTGCTCACCGGGGATCGGCACGGCTACTACGCCGACTTCGGGTCGCTGGCCGGGCTCGCCGCGACCCTGCGTGGGGCGTTCTACCACGCCGACAACCCGTCGGCGTTCCGGCACCGCCGTCACGGCCGCGCGGTGGACACCGCCCGCTTACCCGGCCACCGCTTCCTGGCCTACCTGCAGAACCACGACCAGATCGGCAACCGGGCTACTGGGGACCGAATCTCGGCCAGCCTCTCCCCCGGGCTGCTGGCCTGCGGCGCGGCGCTGCTGCTGTGCTCGCCGTACACCCCGATGCTGTTCATGGGTGAGGAGTGGGGCGCCCGCACGCCGTGGCAGTTCTTCTCGCACTTCCCGGACCCCGAGCTGCGGGAGAAGGTCCGTGCGGGGCGCACCGCCGAGTTCGCCGAGCACGGCTGGGACGCCGAGGCAGCAGTGCCCGATCCGAACGCCGAGGCCACCTTCACCGACTCCCGGCTGGACTGGTCGGAGCCGACCCGCGAACCGCACGCCGGCCTGCTGCGCACCCACCGGGAGCTGGTCACGCTGCGCCGGGCGCACCCGGAGCTGTCCGACCCGTGGTTGGGCCGGCTCGGGGTGGAGATCGACGAGGACGTCCGCACCGTCGTGCTGCTGCGCGGCCAACTGCGGGTGGCCGTCAACCTCGGCGAAGGCGAGTCGGTGATCGAGCTGGACGGCGAGATCGGCGAGATCCTGCTGTGCTCCGCTACACCCCCAGTCGACGGTTCAACACTCACGCTGGCGTCGGAATCGTTCGCGATCATTCGAATGGATCGGTAGTAACACGTCCACCCGGGGGCCGAGCCAGGGTTGACCTCGCCACAACAGCGCTGCCCTGGTGAACGACGCGAACTAAGGTGTCGCCATGACGCAGTTGTCAGACCAACCGGGTCAGGCAGCCCCAGTGCCCAGGACCGGGATACCCTACGGTCTGGTGCTCGCCGGCGAGTTCCCCACCCCCGACCGGGCGCAGTGGCGCGAGCTGGTGGCCGGGGTGCTTCGCAAGTCCGGCCGAGATCTCGCCGACGCCCCGGAGGCCGTGGAAGACCTGCTGGTCACCCACCTCTGCGAGGGCGTCGACGTCGCGCCGCTCTACACCCCGGCGGACGCGGTCGGCCCGGTTGGCGTGCCCGGTCTGGCCCCGTTCATCCGCGGCAGCCGGCCGCTGGGCGCCAACCCCGATGGCTGGGACGTCCGGGCCCGGCACGCCGACCCCAATGTCGCCGGGACCGCCGAAGCCGTGCTGGCAGACCTGGCCGGCGGGGTCACCTCGCTGTGGCTGATGCTCGGCGAGGGCGCGCTGCCGGTGGCGGGCCTGGCATACGTGCTCGCCGAGGTCTGTCTCGACCTGGCCCCGATCGCGTTGGACGCCGGCCCGAGGGACGCCGCGGCGGCGGCCGATGCACTGTTCACGCTGGTTGCGCGGCGCAACGTCGATGCCGCGGCGGTAGCGGGCACCCTCGGCGTCGACCCGCTCGGTTGGCTGGCCGGGCTGGATGCCGACACCGATGTGGCCGCCGGGCTGACGCTGGCCGGCGAGTTGGCCATCCGGTGCGTGCGCGAGCACCCGAAGCTGCGCGCGGTCACCGTCGACGCCTGTGCCTACCAGGGCGGTGGCGCCGATCCAGCCCAGGAGCTGGGCTGCTCGTTGGCCGCCGGGGTGGCCTACCTGCGGGCGCTGACCGACGCCGGGCTGTCGGTCGCGGACGCGTTCACCCAGATCGAGTTCCGCTACGCCGCGCCGGCCGACCAGTTCACCACGATCGCCAAGTTGCGCGCGGCGCGGGGGCTGTGGGCACGGGTGGCGCGCGAATGCGGCGTCGGCGAAGCCGAAACGGCCCAGCGCCAGCATGCGGTCAGCGCGGAGTCCGCCCTCACCCACCGGGATCCGTGGAGCAACATGTTGCGCGGCACCCTGGGCTGCTTCGGGGCCGGGGTGGGTGGCGCGGACGCGGTCACCGTACTGCCGTTCGACACCGCGATCGGGCTGCCCGACGCCTTCTCCCGCCGCATCGCCCGCAACACCCAGTCGCTGCTGATCCGTGAGTCGCATCTGGCCCGGGTGGTCGACCCGGCCGGCGGCTCCTGGTACGTCGAGTCCCTGACCGCCGCGCTGGCAACACGGGCCTGGGAGGTGTTCACCGGCATCGAACGCCGCGGTGGGCTGGCCGCTGCGCTGACCGACGGCTGGCTGGCGGACTCCATCGGCACCGCCTGGAGCGAGCGTGAGCGTCGGCTGGCCACCCGGGTCGAGCCGATCACCGGGGTGAGCGAGTTCCCAGACCTCGCCGAGAAGCTGCCGTCCAGGCGGACCGCGACTAGACCATCGCCACGGGGAAAGCTGCCCCGGGTGCGCCCGTCCGCGGCGTTCGAGGCGTTGCGCGACCGTTCCGAGGCTCATGCCGAGCACACCGGCGCCCGGCCGGCGGTGTTCCTGGCCACCCTGGGCTCGCCCGCCGCATACACCGCGCGGGCCGGGTTCACGACGAACCTCTTCCAGGCCGGCGGACTGGCCACCGCGACCGGGGTCGGGTCGACCGCCGAGCTGGCTGAGGCGTTCCGAAGGGCGGGCACGACAATCGCCTGTCTGTGCAGCTCCGACGAGGTGTACCTGAGCGGGGCCGGCGCGGCGGTGACCGCCCTGTTCGAGGCCGGGGCGACACGGCTGCTGCTGGCCGGCCCACCAGGGGTGATCGACGTGCCGGGGATCTCCTGGCACGTGTACGCCGGTTGCGATGCGATCGAGGTGCTGACGAGCATCCTGGACGAGCTGGGGATCACGGTGTGACGAGCATCCTGGACGAGCTGGGGATCACGGTGTGACGAGCATCCCGAACTTCGCCGACCTGCCCTACGAGCCGCCGACCGCCGACGCGGACACCAAGCAGTGGGCCGAGGCGGTGCGCGAGCTGACCGGCAAGGACGCCGACGAGCTAGCCTGGCGCACCCCCGAGGGCATCGAGGTACCGCCGCTCTACACCTCGGCCGACACCGAAGGTCTGGACTTCCTGCGGACATACCCCGGCATCACGCCGTACCTGCGCGGGCCCTACCCCACGATGTACCGCACCCAGCCGTGGACGGTGCGGCAGTACGCCGGGTTCTCCACCGCGGCTGAGTCCAACGCCTTCTACCGGCGCAACCTGGCCGCCGGGCAGAAGGGGCTGTCGGTCGCATTCGACCTGCCGACCCACCGCGGCTACGACTCCGACCATCCCCGGGTGCCCGGTGACGTGGGGATGGCCGGGGTGGCCATCGACTCGATCTACGACATGCGGCAGCTCTTCGACGGCATCCCGCTGGACCAGATGAGCGTGTCGATGACCATGAACGGCGCGGTGCTGCCGGTGCTGGCGCTCTACATCGTGGCCGCCGAGGAGCAGGGGGTGGCGCCGGAGCAGCTGGCCGGGACCATCCAGAACGACATCCTCAAGGAGTTCATGGTCCGCAACACCTACATCTACCCGCCGAGTCCCTCCATGCGGATCATCTCCGACATCTTCGCCTTCACCTCGACGAAGATGCCGAAGTTCAACTCCATCTCGATCTCCGGCTACCACATGCAGGAAGCCGGGGCGACCGCCGACCTGGAGCTGGCCTACACCCTCGCCGACGGGCTGGAGTACCTGCGGGCGGGTGTCGGGGCCGGGATGGACGTCGACAGCTTCGCGCCGCGGTTGTCGTTCTTCTGGGCGATCGGGATGAACTTCTTCATGGAGGTCGCCAAGCTGCGGGCCGGGCGGCTGCTGTGGGCGAAGCTGGTCAACCGGTTCGAGCCCAAGGCCGAGAAGTCGCTGTCACTGCGTGCACACAGCCAGACCTCCGGCTGGTCGCTGACCGCGCAGGACGTCTACAACAACGTCGCGCGCACCTGCGTGGAGGCGATGGCTGCCACCCAGGGCCACACCCAGTCGCTGCACACCAACGCCCTGGACGAGGCCCTCGCCCTGCCCACCGACTTCTCCGCCCGGATCGCCCGCAACACCCAGCTGCTGCTGCAGCAGGAGTCCGGCACCACCCGGGTGATCGACCCGTGGGGCGGCAGCCACTATGTGGAGCGGCTGACCTACGAGCTGGCCCGCAAGGCCTGGGCGCACATCGAGGAGGTCGAGGCGGCCGGCGGGATGGCCAAAGCCATCGACGAGGGCCTACCGAAGCTGCGCATCGAGGAGGCGGCGGCCCGCACCCAGGCCCGCATCGACTCCGGGCGCCAGCCGGTGATCGGGGTGAACACCTACCGGGTGGACGCCGACGAGGCAATCGAGGTGCTCAAGGTCAACAACGCCGATGTGCTGGCCCAACAGGTGGCCCGGCTCAGGCAACTGCGCGAGGAACGCGACGCCTCGGCGTGTTTCGCCGCCCTGGCGGCGCTCACCGCGGCCGCCGAACGGGCCTCGCCGGGCGCCGGGTTGGAGCAGAACCTGCTGGCCCGCGCGGTGGACGCGGCGCGGGCGAAGGCCACCGTCGGGGAGATCTCCGACGCACTGGAGACGGTGTACGGCCGGCACACCGCGACCCTGCGCACGCTGTCCGGGGTGTACCGCGAGGAGGCAGGAGCCGTGGGCTCGATCGAGGCGGCCCGGGAGGCGTGCGCGGCGTTCGAGACCGCGACCGGCCGGCGGCCGCGGATCCTGGTGGCCAAGATGGGCCAAGACGGTCACGACCGGGGTCAGAAAGTGATCGCCACCGCGTTCGCCGACCTGGGCTTCGATGTCGATGTAGGGCCGCTCTTCCAGACCCCGGCAGAGGTGGCGCGGCAGGCCGTGGAGGCCGACGTGCACGTGGTCGGGGTGTCCTCACTGGCGGCCGGGCACCTCACCCTGGTGCCCGCGCTGCGCGACGAGCTGGCCGCGTTGGACGCCGCCGACGTGCTGATCGTGGTCGGTGGGGTGATCCCGCCCGGCGACTTCGACGAGCTGCGGGCGGCCGGCGCGGCGGCGATCTTCCCGCCCGGCACGGTCATCGCGGACGCCGCCGCTGAGCTGCTGAGCACCCTGCGGAAGCGCGCCGCCGCTGGCTCCGCCGTCCCTGGCCCGGCCGGCCCTGGCTCATGATCGTCAATCGTGGCGGTTCAGCCGCTCATGTCGAGGCTGATCCGCCACGATTGCCGATCACCCGGGTGGTTCGCCGTGGGTGACCAGCTTCGGGAGTACGTCGAGGGGGTGCGGGAGGGGTCGCGGCGCTGGGTGGCCCGGGCCATCACCCTGGTGGAGTCCAGCCGGCCGGACCACCGGGAGCTGGCCCAGCGGCTGCTGGTCGAGCTGATGCCGGAGACCGGCAAGGCCCGCCGGGTCGGGATCACCGGGGTGCCTGGGGTCGGCAAGTCGACGTTCATCGACTCCCTCGGCACCCGGCTGGTCTCGGCCGGCCACAGGGTCGGGGTGCTGGCCGTGGACCCGTCGTCCTCGCGCAGCGGCGGCAGCATCCTGGGCGACAAGACCCGGATGGCGCGGCTCGCCGCCGATGAGGCGGCGTTCATCCGGCCCTCCCCCACTGCGGGCACGTTGGGCGGAGTGGCCACCGCCACCCGGGAGAGCATGGTGGTGCTGGAGGCGGCCGGCTTCGACGTGCTGATCGTGGAGACCGTCGGCGTCGGGCAGTCTGAGTACGCGGTCGCCGACATGGTGGACACGTTCCTGTTCCTCACTCTGGCCCGCACCGGCGACGCGTTGCAGGGCATCAAGCGGGGGATCCTGGAGCTGGCCGACGTGATCGCGGTGAACAAGGCCGACGGGCCGGGCGAGCACGAGGCCCGCCGCGCGGCTCGGGAGCTGGCCAGCGCCCTGCGGATGCTCCCAGGACCGGACCCGCAGTGGGAGGTACCCGTGCTGACCTGCAGCGCGGCCGCTGACATCGGCATCGACACCGTGTGGGAGAAGGTCGTCGAGCATCAGGACCGCCTGGAAGCGGCCGGCGAGCTGACCGAGCGCCGGCGCCGCCAACAGGTGCGCTGGATGTGGGCGATGGTGAACGACCAGCTGCGCGCGCGGCTGCGGGCCCACCCCGAGGTCCGGGCGATGACCGCCGACCTGGAGCGCGCGGTCCTGAAAGGCGAACTCACCCCGACCCTCGGCGCCGACCAGATCCTGACCACGTTCCTGCCGGACGCCTTCCTCCTGACCTGTGATCCGGACCCCAGCCAGCCGCATTGATCAACTGAAGCTCGGTCCGATCAGGGCCATGATCGAATCGGACTGGGCGTCAACTCGGCGACGGGGCGCGAGCGAACCCGAGCGCGCTCGGGTGGGCGCGGGATGGACGGCGCCGCGCCGTACGATCTGTTGGTGAGCGAGGAGGTGCGCGGGGCGCACGACCATGTGGTGCTGGCCGGCGCGGACGCGGGCGGGTACTCGTCGCTGCGGCACCGTGCGCAGGCCAGAGCTGAACGGCATCGACTGGGTAGAGCCCTGCGCAGGCGGGTGCCGCGCTCGGCCCTGGGCGAATGGCGGTCGGCGGGCATCGGCCGATCCGATCCGGTGGCGCTGATCATCGCGTCGCACGCCGGCCGCGTCGAGTCGCTGGTGCCGGTCCGGGTCTCCCGGATGACCGCCTCGCCCTACGGCTACCTGCGCGGGTCGGCGGTGGTGATGGCCGACGATGTGGCCCAACTGCCCAGCACCGGGATCACCCCGGTGGTCTGCGGTGACGCACACCTGGGCAACTTCGGCTTCTACGCTTCACCTGAGCGCGACCTGGTGATCGACCTCAACGACTTCGACGAGGCCCATCCCGGGGGTTGGGAGTGGGACCTGCGGCGGCTGGTGGCCAGCATCTGGGTGGCCGGTCGGGAGAACGGAGCAAGCGAGCCGGACTGCCAGCGAGCGGTGGTGGCCTGCGTCGCGGCATACCGGGGAGAGGTCCGGCTACTGGCCGACCAACCACTGCTCTGGCGCTCCTACCAGCGGCTCGACGTCGACCGGTTGGCCGCCGACACCTCCGACAAGCGGCTGCGCCACGAGATCGAGCGGGCGGCGAAGCGGGCCCGCAAGCGGACCAGCGACCGCGCACTGCCCCGGTTCACCGAGGAACGCAGCGGCGTCCGCCGGATCATCGAGGAACCGCCGCTGATCACTCGGGTGTCCGAGGCCGAGATCGATGAGCTGACCGGCGCGCTGGACCACTACCTGAACACCCTGGCGCCGCACTGGCGACGGGTGCTGGGTGGTTACACGGTGGTAGACATCGCGCACAAGGTGGTCGGCGTGGGCAGCGTGGGCCTGCGTGCCTACGTGGTGCTGCTGGAGGGCAGCAGCGCCGACGATGTGGTGTTCCTGCAGCTCAAGCAGGCCCGTCGGTCGGTGCTTGCGCGGTACGTGCACGGTGACTCGGCCTGGCACGCCCACCAGGGACAGCGGGTGGTCGAGTACCAGCAGGCCCTACAGACCGTGAGCGACCCGCTGCTGGGTTGGGCGACGGCCGGCGGGCGGCAGTACTACGTTCGCCAGTTCCGGGACATGAAGGGCGCCGTGGCGCTGGACGCCATCGACGCGGCGGCGTTGGACGACTATGCCGGCGTGGTGGGTCACCTGTTGGCCAAGGGTCACTCCCGAACCAGCGGTGCCTCGATGATCGCCGGGTATGTCGGCGGCGGCGACCAGCTGGACCGGGCCATGGTCCGGTTCGCCGGGGCCTACGCCGACCAGACCGAAGCCGACCATCACGCACTGGCCACCGCCGTGCGGAACGGCCGAGTGCCGTCAGCCTGATCACTACTTGACCGGGTGCCGGCTCAGCGGGTCCGGTCGTAGGGCCGCACCGCGTCCAGATGCTCGCGGAAGAACGCCACCACCCGCTCGTGGGCGTCCTTGGCGCTCGTTTCGTCGTAGCCAAGGTGCAGCGGGGTGTACGGACCGACCATCTCCATCACCCGGTTGTGCGGGCGGGTGAAGAATGAGTGGCCCACCTCGGGATAGGTCTTGATGTCGTGCGCAACCCCGAGCCGCTCCAGGTTCCGCTCCAGAGTGGCGGGAGCCGAGCGCAGGGTGATGTCCTTCTCCCCGTAGCTGCCCACCACCGGGCAGGACGCGGGCATCCTCTTGGGCGCCTGCCCGTAGAAAGGCGCACTGGCGCGGTACTTGCCGGTCATCGCGAGGAGCAGCGCGAACCCGCCGCCCATGCAGAAGCCAACCACCCCGATCCGGTCGGCGTCCACCTCGGGCAGCTCGGCCAGCCACCGACGGGCGGCTTCCAGGTCGTCCAGCGCGGCACCCTCACCGGTCATCATCGCCCGCAGGCAACGGACTACGCAGAACGGCTTGCGGCCCCTGGCGAACAGGTCCGGGATGAGCACGGTCCAGCCCTCGTCGGACAGCTCGGCGGCCACCCGGGTCATCTCGTCGTTCATCCCGAAGGCCTCGTAGATCAACAGCAAGCCCGGCCGGGGCCCGGACTGCTCGATCGTCGGGGTGGTGAGCAGCCCCGGCATGAACAAACCGTCGTCGCAGGTGAAGTGGACGTCGCTCTGCATGTCCGAAACTCTACTCATTCGCGACCCGAACGAGCCCCTCGTGAACCGTATTAGCCACCAAAACGCCGTCCTGACGGAAGAACCTCCCGGTGGCCAAACCCCGCGACCCGGACGCCACCGGCGAGTACACCTCGTAGAGCAGCCACTCGTCGACATGCTGTACACCGTGCTCCACCGCCGCGGTCTCGGCGAGTCCGTCGAGTCCATCCGCCCAGACCTGATCATCCCCACCGGCAAACGCTCGGGTGGATCCCGGACCGGGCCAGCGCGCACCTGCCCACCGAAGGTATCTCCTGGAACTACACCACCTGGCTCAACATCGCCTTCCTCGCCCTGGCCCGCCGCACTGATCATCCGGTTCGTGCGGTCCGGGGGAATGTCGATGTTGGCAATGATGGGCGGTGATCCCGGCGACGACGACCATTCCGGCGGGCACTCCGCCCACGAAGAGCACCACCGGTCTGGCGGATCAGGCCAAAGCGTGTGAGGCCGAGTCCGTCACCGCGTGAAGACAATGGGGTGCGGACACGTGCGTGCCGTCCGACTTCTAGACCCCGGCGTTGAGCATGGCCTGCATCTGTCCGATCTGCTGTGACTGCGACGCGACCTGCGAAGCAGCCAGCGCCTTCAGCTGTGGGTTGGTCCCGGTCTTTTGTTCCTGGTTGGCCATCATGACCGCTCCGGCGTGATGGGGGATCATCATCATCAGGAATTCGCGATCTACCTGAGGCTGCGGGACCTGTTGCATCATCGGTCCCATCTGGGCCATGTTCATCGTGATGGGCAGGCCCATCGTCTGCCCCATTGGTTTGTTCCACACGGTGTCGGGCGTGAACTGGTACTGCTGTTGGGCGATCTGGGTCATTCCCCCGATTTCGCGCTGCTGATCCGACATGATCGTTTGGGCGATCGCGCGCACCTGCGGGTTCGATCCCCGGGCTAGCTCGACCTGCGACATCGCCACCGCCGCGGCGTGGTGGGGAACCATCCCGGTCAGAAACGCCCGGTCGGCTCCGGCCTGGTTCGTTGGGTTTGACGCGTCGGATGGACTCGGCGGCGTGCCGCCGAACGTCGCACTGCCTCCGCTCGAACCCCCGCAACCGGCCAGTACCAGCGCTGTGGCCACCGCGATGACCGAGCTGAGAACACCCACACGCACCCGTGGCCCTCTTCCGGCACCGTCTTTGCTCATTAGTATCACTCCGCACCCGTACCCCGTAGGGGCACAAGCTAATCATCGTTTGGTCAGCGGTCGCCCATGCGGTTCACAGGTTCAGACCGTCACCCACGGGCCGGGTCCGGCGCGGCACCGGTGAGGGTCTCTCCCTCGTCCAGATTCTGATTGGGCCGCATACCCTGAAGGGGTACGCGGTATGGTCTCGGTTGGAGGTGCGGGATGAACGGCTACACCGAGGACAAGGACGCGCTGCTGGCCCGGCTGGCGCGGGTCGAAGGGCAGGTGCGGGGTCTGGCGCGGATGGTCGAGCAGGACAAGTACTGCATCGACGTGTTGACCCAGGTCTCGGCGACCACCCGGGCGCTGCAGTCGGTCGCGCTGCAGCTGCTCGATGATCACCTGAGCCATTGCGTGACCGAGGCCGCGGCGCAGGGTGGGGAGCTGGCCCAGGAGAAGGTCGCGGAGGCCAGTGCCGCGATCGCCCGACTGGTCAAGTCGTGAGCGGGTACGCCCACGGTGACCGGTCGAAGGGGCGGGTATGTCGGGTCGAGGCGGGCATACCCGGCTGTGACATCGGCCCGGCCGGGCGGGCGCGGTTCGTTGCCGGTGAGCTCGCCGCGCTGTGGCGGCGTCGCAGCGGTGACCAGGTGCCTGATCCGGCCGTCGCGTCCGATCCCACGGCTGGCCGCGGCCCGACCTCTAGGAGTGCTAGATGCACGTGGTGAGTGCGATCGGGAACAGCCTGTATGAGGCGTTCTCGATGTTCTGGGAAACCCTGTGGGCGCTGGTGTTGGGGTTCGGGCTGTCCGGAGCGGTGCAGGCGTTCGTCTCCCGCGGCCAGATGCGGGCGGCGCTGGGTGATCACCGTCCGGCGACGGTCGGCAAGGCCGGGTTCCTCGGGATGGTGTCCTCGTCCTGCTCCTA
>JALYVZ010000012.1 GCA_030852965.1 Actinomycetota bacterium | reverse complement strand
CGGCACCGGCCACCACCGCGTGCGCCGGGGCCGCGCCGTGGTCAGCGGGTAGCGGGAATGTCGCCACCAGCACTGTCGCCACTCCCCCTGCAGCCAGCACGGCGCGCCCGGCCGGCGCTGCCATCCGCAGACCGATCGCCGTCGTCAGGTGGCACAGCCCCACGCCGGCCAGCGCCGAGGTCATGATCCAACGCTGGTCGGCATCGAGCGCGGCGAGCGCGCTGATCGTCTGTACCGCCGGGTCGAACCCGCCACGCTGGTGGGCCGCCGCCACCGTCCAGCCGCCGATCAGCAACACCGGCGCTGCCGCCGAGGACACCACCGCCGACCGAGCCACCGCTGCCTGCTCCGTCACGCCTGTCCCCCATCTCGACGGGCTGCCGGCCAGCCCCCGCTGCACTAGTGTGACTTAGGTGCAGATCCTCGACGACTACACCGGTCATGCCGACCCCGGCGGCGACGCGATCCGCCGCACCCTGGGTGCCCTGACGGTCAGCAAGGTCTCGGTCGGCCCGTACGACAACAACGCCTATCTGCTGGTGTGCACCGCCACCGGCGCGGCACTGTTGATCGACGCGGCCAACGAGCCGGAACGGCTGACCGGCCTGCTGGGTGAGCGGGACAACCGGCCGTGCCTGCACACGCTGGTCACCACCCACCGCCATCCCGATCACTGGCAGGCGCTGGCGGAGGTGGTCGAGGCCTACGAGCCGGTCACCATCGCGCACCCATTGGACGCCCCAGGGCTGCCGGTCCCGACTCACACACTCGTCGAACAAGGCGACACCGTCCGGGTCGGCGAGGTCGAGCTGGAGGTCATCCACCTGCGCGGGCACACCCCTGGGTCGATCGCACTGCTGTACCGCGACGACGGCGACCCACATCTGTTCACCGGCGACTGCCTGTTCCCCGGCGGCCCGGGCAAGACCTGGTCCGCTGACGACTTCCAGTCGCTGATCGGGGACCTCGAAGAGCGAGTCTTCGGGCCACTACCCGACGAGACGTGGATCTATCCAGGGCACGGCGACGACACCACGTTGGGCACTGAGCGCCCGCACCTCGACGAGTGGCGCGCTCGAGGCTGGTGACCTGGCCGACCAGCGGCACAACCGGGGTGGGTTTCGCGGCGAACGCGGCAGCGTCAGCCCGCACAGTCACCCCGCCTGTCTCGGCTGTGTCGGTCGGCCCGCGCAATACACCGGACTAGCCGTGCTCCCGACCGACACCGGCGCGGGACCCGGCGACATGAGCATCTGCCCGATCAGTACCGCCAGCAGCCGCGGTTTCCGCGCCGCGAGCGTCTATCGGTCGGGCGGCCTCAGCGCTGCGGCGCACCTTGAGCAGGCTGGCCGCCGTCGTAACTGCTAGGACGCTGACGATCACTCCGAGCGACACCACGATGCCGACCTGCGGGACGTCGACCGGCTGACCCCCGTTGATGAAGTCGAGCTCATTGGAGTGCAGCGCCTCCAGCACCAGCTTCGCGCCGATGAACGCCAGGATGACCGCCAACCCGTAGGACAGGTAGACCAGCTTGTTCAGCAGGCCCCCGAGCAAGAAGTACAGTTGACGCAGACCCAACAACGCGAAGGCGTTGGCGCTGAACACCAGGTACGGCTCCTGGGTCAGGCCGAATATGGCCGGGATCGAGTCCAGCGCGAACAGCAGGTCGGTGGTCCCGATCGCGACCATCACCACCAGCATCGGTGTGACGAAACGCCGGCCGCCGATCCGCACGGTCGTTCGAGCTCCGTGGAACTCGTCGGTGACCGGAAGTACCCGACGCAGCAGCCGCAGCGACGCGTTCTCCCGGTATCCGTCGTCTTCGTCGCTGCCCCGCACCAGCTTGTACGCGGTGACCACCAGGATCGCCGCGAATACGTAGAACACCCAGCTGAACTGCTCGATCGCGGCCGCGCCGAGGGCAATGAACACCCCACGCATGATCAATGCGATGACAATTCCCACCAGCAGGACTCGGTGCTGGTGGATCACCGGAACCTTGAACGCCGACATGATCAGCACGAAGATGAAGAGGTTGTCCACCGACAGCGAGTACTCGGTGATGTAGCCGGCAAAGAACTCACCGGCATGGTCCGCGCCGGCGAACATCCACAGCCCGACGCCGAACACGACTGCCAACAGAACGTAGAAGACCACCCACCGGGTGGCCTCCCGCATGGACACCACGTGCGGGTTGTGGTCGACCACGAACAAGTCGAACAGAATCACCGCAACCAGCGCCGCCACCGTCGTGAGCCAGAGCCAAGCCGGCACGGTCATGGTCACACCCTTTCGCAGGAGAACATCGGTCGCCGACCGAGGTCTCTCCCGCCGGTGATCTCCGGCCGATGACACCGGGCGCATGAGCGCCGTGCTGACGATGCCACCGCGACAGGGATACTCCCCTAGGTGCCGATAAGTCTCCCGCACACACGCCTCGACCGCCAGCCCGGGGTCCCCGATTGTGGGCGGCATCGCCGGACCGGTGGCGGGCCGTTCGGCACTCGGTCGGTGCCGGCATGATGGCTACATGGTGCTTGAGATCGGACGGATCCACGTTCAGGCCGGCCGGGAGGACGACTTCGTCGCTGCCTATCACCAGGCACGAGAGCTGCTCGAGAGGACGGACGGATGCCGGTCCGTGCGAATGACCCGGGGTGTGGAGGCGCCCACTGAGTTTGTGCTGCTCGTCGAATGGGACTCGGTGGAGGCGCACATCGAGAACTTCCGCAACTCTGATCGTTTTCCGCGCTGGCGTGGGCTGATCGCGCCGTTTTTTGATGGTGACCCGATAGTTGCGCACTGGGCGGACGTCTGAGTTCTCAGCGGCCGCACAGTGCTCTCGCATACCGTCGAGTCGTGCCGACCTCACGCCGACCCCGACTGACCGTCCGCCGGCTGGCTGCGGCTGCCCTGGTGATCGCGCTGCTCGGGGGCGGGTCCGCCGCGTTGCTCCGGGACAGCACCCAGCGGCTTGAGCCGGTACCCACCCAGGAGGTGCGGGTGGATGCCCCGGTCGGGCCTGGCCAGTCCGGCATAGTGTCGCTCGACGCCACGCTGTACCTGCCGCCCAACATCCCGGCGCCGGCGGTACTAGTCGCGCACGGCTTCGGCGGGAGCAAGGAGTCGGTGGATTTGGATGCCAGGGAGCTTGCCTCCCGGGGGTTCGTCGTGCTCGCCTGGTCCGCGCGGGGTTTCGGGCGCAGCACCGGTCAGATCGCCCTCGACTCTCCGGACGCCGAGGTCGCAGACGGCTCCCGGCTACTGGACTACCTGGCCACGCGGCCCGAAGTGCTGCTCGACCGGCCCGGCGACCCGAGGGTCGGGGTGACCGGAGCGTCCTACGGTGGGGCACTCTCGCTGCTGCTGGCCGGGTACGACAAGAGAGTGGACGCCATCGCCCCGGTGATCACCTGGAACGACCTCGGCCAGTCCCTGTTCCCGAACGCGGCGAGCGCGACTCCGCTGCCGACCGACACGCCCGCCCGGGGCGCATTCGGCTCGGACGGTGTGTTCAAACGCGGCTGGGCCAGCATGTTCTTCTCCGCCGGACTCACTCCGGGCCCCACTGCCGGTCCGCCCGGCGCACCCGGAGCACCCGACACCGGGGCAGGTCGGGCGCCCGGGGCTGGTCCAACGGACCCGGACACGTCCGACATCCCGGCAGGCGGCGATACCGCCGGTGCGCCCCCGCTGGGAGCGGCCCGTGGAGCACCCGCCGGGGTGTCAGGTCTGGCCCTGGTCACCCCGGCGCCCGCACCGACCAGCTGTGGCCGGTTCGTCCCTCGGATCTGCGAGGCCTACTCCCGCGCCGCCGCGTCCGGCCGTCTCGACCCGGCCACCGCCGACCTCCTGCGCCGATCGTCACCGGTCAGCGTGGCAGACCGGATCAGCGCACCGACGCTGCTCGTCCAAGGCGAGTCCGACACCTTGTTCGGACTGGACCAGGCCGACGCCACCGCTCGACAGATCACCTCCGCCGGGGGCTTCGTTCGGGTGCTGTGGTACTCCGGGGGACACGATGGGGGAGCCCCTGGCCCGTCGGTCCGCGAGCAGATCGGCACCTGGTTCGACCGATACCTCGCCTACCACGAGGACAGTTCGCCCAGCCAGGTGAATACCCTGCCCGGCGGGCTGAGCTACGCCGTGCAGGGCGCCGTCCGGGCCGGTGGTCGCACCGCGCCTACGGTTCGCACGATCAACGCCGACCGCTACCCGGGTCTGTCCGGCGATCCGGTGCGGCTGGACCTCCTGGCGTTGCACGGAGAGCCGCAATCGGTCCTCAACCCGCCGGGTGGCTACCCGGCGGCGATCACCGCGGTACCGGGGATCAGCGGGTCGTTGGGCAGCCTGGCCGGGCGGTTGGCTGCGTTGGGTACCGACCTGCCGGGTCAGGCCGCCACGTTCAGCACCGACCCGTTGCCCGAGCAGCTCGTGGTTGCGGGCGCTGCCCGGGTTCGGGTGACCATCAGTCCCGTTACGGGCCAGCCTTCGGCCCCCGATGCGGTGCTGTTCGTGCGACTGACCGAGGTGTCCGGGGACGGCCGCCGCACCCTGCTCGGCGGCACGGTGGCCCCGATCCGGGTACAGATGCCCCGCGGCGGCGAGCCGTCCGAGGTCAGCGTCACGCTAGCGGGCGTGGTGGCACCGATAGCGGCCGGCCACCGGCTGGTGGTCTCGGTCGCGACCACCGACCAGTCGTATCTGGGTCCGGTCAACCCCGCGGTCTGGCGGATAGCGCTCGCGGGGAACGATCCACTGGCGGTTCCGGTCGTGCCGGGGCGAGCCGTCTCCACCAACACCGTGCCGATCGGGCCGGCGCTCGGCATCGCTGCCCTCCTCGCGCTCGGGTTGGCCGCCGTCGTCGCCGGTCGGGTGTCGCGTCGGCGCCGCCAGTCCGCCGAGGAACGCAACCGTCCTCCGGAGTCCGAGCTGCCGCTGGTGGTCGATGGCCTGGAGAAACGCTATCCGGGTGGGATCACCGCCGTCGACGGGGTTTCGTTCCGGGTCCGGCCCGATCAGGTCGTCGGCCTACTCGGCCCGAACGGCGCGGGCAAGACCACCGTCTTGCGGATGCTCATGGGGCTGCTGCTGCCGAGCGCGGGCGAGCTGCGGGTGTACGGGCACCCGGTGACTCCCGGAGCGCCAGTGCTGTCCCGGATCGGGTCGTTCGTCGAGGGCCCTGGATTCCTGCCGCACCTGTCCGGGGCGCGGAACCTGAAGCTCTACTGGGCCGCAACCGGCCGCCCGGCCGCCTGCGCACGCCTCGACGAGGCACTGGAGATCGCCGGCTTGGGCGCGGCGGTGCACCGCGCGGTGCGCACCTACAGCCAGGGGATGCGCCAACGGCTGGCCATCGCGCAGGCCATGCTCGGGCTGCCGGACCTCCTGGTCCTCGACGAACCCACGAACGGGTTGGACCCGCCGCAGATCCACGCCATGCGTGACGTGCTGCGCCGCTACGCCCGCGACGGCCGTTCGGTACTGGTGTCCAGCCATCTGCTGGCCGAGGTCGAGCAGAGCTGTGACCACATCGTGGTCATTCACCGCGGTCGGGTGGTAGCCGATGGCGCGGTGGCCGACATCGTGGCCGGCGGCGGGCAGGCCAGCTTCCGGGTGGACGACCCGGAGCGGGCCGCGCAGGTGCTCGGCGAAGCAAGATCGGTGAGCGGCGTCGAGGTCGACGGCCAGTGGGTGTATGCCGAGCTGAACGGCACCCCGAGGTCCGAGGCGCTCGGGTGGCTGGTCCGGGCCGGGGTTTCGGTGGAGTCGGCCGGCCCGAGGCGCCGATTGGAAGACGCGTTCCTGCAGCTGGTCGGAGAGGACACCACACCATGACGCCCGGTTCGTCCGGCACCGCTGCACCCGGCTATCGCCCCGGCCACACCCTTCGCCTGAGCGTCGAGCTGGTCCGTCAGCTCACCCGACGCCGGACCCAGGTGACCTTTGCGCTGGTTGTGCTCCTGCCGGTGCTCCTGTGGGGCGCGTTCCGGCTGGCGCGCCAAGCTCCGCCGAGCGGGTCGCTGTCGCTGGTCGATCTGGCCAAGACCAGCGGGCCGAACTTCACCGTGTTCGCGCTGTTCGCCGTGGCGGGCTTCCTGCTGGTGGTCGTGGTCGCGCTGTTCTTCGGCGACGCGGTGGCCAGCGAGGCGTCCTGGTCGAGCCTGCGCTACCTGTTGGCCGTGCCGATCCCCCGTGCGCGGTTGCTCCGCCAGAAAGCGATCGTGGCGGCCGGATTGTCGGTAGCCGCGATCGTGCTGCTACCCGCCGTCGCGCTGCTGGTCGGCACGCTGGCCTACGGCCGGGGCGACCTGGTCACCCTGACCGGCGAGTCCCTGCGGTTCGGGCCGGCGACCGTCCGGATCCTGCTCGGCGCCCTGTATGTGGCTACCCAGCTGAGTTGGGTAGCCAGCCTGGCGCTACTGCTGTCGGTCAGCACCGACGCACCACTGGGCGCGGTCGGTGGGGCGGTGATGGTGTCGATCATCTCCCAGATCCTGGACACCATCACCGCATTGGAGGGTCTGCGAAACTTCCTGCCCACCCATTACGCGAATGCGTGGTCCGACCTGCTCGCCGCGCAGGCCGACTGGAACGAGATGACCAGGGGTGTCTTCGCTGCACTCACGTACGCCACGGTATTCGGCTCACTCGCCGCCTGGCGCTTCGCCACCAAAGACATCACCAGCTGAGCTCCCCACCTACCAGTCCGCTCCGGAGAAACCAGCGCGCGAGGCGCAGAAGGCACGATTGCGAGCGGGCGCTAGGGTGCGCTCCCATGACGGCCAATGGCGACGAGGCGGCCGAGACGCCAGGCCCCGATCACGGTCAGCCGACGTCGACCATGCTGCTCCGACGCCGGCCGATACTCCACCGCCCCCATCGGAACCGGGCGTCGCCGCTGCGGTCGACCCGCTACCCGCCGCTCGGCACGCGCCTCGGCGTGCGCCCGGGTGGACCAGCGCGCGTTGACGGCCCAGCATCCAACCTGGGGGCCGGCGACCCTCGGATTGCTGGTCGCGGGGGTCGTCGTGGGTTACGTCTCGTTGGTTTCCCTGGGGCGCGGCGTCATCCACCGGTGCCTCGCGGTCGCCGACCCCGCGTTGTGCAACCGCGCACGCAGGGGTTCGTCCTGGCACTGCCGGTGCTGGCGATGGCGCTCGGGCTGATCGTAAGCCTGATCGGGGGCCGGCTGATGGCTCGGTTCGGCCGGTCGCCGATGGCCGCCACCGCGATCGGGTGGGCCGTATTTCTGATCGCGGTCGGGGTGGCTTACGGGGTGGCCTGATCGATGGTGTGTTTGATCGGGGCCGGTGCGTCGGGTGAGCCGGCTACCGGTCGGCGTCGCCAGGCACGCCACAGCGCCACGTTGAGCGTCACCGCCACGATCACGTAGCTGGCGCCGACACATTGCAGTACCGCCGTCCAGGCCAGCTCACGTTGGTCGTCATGGGGCAGGAACCGGTGTGCGGCCAGCACGTAGGTCACCGCCAGCACGGCGGTGACCAGCGCCCAGCCGGCGGACCGGGCTCGCCAGGCGGACACCGCGGCCACCAGCACGGCCGGTACCACCCACACCCAGTGGTGCGACCACGACGTCGGCGACACCAGCAGCGCCACCCCGCCGGTGGCGACCAGCGCCAATGGTGCGGGGGCGCGTCGGATGACCGGAGCGACCAGCAGCAGCAGCCCGACCGAGAGAGCCAGCCAACCGGCGGTCCGCTCGACCCCGGTGACTCCCGCCCGGGTCAGGACGGCCTCGAACGTCTGGTTGGTGAAGAACGGCGAACCGCTCACCCCACTCGCGCCGGCCAGGCCGCCACCCCAGTAGCGCAGTGACTGCGCCGGCGCTACGAGTACACCGATGCCGGTCGCCACCAACGCGGTGAGGCCGGCGGTGACCGCCGCGCGGCGGTCACCGCGGAGCAGGAAGAACAGCACGAAGGCCGCGGGCGTCAGTTTGATTGCCGCGGCCACACCCACCAGCAGTCCCCGCGGCCAGCGCGTACGCACGACCAGGCAGTCCATGGCGACCAGGGCCATCAGGATCAGGTTGATCTGGCCGAAGCGGAAGGTCTCCAGGACCGGCTCCAGCGCGAGGCACAGCGGCAACGCCAGGGAGCCGACCGCGAGCGCTCCAGACGGACCGCCCGAGGGCCACAACCTCAGCAGGAGCAGGTACACGGTCAGCGCCAGCGACCCGAGGGACAGCACAAAAAGGGTCACCCAGGCGAACCCCCACCCGGTCACGGTCAACGGCACCATCAGGATCGCCGCGAACGGTGGGTAGATGAACGGCAGCGGCCGTCCGGTGCTGGTCGGGGGCAGCGCGCCGTAGAGGTCACCGCCGGACAACCAGGCGCGCACCCCGAGGCGGTACACCTCGAGGTCCAGGAAGTAGGTGCCCAGGTGGAGCAGCAGCGCGGCGGTCGCGGCCACCAGCAGCGGCAACGACAACCGGTAGACCAGGCTCGGCTGCCGCCGGCACGCCTCGACCAACCCGTCGAGTCGCTGCCACGCTGGGTGCACCACGGTCACCTGTTCGGGCACCTCAATCCACCTGGTCGGCTGGCTGCTGGACGCCACACCGTATCGTCACCGGCCGGCCACAACCGCACCACGCCCAGGACATCCAGAGTTCCCTCACGACAGCCCGGCGGCGTCCATCCCGCGCAGCTCCTTCTTCAGATCGGTGATCTCGTCGCGCAGCCGGGCCGCCAACTCGAACTGCAGATCGCGGGCCGCCCCCAACATCTGCTCGGACAGCTGCTGGATGAGGTCCGCCAGCTCGGCGCGCGGCATGTTCGAGGTGTCCCGGCCGGCCACCACACCGGAGCTGGACCGGCCTCGCTCACCGGCGGCCCGCTTGCCCCGGGAGGCATTGCGCCCCGAGCCGCCCACCGGCACGTCCTCGGCCTCCCGATAAACCTGGTCGAGGATGTCGGCGATCTTCTTACGGAGCGGCTGCGGGTCGAGGCCGTGCTCGGTGTTGTACGCGACCTGCTTGGCCCGCCGCCGGTCGGTCTCGTCGATGGCGTGCCGCATCGAGTCGGTGATCCGGTCGGCGTACATGTGCACCTCGCCGGACACGTTCCGGGCGGCCCGGCCGATGGTCTGGATCAGCGACCGCTCGGAACGCAGGAAACCCTCCTTGTCGGCGTCCAGGATCGACACCAGGGACACCTCAGGCAGGTCTAGACCCTCGCGCAGCAGGTTGATGCCGACCAGCACGTCGTAGTCACCTAGGCGCAGTTGGCGCAGCAGTTCGACGCGCCGGAGAGTGTCCACTTCGGAGTGCAGGTAGCGCACCCGGATGCCCAACTCGAGCAGGTAGTCGGTGAGGTCCTCGGACATCTTCTTGGTCAGCGTGGTGACCAGTACCCGCTCGTCGCGCTCGGCCCTGGCCCGGATCTCGTGCACCAGGTCGTCGATCTGGCCCTTCGTCGGCTTGACCACGATCTGCGGGTCGACCAGGCCGGTGGGACGAATGACCTGCTCTACGTACTCGCCACCGGCACGCTGCAGCTCGTAGTCGCCAGGGGTGGCCGACAGGTACACCACCTGGCCGATCCGGTCGGTGAACTCCTCCCAGGTCAACGGACGGTTGTCGCACGCCGACGGCAGCCGGAAACCGTACTCCACGAGGTTGCGCTTGCGGGACATGTCGCCCTCGTACATCCCGCCGATCTGGGGCACAGTCTGGTGCGACTCGTCGATCACCATGAGAAAGTCGTCCGGAAAGTAGTCGATCAGGGTGGCCGGGGCCGAGCCGGCGCCCCGGCCGTCGATGTGCCGGGAGTAGTTCTCAATACCGGAGCAGAAGCCGACCTGGCGCATCATCTCCACGTCGTACTGGGTGCGCATGCGAAGCCGCTGGGCCTCCAACAGCTTGCCCTGACGCTCCAGCTCCGCCAGCCGCTGCTCCAGCTCGGCCTCGATGTCGCGGATGGCGCGCTCCATCCGCTCTGGACCGGCGACGTAGTGGGTGGCTGGGAAGATGCGCACGGAGTCGACCTGCCGGACCACGTCGCCGGTGAGCGGGTGCAGGTAGTACAGCGCCTCGATCTCGTCGCCGAAGAACTCGATGCGTACCGCCAGCTCCTCGTACGCCGGGATGATCTCCACGGTGTCGCCCCGGACCCGGAAGGTGCCCCGGTTGAACGCCATGTCGTTGCGGGTGTATTGGACGTCCACCAGTGCCCGCAGCAGCTTGTCGCGCTCGACGCTGCCGCCCACATCCAGCTGCACCGACCGGTCCAGATAGGACTGCGGAGTACCCAGGCCGTAGATGCAGGACACCGACGCCACCACCACCACGTCGCGGCGGGACAGCAGGTTCATCGTCGCGGAGTGCCGCAGCCGCTCCACGTCGTCGTTGACCGACGAGTCCTTCTCGATGTAGGTGTCGGTCTGCGCGATGTACGCCTCGGGCTGGTAGTAGTCGTAGTACGAGACGAAGTACTCCACCGCATTGTTCGGCAGCATCTCTCGCAGCTCGTTGGCCAGCTGCGCGGCGAGCGTCTTGTTGGGCGCCATCAGCAGCGTCGGCCGCTGCAGACGCTCAATCAGCCACGCCGTGGTGGCCGACTTACCGGTGCCGGTGGCGCCGAGGAGCACCACATCCTGCTCGCCGGTGCGGATCCGTCGCTCCAACTCTTCGATCGCCGCCGGCTGGTCGCCGGACGGGGAGAACTCGCTGACCACCTCGAAGCGGCCGGACTCACGTGGGATGTCCGACACCGGCCGGGCGTCGGAGTGTGCGAGGACGGGGTACTCAGTCGGGAATGCCACGTTTCGAGGGTAAGCCTTCCATCTGACAGGATCTGGGCGGTGCACCCGCCCAAGGCCGAGATCTTCGATGTCTCTTCGGGTACCAACACCGATCCCAGTGGATTTGTTCTCCCAGCGCGGGACTATCGAGAGCGTGAACAGGACTTCTACCTCGACATAGTGGACATCGACCGCGACGGTGACATCTTGGCGTACCGTCGATCACTACCTCGACATCGTGGCACGCACCGGCCGGGCCGCCGAGGCTCGACCTTGACGAGGTACGTCGAGGCCATCGCGTCCCGGGGTACTGGACCGGCCAGCGGCAAATGCGGGCGCTGCCCGCCAGCTACCGCGCGATCGACAGGCTCAGCGCCCATGGCCTTGCGTTAGCGCTAGCCGCAAGGCCGCTACCTGCGAAAACGCGACGCATGACACCCCGCTGACCGCCGTAACGCAAGGCCATTGGGCTCAGCGCCCACGGGAACGACGTCAGCGCTTGCTGGCCAGCCAAGGAATTCCGCTGAGCTGGCGCCGGCGTAGTCCCGGGGTCAGCTCAGCACTGCCGCTACTCCGATGGCGTCGCCGGCTCGCCGCCCGTGTGGCCTGGTCGGGATGGCGGGCGCTTCGAGGAGTTCGAGTAACCGGTCATGGGCGCTTCCCCTGAGCCCGTCGCGGACTTACCGCTCTCGGATTCGCTGGTCGTCGAGCCACTCGTCGGTGAACCCGTCGGCTGACTGTCGCGGCGTCCAGGGGTCACTGGGGCCACGACACTGGGCTCATCTCCAGAGGTGCCCCCTGGATCTCGTTTGATCTGGGTCGGCGCGTGGAAGTACTGCTGCTGGGACTGTCGCTGCTGAGTCTGCTCTTGCCACGGACTCTTCTGCTTATCGGTTGGCGGGCTGGGCCTCCGGACGTGCTGGACAGGCGTCTTGGGCGTGGTGGTCACCGCGCTGTCGGGTGTCTCGCGGATCACCTTCGGCGTCGTCGGCTGTGCCACCAGGTTCGGCTCCCGCTCGTTGACGCCAGTGGTGCCCGGGGTGGTGGTGCCCGTGTTGGTGCCCGGGGTGTTGGTGCCCGGGGTGGTGCCCGTGGTTGTGCCCGTGTTGGTGCCCGGGGTGGTGGTGCCCGTGTTGGTGCCCGGGGTGGTGGTATCGCCACTGCTGTCCTTGGGGGTGCCGTCAGTGGTGGTATCGCCACTGATGCCTGAACTGCTGCCGTGGTGATTGCCGGGCTGGTTGTCGCCCGAGCCGCCGCCGTTGTTGTCGTTGTTCTTGTTGTCGTTGTTCTTGTTGTCGTTGTTCTTGTTGTCGTTGTTCTTGTTGTCGTTGTTCTTGTTGTCGTTGTTCTTATCGTTGTCTTTGTTGTCTTTGTTGTCTTTGTTCTTGCTGCTAGATACGTCGACGGACTTCGCCTGATCGTCACGGACTGTGACGCCGCGGCTGAGTACGGTGGCGCCGCTCGCCGCCGAGCGGGACCCGACCGGGGCGACCACCCCCAGATTGAGCCGCACCAGCCGCTCACCTGGGTTGAGCACGTCGGCTACCGCCGGTGGAGCGGCCGTATCACTAAGTGCCGGCTGGGTGGCCGGGGCGAGCGCAACCGGAATCGGCAGTGGCACCGCCCCCGACACGACGGACTGGGCCACCACGGTGACCGCGCCGAGCGCTCCGACCGTGAGCACCGCTGCCGTGGCGGCGGTCGTGGTGCGGTTCATCGCGTCGGCGCGCCGGATCACGGCATCGACCGGCGGGAGGACTACGCCCCTGGTCAGGTTTTCGTCAAGGCGGCGCAGCGCGGCGGCTGCGAGGTCGAACGACGTGTTCATGGTGCCTCCTCGATCTCACAGGTCAGGGTCGCGCAGGGTGCGCGTAGCTCGGTCACGTCGGCCCCCAGGTGACGGCGCCGGGAGTGGCACCCGGATGCGGTTGGAGCGCCCGCTCCAACTCCGCACGGGCCCGGTTCACCCGGGACTCGGCCAGGACCGGCACGATGTTCTCCACCCGAGCCACCTCCTCATGCGGCAGGTGGGCCACATCGGCCAACACCAGCGATCGCCGCAGGTGGTCAGCCAGCTTCCCGAGCGACTCCAGCACCGCGAGCTGATCCGGATCTTGGGTCGACGTAGCCGAATTGGACCGCTTGAACCGCTGCCGCAGCCGACGCCACCGGCTTCCGCTGGCCCGGACCGCGAGTTGCCGGACCCAGCCGGTCGGGTCAGGCAGCGCCCGCACCGTCGACCATCGCTGCCACGCACGCGCGTATGCGTCGTCGACGAGGTCATGCGCCTGGTCGAGATCGCAGGTGATCATACCGAGCTGAGCGACCAAGCGTGGGTAGTTCGCCTCCAGGTGGGCGCCGAACTCGGCGCGAAAGTCAGCCGGGCCGACTACCGCCACATCCGATGTGGTCTGCAGGTCGTGACCACGGTCGAACGCGGGAGTCGGTCGGCCACCGGTCTGCCAGTCCACGTCATTCCCCACTTGAGCGATTATCCCCCGACTCGGTAGATCCTGAGTAGGACGGCTCGAGGGCCTGACCGTTCCTTCTCCTGGCGGGCGACACCGCGCGACGGCATCCCCGCAACGAGTGTGTCGGACGCCTGCCACGCAGCGTTACACTTTTTGCGTCGATTCTGTAATCGGCGGATCGCTCGGCATCCGCCAACCGGATCGCATCGCCCAGCGGTTCGCCAAGTCGAGCGACTCATCGAACCAACTTTCCTTGCCCTCGGAGTAACCCACTCGGTCGGGGTCGCCCGCATGCGCTTCGGCCAACTGTCTCTTCAAGACCAGATAGTCCGCTCGGGCATCCGGATCCGCCCGCAACCAGTCGCGAAAGATCAGGGCGAACCGGTAGCCCGCCGAGCCTAGCTCGCGGACGTGTACATGCACCGGACGGCCTGGGTCCGCGCTGACGAACATCCGTGTGCGCCAGTGCTCCGGGTCCGGGTCAACCGGCTTGGGGTTGTCCCACCGGTTCTTGGGCCGGTCCAGAAAACCCACCTCGAGTAAGCCCGGTACCCAGGCGTCGACGTCGGCCAACGAATGCACTCCGAGCTGGATGTCGATGACGTCCTTGGCCGACAGCTCGGGCACGGCGGTCGATCCGACGTGGTCCGCCCGCACGACTGCGCCCCCGGTGGCGCGCACTATACGGGTCGCCAACCGGTCGAACTGCTGGGGCCAGCTCGGGTCCGGCTCGACGAGGACCGGCGGCCCCAGTGGGTGGCTGGTGCCGGTGCGCACCGCTGCCTCAAAGGGCACCAGCCGCTCTCTCCAGAGCCGGTCCACCTCGGCGCGGACGCCGTCCGGAGACCCCGAGTTGTCCAGCCACACGTCGGCGCCGGCTCGCCGGGCCGCCGAGTCCGCCTGCGCCGCAATCCGCGCCCGGGCTGTCTGCTCCGTCATCCCCCGATCGCTGACCAACCGGGAGATCCGCACGTTCTCCGGCGCGTCCACCACGACCACGAGCGGAAATAGCGCCCCCATGGCTCCCTCGACCAGCAACGGGACGTCCTGGACCAACACCGCGTCGGGTGGGGCGGCGGCCATCAGCTCAGCGGTCCGGTGTCCGATCAACGGGTGCAGGATGCCGTTGAGCTGGCGTCGGGCGGCGTCATCGCCGAACACGATGTCGGCCAGCGCCGGCCGGTCGAGCGCACCATCGACGTCCAGCACCCGTTCGCCGAACTGCTCGACCACCCGCGCCAAGCCGATGCTGCCCGGGCGCACGACCTCTCGGGCCACCTGATCGGCGTCCACGAGTGTGGCACCGAGCTCGACGAGGCGCCGGGCCACGGTCGACTTGCCGGCACCGATGCCTCCGGTAAGCCCCACCCGCAGCATGGAGGTGACCTTAACGGCCCGTGCCCCGCCGCCCGATGACCCGCGATCGGAGACGCGCGGCACTAGCGTGGTTCGAGCCTCGGCTCCGGCGCGAGGTTGGGTAGCACCCGCTGGGCCAGATCCAGCATCACCGGCCGGGTCTGGTCGCCTGGCAGCACACCGTCCCGCATGGTCAGGCTGACCGCCGACCGACCGTTGGTGACGATCAGCACCAACTGACCGGGCTCCCCGAGCAGCACGGCCGGAGCGCTCCCGATCGCCAGCTCCTCGACAGTCCGCGAGGAGGCCCGCTCGGCCCGAACGTTGATGGCGGTATGCCGGCCCGCTGCCTCGGCGTCGGTGTAGGCAGACAGGTGCAGCTCGACATCCGTCGGACCGCCCCGGTTCGAGGTACGCCGATAAAGACAGGTCACCCTCTCCAACATCCCAACCGCTGGGGCACTCACCCCGACCACGGCCTTGCTCTGGATGCTGTCCACCGGCTGCCCCAGCAGCGCGGACATCCCCACCCCGGAGAGCACATCAGCGCAGTCGTTGGGCAGCAGAGTGCCCCGGACCTTGGCTGCGGCCGCGCCGGATGATGGGGCGGACGGGAAGGTGGGCACCGCGCGCACGTCACCGCCATCGCCGCTGCCGCACGCCGTGAGCGACATCAGTAACCCTATAGCGACCGTGGGAACGACCACCAAGCTCAGTCGAGCACACACAGTGACACCCTATCGGGTTGCCGCGTCATCCTGCTGGAAGCGAAGCCGGATCGTAACGCAACGAGCCGGGTACCCATGGGGACCCGGCTCGTCACACCGCACGTACTCAGGCGCCGCCGGAAAGCTTCTCCCGAAGCGCCGCCAGCTGCTCGTCGCTGGCCAGCGTGCCACCATCGGATGCCGCGCCGTCCGAGGAGTAGTTCGACGGCGCGGCGCCGCTGCCTTCCTCGGTGCCGGCCGCCGCGTCGGCCTCGGCGGCCTTCTTGAGCTGCGTGATGTGCTGCTCGTAGCGGACGTGCGCCTCAGCGTACTGGCGCTCCCACTCCTCACGCTGCTTCTCGAAGCCGTCCTGCCAGTCGCCGGTGTCGACGTCGAAGCCCTCGGGATAAATGTAGTTGCCCTCGGAGTCGTACTCGGCCGCCATGCCGTAACGGGTCGGGTCGAACTCCGTCTCCGGAGTCATGCCCTCGTTGGCCTGCTTGAGCGATAGCGAGATGCGGCGGCGGTCCAGGTCGATGTCGATGACCTTCACCATGCAGTCGTCACCGACCTGCACGACCTGCTCGGGGATCTCCACGTGGCGCTCGGCCAGCTCGGAGATGTGCACCAGGCCCTCGATGCCCTCCTCGACGCGGACGAAGGCACCGAACGGCACCAGCTTGGTGACCTTGCCCGGCACGATCTGGCCGATGGCGTGGGTGCGGGCGTAGAGCCGCCACGGGTCTTCCTGGGTGGCCTTCAGCGACAGCGAGACGCGCTCGCGGTCCAGGTCGACGTCAAGCACCTCGACGGTGACCTCCTGGCCCACCTCGACGACCTCGCTCGGGTGGTCGATGTGCTTCCAGGACAACTCGGAGACGTGCACCAGACCGTCCACGCCGCCGAGGTCGACAAACGCCCCGAAGTTGACCACCGACGAGACCTGACCCTTGCGGACCTGACCCTTGGCCAGCTGGTTGAGGAACTCGCTGCGCACCTCGGACTGGGTCTGCTCCAGCCAGGCGCGGCGGGACAGGACCACGTTGTTGCGGTTCTTGTCCAGCTCGATGATCTTGGCTTCGATCTTGCGGCCGACGTACGGCTGCAGGTCGCGGACGCGACGCATCTCCACCAACGACGCCGGCAGGAACCCGCGCAACCCGATGTCGAGGATCAGGCCACCCTTGACGACCTCGATGACGGTGCCCTCGACCGGCTCGTCGGCCTCCTTGAGGGCCTCGATCGTGCCCCAGGCGCGCTCGTACTGCGCGCGCTTCTTGGAGAGGATCAGACGGCCCTCCTTGTCCTCCTTCTGGAGAACCAGGGCCTCGACGAACTCACCCACCTTGACCACGTCAGCCGGGTCGACGTCGTGCTTGATGGACAGCTCACGCGAGGGGATGACACCCTCGGTCTTGTAGCCGATGTCGAGAAGAACCTCGTCCCGATCGACCTTGACGATGGTGCCTTCAACGATGTCTCCATCGTTGAAATACTTGATCGTCTGATCGATGGCGGCGAGGAAATCCTCCTCCGTCCCGATGTCGTTGACGGCGACCTGCGGTGTGGTCGGGACGGTGGTGGTGTCGGTGGACATGCGGTGGGTTGCTCCGGACGGATAGGAATGAGTTGGACAGGGCACGGGCGGCGCCGGAGAGTTGGCTGACGGGCGTCGCAGGCGACGAACACAAGTCAGCGACGAAATCCCGCGCAACACGTAACCCAGGCCACGTCATGCTACGCGTCATTCGAACGAGTGAGCAACGGCGGCCCCTTCATGCGTCCAGGTCAGCTCACCGACCAAGATGCCGCCGTGGCACACAGCCCACATGCGACCGCCGAGGCGGCTGGGCACCCATGCGGTGCGGCCCGGCCCGGCCCGGTCGGTTCCGGGCACCGCGATCCTGTGCTGCCGCAAGCCCGGCTGACCGTCAGCGGAAGCGGGGCTCGCACAGCTGTTCCTCGCTCTCCTGCTTGTGCACCCTTTCGTCGTGCCCGATCTGGCGGAACAGGTCCGCGAGCGAGGCGAAGTGACCGTAGTCCTCCGCAAACCCGGACTTGAACGAAGTGTGCTCCCACTCGGGATGATCGGCGACGAAACTCATGTACTCGTGCTCGGCGTGGTCCTCGAAGTCGGCATTGAGGCGATACGACCAGCCGGGGCGGACCACGAACAGCATCCAGGACAGGTGGTAGTAGGCGAACGCGATCAACTGTGGCAGCCAGTAGAACTTGAGCCGGCGCTGGGGCTGGCCGGACCGGGCGAGGAGCTCCTCGACGATGAGCAGGTGCCACAGCTCGTTGTCCTGCTGCGCGCGGGAGTCCCTGATCCGGTCGTGGATTCGACGCGCCATGTCCGTCTCTCCATGAACATGGGTGATGGCGACAAACGCGACTTGCTCCCATGACTGGTACGGAACCCTGGCGATCAGCTCCAGGACCTTGAACTTGCCCAACCCGCGTTCCTTGCCGTACACCACATCCAGCAGCTTGAACAGCACCTGAGCAGCAATGCTGTACCGCCGGCGCGGCGAGCTCAGGGTCTCGGCCTGGGCCCGGAGCAGCTCCTCGTGTGACAGCAGCGGCGGCCGCTCCGACACGCCTTCCTTCTCGCCAGCCATCCTTGGCCGTCCTTCCTTCAGGCGTTCCGGCCGAGCCGATCCGACAGTCCAAGGTCGGTGGGTGACCCAGTGTTGTCCAGCTCTCACGGTAGCGGTCCGGGCTGCCAGCGGCGCCAGAGCCGCTGTTCGTGGTCTTCGCGGCGGCCTTGGCGGCAGTCGGCCTGTGCCATGTCACGGCCCGGTGATCTGTCCGGCACCGACGGCTGCTCGCCCAGGTACCGTAGGCGTCAGCGAATGCCCCCACTACGCGGCAAACGTCCGGGGCAGGCCTGACAGCATGGAGGCTCGGATGGATGAGGGGGTGCCAACGGCGGGGCGCACGATCGGCCGCCAGTTGCGCTCGATCCGCCACGCCCGCCAGAAGTCGCTACGGGTGGTCGCTGGGCTCGCTGGGATCTCGGCTGGTCACCTGTCCCGGCTGGAGAATGGCGAGCGCTCTCTGGACCGCATGTCGTTGATATCCGGCCTGGCCAATGCGCTGCAAGTCGCTCCATCGGACTTGATCGGGCCGCACGTGCCCGCACCGGGAGAGGAAGGCACCACGGACGCGGCCGTCGACGTGGTACGGCATGTCCTGATGTCGGTCACTCTCGGGCACCCCGGCGGCGAGGTCCAGCCCGTTGGCGTGCTCGCCACCCGGGTGAGCCCCCTGGCAGTGCCGGGTGTCAGAGCCAACACGAGCTGGTCGGCGCCGCTCTCCCGGCCTTGATCCGCGACATGCATGCCAGTATTGGTGCTGGTCAGGACGTGAACGAGCTACTCGAGCTTGCGGTTCTGCTGCACACCCAGGGCACGGTCGGGTGGTTGCGGACGGTGGGCGCCCCACTCGACCTGGCCTCCCAGGCTGTCCTGCTGGCCACTCGCGCGGCTCAGGACCGCGACACCCCTGCCGCACTGGGCCTGGCCACAGCCAGCACCGCGCGAGTGCTCATCATGGCCGGAGCATTCGATCTCGCTCAGACCGAGCTGGACTCGGTCACCGTGCCGACCACGACATCGGAGGGAATGCAGCTTGCCGGGTTCCGGGCGCTGCGCCAGTCGGTGGTGGCCGCCGCTGACTGCCGGCCGTCTGACGTGGACGCACCCCTGAGCTATGCCTCTGAGCTGGCCGAACGCACCGGTGAGGGAGATGCCTACCACCTGGCTGGCGTTTGGACCGCTGAATGTCGGGCTGTACGCGGCTGCTGGGGCGCTGGAAGCTGGAGATCACGAGCTGGCCGCGTCGATCACCGGGGGGCCTGCATCCCGAGGCCGCCGACAAGTCCCGGCAGACCTACTACTGGATCACCACAGGCAGGGCGCTGGCGCGACTGAGAGGTCGCCGTGGCGACGCCGCAATCGCCCTACGTCGTGCCGAGCGGCTGTCGCCGATCACCCACCGTCGAGATCCGTTCGTCCGCGAGACTCTGAGCGAGCTGGTCGCCCGGTCCAAGCGGGATGATGTGGTGTTGGTGATCGCTGACGCGGCAGACTCCACCGCGGACCGCGTGTGCACGGTGCTGGACACTCGCGGGCGCGGCTGTTCCGGTTCGACACTGCGGAGTTCCCGGCCGACTCGAACTCGACGCCGAACTCGATGGTGGTCGGTGGCGCGGGGTACTCTCCCGCGGCGGGGAACGGTTGGACCTGGAGCGTGTGCGCTCGGTGTTCGTGCGCCGCCCGCGCCCGTTCGAGGTGCGCGAGCATCTGAGCGCGGCGGAGCGCTGGCACGCCGCGACCGAGTGCCGTTTTGGGCTCGGTGGGGTGTTGGCGTCGCTACCGGTGCCGTATCTGAACCATCCGAGTCGCGCCGCCGACGCCGCCTTCAAGCCCCGCCAGCTCGCGGACCTACGCCAGTGCGGGCTGACCATCCCGTCCACGCTGGTCACCAACTCCCCCGACGCGGTACGCCGGTTCGCCATCGAGTACGGCACGCTGGTGTGCAAGTCGATCGCCGCGAGCGTGCTGCACACCGGTGACACCGCTCATGTGATGTATACCCGTCGACTCGCCGCAGCCGATCTGGATGACTTGGACGGCATCGACTACGCCGCGCATCTGTTTCAGCAATGGGTCGAGTCGGAGTACGCCGTGCGCTTGACCGTGGTCGGGCAGCGTTTCCACGCGGTGCGCATCGACGCCGGTTCGGAACGGGCGCGAGTCGACTGGCGCTCGGACTACGACAGCCTCACGTACGAGATCATCGACCTGCCGGCGGACGTGGCGGCGTCGGTGTCGGCGTATATGAAGCTTTCCGGCCTGCACTACGGGGCGTGGGACTTCCTGGTCCGCGCGGACGGGTCACATGTCACGTTGGAGATCAATCCCGAGGGCAACTACCGCTGGATAGAGGAGGAGACCACGTTGAGGATCTCCGAGTCGATCGCCGACTTTCTCACCGAGGGGTGACCCCGCCAGTGGTGTTCGAGGACAACGACCAGGTCAAGGACCGGCTGGACACCCTTGCCGCGAATCTCATCGAGTCCGGCGCGCTGCGCAGCCCGCAGTGGCGGCGGGTCTTCCTAGCGGTGCGCCGCCATGTGTTCGTGCCCCGCACTGGCACGACGAAGCCCCTGGCGCGTTCCCACCCCGGTGGCGGATGATCGACAACGCCACCAGCGACCACGACGAGTGGCTGGCCGCGGTCTACAGCGACCGCACCCTGGCCACCGAGCTGACCGGCATCCCGGCCCACAACGGCCACGGTGTGTATCCGCAGGTCACCAGCTCCACCACGATGCCCTCCCTGGTCATGGCCATGCTCGAAGATCTCGACGTCGCCGACGACATGCGCGTGTTGGAGATCGGCACCGGCACCGGCTACAACGCCGCGCTGCTCTGCGAGCGACTCGGGGACCGCAACATAACCAGCATCGACATCGGCGCCGAGTCCGTCGCCCTGGCCGCTGTCCGGCTCACCGAGCACGGCTACCGCCCGCACCTGGTGACCGGCGACGGCGCCGCCGGAGTGCCCGAACGTGCCCCCTTCGACCGGATCATCGCTACCTGCGGGATCGATACCGTCCCAGCCGAGTGGATCAGCCAGACCCGCGACGGCGGGAAGATTCTCGCCAACGTCCTGGGTCCGTTCAACAGACACGCCTTGGTCCTGCTGACCGTGCACAACGGCATCGCCTCCGGGCCGTTCCTGGCCCAGTCGGGGGGTTCATGCCCCGCCGCGCCAACCCCACCGGGCCATACGACTACACCGTCTCGATGCCACCGCGCCGGGAAACCGCCGACATCGAGACCGGCCACAGCGGCCTCAACCCTCGGGACGCGCTCACCGACCCCACCTGGGGGCCTGCTCGCACAGATCCACCTGCACGACGTCACCGGCCGAACCATCCACCTCGACGAACACAACCCCGACGAGAACAACCTCGGCACCGAACTGGCCACCACCGACGGCCGCTCATGGGCGCTCGTGGCGCACCTCCCCGACCAGCACGGCCACCTGACCCGACAGGCCGGGCCACGGCGACTGTGGACCGAACTTGAACAACTCCACCACACCTGGACCGCCCACGGCCGACCCGGCTACCAACGGTTCGGGCTCACCATCGAAGCCCCACCGTTGCTCTGGCTCGACAACCCCAACACCGGCCACATCCGAGCCACACCAGGCACCACACGGTGAGCTGCGCCCCGTCAGTGGGCGGCGTCGTCCCAGCTGCGACCCACCCCGACCGACACCTCAAGCGGCACCTCCAGCGCGTACGCCGCCCCCATCTCGGCACGGATCAGCTCCTCGGCGGCGGATCGCTCCCCCTGGGCGATCTCCAGCACCAGCTCGTCGTGTACCTGCAGCAGCATCCGGGAGGCCAACCCGGTCTCGGCCAACCCCCGGTGCACGCGCAGCATCGCGACCTTGATGATGTCCGCCGCGCTGCCCTGGATCGGTGCGTTGAGCGCCATCCGCTCGGCCATCTCCCGACGCTGGCGGTTGTCGCTGTTCAGGTCGGGCAGCCAGCGCCGACGGCCCAGGATGGTCTCGGTGTAGCCGTCTTTGCGGGCCTGCTCGACCAGCGTGTGCAGGTAGTCGCGCACGCCGCCGAAGCGGGCGAAGTACTCGTCCATCAGCCCGCGCGCCTCCTCGGTGGAGATCCGTAGCTGGGCGGACAGCCCGAACGCCGACAACCCGTAGGCCAGCCCGTAGTTCATCGCCTTGATCTTCGCCCGCTGCTCATGGCTGACGTCGGCTGCCTCCACGCCGAACACCCTGGCGGCGGTCTCGGCGTGGAAGTCGTGCCGGGAGCGGAATGCCTCGATCAGCGCGGTGTCCTGGGACAGGTGCGCCATGATCCGCATCTCGATCTGGCTGTAGTCGGCGGTCATCAGCTCGGTATGAGAACCGCCGACAACAAAGGTCTCCCGGATGCGGCGGCCGGCGGCTGTGCGGATCGGCACGTTCTGCAGGTTCGGGTCGGTGCTGGACAGCCGCCCGGTAGCCGCGATGCTCTGGCTGTAGGTGGTGTGGATCCGGCCGTCGTCGGCGATCGACTTGAGCAGCCCGTCAACTGTGATTTTGAGCCGGGTGGCGTCCCGGTGGGTGAGCAGGTGGGCCAGGAACGGATGTCCGGTCTGCTCGTAGAGGTGCTGCAAGGCGTCGGCGTCGGTGGTGTAGCCGGTCTTGGTCCGCTTGGTCTTGGGCATGCCCAGTTCATCGAACAGCACCACCTGCAGCTGCTTGGGCGAGCCGAGGTTGATCTCCTTGCCGATCTCTGAGTACGCGTCCTGGGCGGCCTGCTTCACCTGGGCCGCGAAGTCCGACTCCAGGTCGCCCAGGGCGTCTCGGTCGATCGCGATGCCGGCGGCCTCCAGGTCGGCGAGCACCCCGAGCAGCGGCAGCTCCAGCTCGGCCAGCAGCTCGGCGCCACCGAGCCGGCCCAGCTCGGTGTCCAGGGCGTCCGCCAACTCACCGACCGCGCGGGCCCGCAGGATCTCCGTGGAGGCTCGCTGCGCGTCGGCCTCCTCCTCGCCGCCCAGCAACGAGAGTTGGCCGTCCGCCGCCTCGCCCTCCGTCCGCAGCTCGCGGCGCAGGTAACGCAGCGCCAGGTCGGCCAGGTCGAAGCCCCGCTGGCCCGGGCGCACCAGGTATGCGGCGAGCACCACGTCGCTGGTCAGCCTCGCCAGCCGCCAGCCCCGCTCACGCAGCGCGTGCAGCGCGGGCTTCACCTCGTAGGCGGCCTTGGGCACTGCCTCGTCGGCCAACCACTGCCCGAGCGCAGCCTCGTCCTCGCACGTGAGCGCCAGCAGGTCGAGGTAGGCGCCGTCACCGTCAGCGCTGGTCATGGCCAGGCCGTCGATCTCTCGGCCGGCCCAGCTGCCCAGCCGGCCATGGAAGGACAGCCCCAGCCGACGCCCGTCACGGGCATGCGCCGCCAGCCAGTCGGCCAGTGCACCGGGTTCCAGTGCCCCACCGTGGACCTCGAAACCCTCCTCGGCCTCCGGCTCGGCGCTGCTCAGGGTGGCGAACAACCGCTCCCGCAGCACCCGGAACTCCAACTCGTCGAACAGCCGGTGCACCGCGTCCCGGTCCCACGCCTTGACCGCCATGTCGTCCGGGCCGATGTCCAGCGGGACCTGCCGGACCAGCTCGGTGAGCTGGCGGTTGAGCAGCACGTTGGCCAGGTTGGCCCGCAGCGCGTCGCCGGCCTTGCCGCGCACCTCGTCCACCCTGTCGATCAGCGCATCCAGGGAGCCGAACTCTCGGATCCACTTCGCGGCGGTCTTCTCCCCCACCCCCGGGATCGACGGCAGGTTGTCGCTGGGGTCGCCGCGCAGCGCGGCGAAGTCCGGGTACTGGGTCGGGGTGAGCCCGTAGCGGGTCTGCACCTCGGCGGGGTCGATCCGGGCCAGGTCCGACACCCCCCGCTTCGGGTACAGCACCGTGACCGCGTCGCCGACCAGCTGGAACGCATCCCGGTCGCCGGTGCAGATGTCCACCCGGTAGCCCTGCGCCTCGGCCTGGGTGGCGATGGTGGCGATCACGTCATCGGCCTCGTAGCCCTCCACCGCCAGCGACGGCACGCATAGAGCGGTGAGCACCTCACGAATCAGCTCGACCTGACCCCGGAACTCGTCAGGAGTCGTCGTCCGATTCGCCTTGTACTCCGCGTAGGCCTCTGAGCGGAAGGTGCGCCGGGACACGTCGAACGCGACCGCGAGGTGGGTCGGCTCCTCGTCGCGCAGCAGGTTGATCAGCATCGAGGTGAAGCCGTAGACCGCGTTGGTGGTCTGCCCGGTCTGGGTCTTGAAGTTCTCTGCAGGCAGCGCGTAGAAGGCCCGGTAGGCCAGCGAGTGCCCGTCCAGGAGCAGCAGGCGACGGCCGGCTGGGTCGCTGGTTGCGGTCTTCGGACTGGCAGCGGTCGAGGCGGTCACCCGGGCGAGTCTAGGCCCGGTGGCTCCAGTCCTGGCCGTCCCGGGTGTCGGCGCCGAAGCACATCGCCAACACCCCCGTCAGCGCGATCAGCAGGCCCACGATCAGCAGTCCGGTCATTCCCCATCGCCTCCCCGTGTGGTCCATACTGTGCGGAATTGGCATGGCTCAACAGGTCCAATCAAACAGAAGTGGACTGGTTCAATGGATGGCGATCGACATCTCACCGGTCGCGCGATGGCCAGACATCTCGGTGAGTGGCGCACCGCCGAGGCCGGAGTGGCCTACCTCGAGCTGGCCGAGCGGATCAAGCTGCTGGTGCTCGACGGCCGGCTGCCGCTGCACACCCGCCTGCCCGCCGAGCGTGAGCTGGCCGTTGCCCTCCGGTTGAGCCGCACCACCGTGGCCGCCGGGTACGACCGGCTACGCGAGTCCGGGTATCTGCACAGCCGACGCGGCGCGGGCAGCTGGACGACGATGCCGGAGGGCCCGACGCGGCGGGAGCTCACCGCGTTCGCCCCCGCCGCCGAGAGCACGGCGCTCGACCTGGCGTACGCGGCGCTGCCGGCCCCGCCCGAACAGCTCACCTCGGCGCTCCGGGCCGCCGGCGAACGGGTCGCTCGATACACGGGGGGCAGTGGTTACCAGTTGCTGGGGCTGGACGTGCTGCGCGACGCGGTCGCCGCCCGGTTCACCGACCGGGGGCTGCCCACCACCCGCGACCAGGTGCTGATCACCTGCGGCGGCCAGCAGGCGATCGCGCTGGTGCTGGACACCCTGACCTCCCCCGGCGACCGAGTGCTGGTCGAGCACCCCACCTACCCGAACGCGCTGGACGCCATCGCCCGGATGCACGCGCGCGCGGTGCCGGTCGGATTTCCCTCTGCGCGAGCCGAGGGGTGGGACGTGGACACCATGGGCGCCGCGGTCCGGGACGCCGCACCGCGGCTGATTTTGCTCATCCCCGACTACCACAACCCGACCGGACGCTGCATGGACGACAACCAACGGGCCGAGGTGGCGACGCTGGGTCGTCGCACCCACACCCCGCTGCTGATCGACGAGACGGTCACCGAGCTGGTCCTGGACGGTCCGGCACCGACCCCGTTCGCCGCGCTGGCGGCGGACAGCGGGTCGGCCCCGGTGATCACCGTCGGGTCGGCCAGCAAGACGTTCTGGGGTGGCATCCGGATCGGCTGGGTCCGGGCCTCCCGGCCGATGATCGAGCGGATCGCCCGCACCAAGGCGTCGGTGGACATCGCCAGCTCGGTGCTCGACCAGCTCGTCGTCGAGCACCTGCTCGGCGAGGTCGAGCCGGTGCTGGCACGCCGGCTGCCGATGGTGCGGGCGGCCCGCGAGCACCTGCGTTCGCTGGTCGCCGGCCGCTTTCCCGGCTGGACGGCCACTCATCCCCCGGGCGGGCTGTCGCTGTGGGTGGACCTGGGCGCACCGGTGTCCAGCATGCTCGTGACAGCCGCCGCCCGGCACGGCGTGCTGCTCGCGGCCGGGCCCCGGTTCGGGTTGGACGGCGCGTTCGAACGGTTTCTCCGGCTGCCCTACACGCTGCCGGAGCCACGGCTGGACCTGGCGGTGGAGCGGCTGGCGGCCGCCTGGCTGTCGCTGTCGACCGTGCCGGGTTGGACCGGTGCCCCCACGGAGGTCGCCTGATCGGCTATCGGGACTCGATCATGGCCGCCAGCCCGTCCAACACCCTGGCCAGGCCGAACTCGAAGGCGTGGGCCGGGCAGTACGCGGCGCCATGGACCTCGCCGGCCGCCGCACCCACCCTGGCGGCGATCGGATGAGCGGCGGCGTCGAACACCCGCTCCAGCAGCGGTGCGTTGGCCGCCCACCACTGTTCGTCGCTCAGCGCGCTGGCCTGCTGGGCGGCGGCATCAGCCGCGTCCCGAGCATTGGACTGCACGAAACCGAGCAGGTTAGGTCAAGACGGAGTCCATCTCAACGTCGACGACCCGGTCGCCTCCGCTGCGTTCCTGGTCGACCACTTCGGCTTCCGCGAGGTGATGGCCGCCGACGGTTTCGCCTCGCTCGCCCGCGACGACGTCGGCATGAACGTGGTGTTCCTGCGCCGCGGCCTGGAGTCGCTGCCGGCCGACCAGCGCGAGGACCGGGCTCAGGGTCTGATCCTGGCGTTCACGGTGGACGATCTGGAGGGTGAGCTCAATCGGGTGCGCGCGGAGGGGGTGGCGATCACCATGCCGCTCACCGTCGAGGAATGGGGTGAGCGCGCTTTCCAGGTCCGCGACCCCAACGGCGTGATCGTTCAGCTGGTGGACTGGAACGGCTCCAGTTCGCCGGCCGAGTGGGAGGCCGAGCACGCTGGCTGACCGGGCCGACGCCCTGATCACAGTCGGTCGGGTTGTCCGTCGCTGGGCTCGACCTCCAGGGCACCGCCGAGATAGGCGGCCTGCACCTCCGGATCGGTGAGCAGGTCAGCGGACGGCGCGGACTTCACCACCCGGCCCGTCTCCAGCACGTATGCGCGGTTCGCCAGCCGGAGCGCCTGGGCGGCGTTCTGCTCCACCAGCAGCACGGTGGTGCCCCGTCGGTTGATCTCCGAGATGATCGAGAAGATCTGCGCCACCAGGAGCGGCGCCAACCCCATCGACGGCTCATCCAGCAACAGCACCTTGGGCTTGGCCATCAGCGCCCGGCCGATCGCCAGCATCTGCTGTTCACCCCCGGACATGGTGCCGCCGAACTGGGTCTTGCGCTCGGCCAGCCTGGGGAACAGCTCGTACACCTCGGCGAGCTCGGTGTCGGACTTCCCCCGGCGGGCGTAGCTGCCCATCAGCAGATTCTCCTGGACCGTCATGCCGGGGAAGATCCCGCGCCCCTCCGGTGCCTGGCCGATGCCGGCCACGACCCGGTGGTGACCGGGCATCCGGCTGATGTCCCGACCGTCGAAGGTGATCTGGCCGGCGGTGAGCGGCCGCAGCCCGGAGATGGTCTTCAGGGTGGTGGTCTTGCCGGCGCCGTTCGCACCGATCAGGGCCACGATCTCGCCCTCGGCCACGCCGAGCGTGATCCCCTTCAGCGCGGCGATCTTGCCGTAGAAGACCTGTATGTCGCTGACCTCAAGAAGCATCGGCCGGTACTCCCAGGTAGGCCTCGATCACCCTGGCGTCGGCCCGGACCTCACGGGGTGGCCCCTCGGCGATCTTCTGCCCGAAGTCCAGCACCGAGATCCGGTCGCTGATGTCCATCACCAGTCCCATGTCGTGCTCGATCAGTAGGACGGTGTGCCCGGCGTCCCGGATTCGCCGGATCAGTTCCTGCAGCGACCGCTTCTCCGCCGGGTTCATCCCGGCGGCAGGCTCGTCGAGCAGCAGCAGCTTCGGGTCGGTGGCCAGCGCCCTGGCGATCTCCAGTCGACGTTGGTCACCGTAGGGCAGGTTCTTCGCGGTCTCGGTGGAGCGTCCGCCGATACCGACGAACTCCAGCAGTTGGGTGGCCTTCGCCCGGCCAGCCTGCTCCTCGGCCCGGTGGCACGGCAGTCCCAACGCTGCACCGACAGCACCCGTCCGGTGGTGCGCATCGGCCCCCACCATGACGTTCTCCAGTGCCGACATGTTCGCGAACAACCGGATGTTCTGGAACGTCCGGGCGACTCCGCCCTTGGTGATCTGGAAGCGCTTGAGCCCGTTGATCCGGCTACCGGCGAACCGGACCACACCCTCGGTCGGCTGGAACACCCCGGTGATCACGTTGAACACCGTGGTCTTGCCGGCGCCGTTCGGGCCGATCAGGGCCGCGATCTGACCTTCCTCGATCCGCAGGTCCACCCCGCGCAGCGCCACCACGCCGCCGAAGCGCATGGTCACGTTCTCCAACGCGAGGGTCGGCGGCGCTCCGGCGGCGGTCACCGGGCACCCCCTGGGGTGCCAGCCTCGGTCGTCTCGACCGCACCGGGCACCTCGCCGCCGAGCGCGCCCATCCCGCCCGTTCCGCCGCGCAGCTCCGCCCGCCGTTGCCGGGACGGCAGCAGTCCCTCCGGCCGAAGCGCCATGACCAGCACCAACGCCGCCCCGAAGAACAGGATGCGGTACTCCGCGAACCCCCGGAACCGCTCCGGCAGCCAGGCGATCAGGAACGCTCCAAAGATCACGCCTGGGATGTTCCCGGAGCCGCCGAGCAGCACCGCGGCCAGGATCGTCGCGGACAGGATGAACGGGAAGTTGGTCGGAGCCAGGAAGATGACCTTGCCGGCCCACACCACCCCGGCCAACCCGCCAAACATCGCGCCGATCGCGAAGGCAAGCAGCTTGAACTTGAAGGTCGGTACACCCATGAGCTCGGCGGCGTCCTCGTCCTCGCGGATGGCAGTCCACGCGCGGCCCACCCGGCTGCGTTCGAGCCGGTGCGAGAACACCACCGCGAGCACGATCATGGCGAGTACCAGGTAGTAGTACGGAAGTGGATCAAACCGGAACTCGGTGCCGAACAGCGGCGGCGGGTGCGGCACCGGGGTCATGCCCCGGGCACCGCCGATCGCGTCGGTGTTGACCGCGGTGATCCGGACGATCTCACCGAAGCCGAGCGTCACGATCGCCAGGTAGTCCCCGCGCAACCGCAGCGTCGGCGCGCCGAGTATCACCCCCGACACCGCCGCTATCAGCACACCCAGCAGCGCGGTCGGCCAGAAGGGGAAGCCGTGCACGATTCCGAGATAGGCCAGCGTGTACGCGCCGATGGCGAAGAACGCGACATAACCGAGGTCAAGCAGCCCGGCCTGGCCGACCACGATGTTCAGGCCCAGGGCGAGCAGAACGTAGGTGCCAATCGGGTTGAACAACAGCGAGGTCCAGTCGGTGAACGGAGACATGAACGACCCGACCACCGGGCTCGGCGCAGCCGCAGCCACGGCGATGACCGCGAGGTATGTCGTCCACCGCAGCCAACCGGGGGCACCCGCCCAGCGGTCCCGAACGCCGTCCGCGAGATCGCCGCTGGTTCGGCGGACGCGGTCCAGGGTACTGCCGACCCGAGGTTCCGATCTGCTCACGGTGCCGCCTCCGCGATGAGCGACGGTTCGATGCTGGTCACGCGCGGGCCCGCTGGAGCGACTCGCCGAGGATGCCGGTCGGTCGGAACAACAACACGATGACCAGGATGACGAACGCGATGACGTCCTTCCACTGCGACCCGAAGAAGATGGCACCCCAGTTCTCCACAAGACCGAGCACGACGCCCCCGAGCAACGCCCCGCGGATGTTGCCGATCCCGCCGAGGACGGCGGCGGTGAATGCCTTGATGCCGAGCACGAAGCCGATGTTGTAACGGATGTCTTCGAACTCCATCGCGTAGAGCACCCCCGCGACCCCCGCCATGGCACCGCCGAGCAGGAAGGTCAGCCGCACGATGGCGTCGATGTTGACACCCATCAGGACGGCTGCCTCGGGATCCTGCGCGGTGGCGCGGATCCCTCGACCGATCCGGGTGCGGGCGACCAGTTGGTCAAGCGCCACCATCGTCACCACCGCCGCGATGAAAATGACCACCTGGTCGGTCTTGACCTCCGCGCCGAACGCGGTGAAGACGACGTTGCGGTCGACCAGCCGCGGCACCGGCGCATCGATGCGGCCAGGTCGGCCGAACACCTTGGGCACGATGACCAGCGCGAACAGTTCCTGCAAGAACAGCGAGGCGCCGATTGCCGAGATCAGCGCGGCCAGCCGGGGTGCCCCGCGTTTGCGCAGGGGCCGATACGCCAAGAGCTCGAGGAGCATGGCGGCGCCGCCGGAGGCCACCATCGCCACCACGACGAGCACCAGCATCATGCCGATCAGCGCGAGACCGGTGAGCGGACCCCGGGGAGCGAGCGTGGTCAGCACGAGAAGGGAGGCAAAACACCCAATCATGAAGATCTCGGAGTGCGCGAAGTTGATCAGCCGAAGCACGCCGTACACCATCGTGTAGCCCAGGGCGACAAGCGCGTAGATCGACCCGATCACCAGGCCGCCCACCGTGCTGGGCCCGAGCTGCAGGATCAAGTCTTGGAGCACCGCGCTCACAGCCTCCGCTATCGACGACCCTCGGAAAGGTCCGAAAATCACGCCGGGGAGCGGGCCAGCTGCACCCGCTCCCCGGCGTGATCGGTTCGGCTCAGCCTAGCTTGGCCTCCGTTGACTTCCCGAGCAGCTGGAGCTTTCCGGCCTTGACCACGTGCACGAAGATGTCGGTCCCCACGACCTCCCCGTTCGGCTGGAACTTGATCGGCTTGGCCACACCCTGGAAGCTCTCGGTGGCGAGGTAGGTGTTGATCGCGTCCGAGGTGGTGTTCCCGGCCTTGATGGCGTTGATGAAGGCTGTTGCCGAGTCGTAGCCCTCGCCGGCGTAGATCGCGGGGTCGATCTTGTACGCGGCGGTGTACTTGTCGTAGAACGCCTTGAGCGCACCCTCGGTGTTCCCCACGCCCGGGATCGCACACGGACACCCGAGGATGGCGCCCTCGGCGGCCGGCACGCCGGCTCCGTCCACGATCCCCTTGTCCGTCGACCCGTCACCGCTGGCGAACGGTGCCCGCACGCCGTTGTCGCGCAGCTGCTTGAGCAACCGGCCGGCCTGGGGGTAGTAGCCGCCGTAGAAAATCGCCTGTGGGTTGGCCGCCTTGACCTTGGCGACGGTCGAGGAGTAGTCGGACAAGTCCTTGGCGAACCTGTCGGTCTGGACCGAGAGGCCCTTCTTGGTCAGCTCCTTGGCGGCCGACTCCGCGATTCCGACGCTGTACTCCTGGTCGTCGCTGATCACGAACGCCGACTTGGCACCGGTCACCCGCGCCAGGAAGTCCGCGATCGCCGGGCCCTGGAAGTCGTCATTGGCGACCACCCGGTGCCAGTACTTCCAGCCACTGGTTGCCAAGTTCGCCGCTGTGGCTGACTGTGACACGCTCGGGATCTTCGCCTCCTGGAGGATCGGCACCACCCCGCGTGACTCACCGGAGAACGCGGGGCCGATCAGAGCCACGATCTTGTCGGTGTTGAGGGCCTGCTGGATGAGTGGCACCGCCTGGTCCGAGCTGCCCTGGCTGTCGTAGTCCTTGAGCTCGATCTTCCTGGGCGGGTTTGTCTCGTTGTACTCCGCGATCGCCAGTTTGGCGCCGTTGTGGCCGGGGATGACGATTCCAGAGCTCTCACCGGACAGATCGCCCATGAAACCGATCTTGACCGTATTGGCGTCGCTGCCGCCGGCTCCGCCGGAGCTGGTACTTCCGCCGCCGCAAGCCGCGAGCACCATCGCCCCGGCCAGCACAGCGGCGGCCGCGAAGGCCGTTCGCTTCCGACTCATGCTGATTGACCTCCTGACATATGTGCGAACCGGGTAGAGGCACATCCCGTGCACCCTGAGAACCCTCACCCGTTCGCGTGAACGTGGCGAACCTAGTGGACCTTCGACGGCCGCGTCTATCTGGGGTGCGCGGCTCTTTACCAGAAAGCAACGAGATCATGCCGAGCGTCACCGGACGGCCGCACAGCGCGATGTTTCCGGACGAGACCCTTGGATCAGACAGATTCGGCGGGAGCGTCCAAACCGTTGACGATGGCGTCCGCAACCACCCGCATGGTGCTGCGGCGGTCCATCGCGGTGCGTTGAATCCAGCGGAAGGCCTGCGGCTCCGTCATCCCGTTGTTGGTCATCAGCAGACCCTTCGCACGGTCGATGATCTTCCGGGTCTCCAGGCGGTCGGTGAGCGTGACCACCTCGTCCTCGAGTGCCCGCATCTCGGCGAACCGAGACACCGACAGCTCGATGGCCGGCACCAGCTCATGCCGGGCGAACGGCTTGACCAGGTAGGCCATCGCACCCGCGTCGCGCGCCTGCTCGATGAGGTCGCGCTGGCTGAACGCGGTCAGCATGACCACCGGTGCGATGCGTTCCTTGACGATGACTGCGGCCGCCGAGATGCCGTCCACCTTCGGCATCTTGATGTCCATGATCACCAGGTTCGGGCGGAGGTCGCGGGCCAGCTCGATGGCCGACTCTCCGTCGCCGGACTCGGCAATGACCTGATAGCCCTCCTCGCGCAACATCTCCGCCAGATCGAGACGAATAAGGGCCTCGTCCTCGGCGATCAGTACCCGATGGCCCATCGCGGCGACGTCCGGGGCGTCGGCCTGGGGTTGCCGAGACTCGGCAGCCTGGGTCACAGTGGTCTCCCTTGCTCGCGTCCTTGCTCGGGTCGGGCCCAGCAACCGAGCCTACCGGGCTAGGCTGGTCCCGCGAAGTGATCCGGCCGTCGTTAACGACGTCGTCACATCACGCCCCCGTAGCCCAATCGGCAGAGGCAGCGGACTCAAAATCCGTCCAGTGTGCGTTCGAGTCGCACCGGGGGCACCCACCCTGACCAGCGTATTCGCAACTCTGACCAGCACCGATGCCGCCTGTCGTGATCATGGCCTGTCCGGCTGTGTCCCGCCACGTCCGGCCGAATCCGGTTGTTCGCGGTCTATTCGCAGCAAGACGGTTTGCATGTCAACCTACGAGCGTCCTAACCTGGCGCCATGGAACCGCAGCGCACCTCGGTACCCGCACCGCTACAGGTGCGCATCGCCGACGAGCTGCGTATCAAGATCGAGCGCGGCGAGCTTGCTCCTGGCGACTCCCTGCCGCCGATGCACGAGCTCGCACGTCAGTGGTCCTGCTCGCTCAACCCCGTGCGATCCGCGATCGACCTCCTGAAGCAGCAAGGCTTGATCACCGGTGGCCGTGGGAAGGCTTCGATAGTCCGGACTCCGCCTCGCCCGGTGGTGCGTTCGTCCGTGCGGCACCAGGAGGAGAAGGCCTTCGTACTCCGGCCCGAAACGGAACGGGCCCTCGTCGGCACCGCCGAGATCGAGTCCAAGGTCAAGATTGAAGACCTCCGGTTCCGGTCCGACTACCAGGTGGTACCCGCCAACCGGGACGTGGCAGCCGCGCTCGAAATCGACGAAGGGGATGAGGTGCTACGCAGAGCCTGGGAACACGTCGACCCGGACTCCGGCCGCCGCGAGGCCTGGAGCGTTTCGCACATCCCGGCAAGCTACGTCAAGGACAACCCGGCGTTGTTCGATCCCGCGAACGAACCGTGGCCCGGTGGTACCCAGCACCAACTTTCCACGGTCGGAATCGAAATCATGACGATCATCGACGAGGTGACGGCCCACATGCCAACCACTGCCGACGCCCGCCTATGGGAGTTGGAGCCCGGCGTGCCGATGCTACGTTGCCGGCGGATCTCGGTCGACCAGCACGCTCGACGAGTGGAGATCTCCGACGCGGAGTACCCCGCCGACCGGACCCGCCTCGACTTCGTAACGCCACTCGAACCGTGGCCCGAGGGCTGACCCGTGCCGGCCATCTCGATCATCACGCCGCTGTACCAACCCGATCCGATCCACCTCCGGGAGACGGCAGCGGGTGTCGCCGGCCAGCTTCTCCCGGAGGGGTGGCGCATCGAATGGGTCGTCCAGGAGGACGGCCCGCACATCACGATGCAGTCCGAGCTTCCGGCAGAGCCATGGATCACGTACGAGGCCAACGGGTCACACCTCGGAGTCGCCGCCACCCGCAACATCGCGCTCTCCCGCGCAACGGGCGAGCTGGTCCAGGTCCTCGACCAAGACGACTACCTACTGCCCACCGCGCTCCGCACGCTCGTGCCGCACTTCGATGACCCCGCCACACACTGGGCCATCGCCCAGGCCGAGGACTTGCGCGAAGACGGCTCGCGTACGAGCTGGCCCTCAGAGCTTCCGTTCGGACCCATCGGCCCGGGGCTTGCCAACTCTGTCGCAATCGAGCGCGAAGGAAACTGGGTCGTGCATTGCGCCGGCCTGATGATCCGAACACAAGTACTTCGGGCGCTCGGCGGGTGGGTCGCCGGCTGGGGCGACGACGACGTGGTGATGTTCGCTGGCCTCTCCGAGATCACCCAGGGCTACAACGACCCCGCCGTGACGTGGCTCTATCGCCACCACGCCGGCCAGCTCCACCGGCGGCCCGAATCCCAACAGCACAGCCAGCGCGGTCGTCAAACCGCCCTACAGCGCGTCGCCGCCATGCGCGCCACCCAGGCGACCCTCACCGTCGACCCACTCCGACGCGTCCGGTCACCCCTCGCCGGACCCGCCGAGAAGGACTGACACCCGGCCGGTCCCGGCACGGCGCGCGGCTGCTCCCTGCTCAGCGAAACCGCTATCGAACTGCCGACAGGCCCGAGGTCTCGAACATCGCTCGGCCCAACCTGGGTGTGGTGTTCTCAACCTTATCCGAACAGCACCTGGCCGCCAGGCGACGAGACGATCCGAATGCCGATCCTGCGCTCAGGGTTGCCGTCCATGCTGACCTGGAACTCGTACTTTCCGAGGGCCGGGAATGGCAGACCGACAAGGTTGGCGGCCAGTGCGACTACCTGGTCATCACCAACACCGAGATTCGCCGGACGACCCACATTGAAGGCGAGCACGAGATTCAGCGGCTCGTTCCCGTCAGACCCGATGGGCATCATGGCTGGTGCGCCGTCCTCTGTGAGGAGCGTGATCTCGGCTTTGTGCTGCTGGTTGGTTTGCTGCCAGGGCACGGTGATCAGGAGACCGATGCCGACGGAAATTCCATAGGGAGGCGGGGCACCTGGCGGGGCCTGGGCCACATTGATCCCTCCGCCAGAGATGTACAGCAAGTTGTTGACCGCCTCGGCGTGATTACAGAGGACGACGTCGAGCTTCATCGGGTTAACTTCCTCTCGTATGACCGTCCTTGCGCTGCGGTATGACCGCAGCTCATAATACGGTCATACCGCAACTAGGACGGAGGTGCCGGTGCACCCCTCGGAAGCGGACGACCTGGAGTTCGACGACGACAACGAGGCACATCTCGCTCGACACTCCATTACGCCGCGCGAGGTAGCCGAGGTGTTCCTGAACCAGCCGGTGTTCGTGCCCAACAAAAAGGGACTCACGGCGGTGGCTCATGCTGGGTGACACCGCAGGTGGGAGAGCTCTCACGGTGCCGGTGCTCTGTGAAGACCTCCAGGGTGACGCGCAAAGTCGTTTGGCCAGGTCAATGCGTTGTCGAGGAGGTTGTCCCGGATCTCGTGGAACTTGAGGTGGCGGTCCCCCACCGGAGTCCTGCCGTGCGGTAGGTACTCGGGTGAACCGCCAAGAACACCACGAGGAAGGGGACCGCCGTGCCAAAGAACTACC
>JALYVZ010000083.1 GCA_030852965.1 Actinomycetota bacterium | reverse complement strand
GCTGCCGCACGGCCAGCTCCCGCGCGGCCGACGACTGCGCGGCCGACGTCCGGACCGCCTGCGGCCGTCGTGCGGGAAGGTGTGGAGGTTCGGGTGGGGTTGTTCACCATGCTCGGGCTGGATGAGCGGCCTGGTGAGGTCCCCGGTCTCGGCCCGGTCCTCGCCGAAGTGGCCCGCGACATCGTGGCGGCCCAGCATCGCGGCGCGCGGTGGCGGTTCGCGGTCACCGACGAGGCCGGATATCTGCTTGTTGCTGGGGCCACCCGACAACGACCCGGGCGCGGCGGTTGCTGTGCAGGGGGGATCGTCGAGCTGTATGTGTCGGCCAACCTGCTGGAACAGGTGTCTAGCCAAGCGAGGGACTACGGCCGCTGGGGCGCGGTCATCGCCGACATCGCCGCCCAGTTCGCCCGCCGTGATCAGTTGTCCGCCGCGTTGGACGCCCGCCCACACGATCGGTTCGCCCATGCCGGGTTGGCCCGTCACATCCAAATCCGCGATCGTCACTGCTGCCACCCTGGGTGTCGGCGACCGGCGTCGAAGTCCCAGCTCGATCACACCATCGACCACACCCGCGGCGGGGCAACGACCCAGTGGAACACGGGGCCGGGGTGCACCCGCCACCATCTGATCTTCAAACACAAGCTGGGGTGGGCACTCATCCAGCCCGCGCCGGGCCACTACGTGTGGACAAGCCCACTCGGGCAGGTCTATCGGACCCGAGGCGAGCAGATCATCCCCGAACTACCCGGGCCCCTGAGCAGCCAGAACGTGCCCGACGAGCAGGACGCCGGCCATCTCCTCACAGGCGACCGCGACACGACCGTCTTGCGGCGACCTCCGCCCGAGGGCGAACCACAACCGCCGCCACCGGCCACGACCCCGCCTCCCGACGACCAGCCACCGCCGTTCTGACCGGGCGAGGGCACTCTGAGTCGCGTCGCAACACCCGGTGAGCCCGGGACGCCCCGGCTATCCGCTGCCGACCAGATGATCTGCTGAGCGGTTCTTACCGATCGCCGGACTGGCGACGGACCTCGTCGAGCGTGCGCAGTGCGGCCGCGGCCGCGGCCCTCGTGTCCGGTGCCACGACCGGCGGCGCTGCCTCGGCAACCGTGGCCAGGGCCGCCCGCGCCCGGGAAGTGTTGATGCTGGCAAGCACGTCGATGAGCTCACTGGTCGCTCGGCCGGCCAGAACAGCCCGGGCCACCACCGGGACGGAGCGGTCACCGGCCTTGACCAGCAGCATCGCGGCCAGCGTCCGCTCCGTCTCACCACCGGACGTCACGGCGGCCAGCAGTGCGCGACCGGCCGCCCCGATCCCGGTCAGACGCCAGGTGGCGCCGACCGCGAGCAGCTTGGCCGATTCCGCTGTGCCCACTGGAGAGAGCCTGCGGGCTCAGAGCGCGGCCGCGAGGCCGTGCCGTTGCCAGTATTCGGGCTGGTGGGTCGATTCGTGCTCGAACCACCCGTTGACGTGCGAGGTCACCTTGCCGGCGTGCTCCGGAGGCGGGGTGAACGTCTGGCCGCCCCGGTCGGCGAGGATCACCAGATCCCAGTACACCCGCACATCGATGATCCGTTGCACGTGGGCGAAGTCCGGGAACCACTCGCCGTGCACCGGCCAGCTCAGCAGCACCAGGCGGTCGATCTCCAGCCCGCGTCGGGTGGCCAGGTTGGCCACGGTCCCGCCGTGGCTGTGCGCGAAAACGTCCGGCCGGCGCAGGTTCTGGTCGAGGACCCAGTCGGCCAGCTGCTGGGCGGCGAGTTGGCGGGCCCCGTCGGAGTAAAGGCCGCTCCACTTGAAGCTCGGGTCGTGCAGCTTCAAGGGAGGCACCAGCGAGTCGAGGTAGCTGTAGTAGTCACCGCCGGGCTGCCACCAGCGGGCCAACGCCGCGAACGTGCCGTGGGTCAGCACGGCGGTGTGCGAGGGCCGGTCGGTGCCAGTCAGCGGCGACGGGCGGCCGACGACGTAGCGCAGCACCCGGTGTTGCGGGTCGACGCGGGCAACCCCGATCCGGCCGATCTTCCTGGTCAGCGCGTCGCCCCTGGATGCGCCCTCGACGAGCTGGGCCAGCACGTCGTCCCTGGGCCCGGTGGTGTCGAGCGCGGCCACGGCGGCGGCGGTACGGACCAGCCGGCTCTCGCTGTGCAGGTTGGACTCGACGAGCGCGGCCGCCGTGATCGGGTCGGGCTGGTCGGCGAGCCGAGTCATCAGCTCGATGTTGGAGGTCGGGGGGATCCGCGGGCCGCGGTCGTTGAGGTGGTCTGAGAGGTCGATGTTCAGCGGTGCGGTCGCCTCCGCCAGCGAGATCAGCTCCCGGCGGCCAAGCGCGGCGACATCAGGGTGCAGGCCCAGCTCTCGCGGGCTGTCCACCCGATCCGGCTCGCCAGCGGCTGAGGCCCCGACCGCGAGCACGATCGCCGCCTGGCTCAACCATGCGTCGCGGCTGCGCGTAGCGAAGGCATCCGGTCCCGGGATCGGTGCGGCGGACTGTCGCTCAGCCATGCCGGCCTCCCAGTCAAGACGCGTCGTACCGCAGTGTGTCAGCCAACCGTGTCAACCAGTGTGCACTCAGTTCACCAATGCTGCGCCTGATCGCCGTCGCCGAGGCGGTCTCTCCGCGCCGCCTCGGCGTCGCTCAGTCGTGATGCGATCGACCAGGTCGCGGTGGAGTGGTGGGCGGGCATGTCGCGATAGGAGCGCCGCGCGCGTCTGCCCCGCAGCAGCATGAGGTTGGCGATCCGCACACCGGGGCGCAGCATGAGATCGTGTCCCAGCCGGGAGACCATCTCCAGGGTTAGCGGGGCTCCATCCGGCATCCCGTATCCAGGGCTCACCTGGTGTGCGAGCACGACGCTCACACCCAGCCGAGCCCAGTCCGACGTCCCGTCAAGCAAGCCGACGAGCCGATCCGCGAGGCCGACCCGCTCGTGCGTGCGAGCGAGGATGACCTCGCCGGGGCGCAGCACGACCCGCCCGAGCTCATCGAGTGGTCGCGGAACAAGCTCCGGATAGGTGTTCGCGTCGTCGGCGTCCACCGGACCTCGAGAGGACACCACATATGCCTCCCGCCCGAGTCGCAGACTGACCGCCGCCGGGCGTATCAGATCGGGGTCGAGGTCGGAGACGACCAACTCGCCACTTCGCAGCGCGGCCCAGATGTCGTGATCGACCAGGGGCCCGAGGCGGCGGAGCATCAGCGCACAACCGCGGCGACCTCGGCGAGCAGAGCCCTCAGCTCGTCGACGGACAGCGTCTGCTCCCGTTGGAACCGCGGTTCTCCGGGCCGCAGGTACACCGGAGTCGCCCCCCGCGAGCGCCGACCTTGGAATACGAGCGAGGCCACCAACCCGCCACCAACGGGCTCAGCAGTGTGCAGAACCGAGCTGGCGCACGCGTACACCGTTCCGGCCAGCCGGTCGATCGGCTTGCCTGGAGCCAGCATCTCGGTTCTCCGAGGGTGCAGGTAGGCCGAGCCGTCGGCCCTGCGCCCGTACTCGCACCGGACGAACGGCTCGCCGTCGGTCACCCGGTCGAATGGTGTCTCGCGCTGGGCCCCGGTGATGATCCACGAGGCGAACTCCCACCGGTGGCCGTGCGGGTCAGGGCTCACTGTCCCGGCCCGATGCTGGCGGTGCCAATGCCACACATGGAGTCGGACGCCGCAGTCACCGCCGGTGTGCAGCACCACCTTGGCGAAGCCGTTGGGATGGAACGTCGAGCGAGCGGCCACCCGCTTCAACCGTTCGTCGTTCCGCAGCAGAGTGCGGAACGACCTGGAAAGCTGATCGGGGTTGTTGCGCACATCTTGGGCGGTCAGCTCAAGATCCTTTGGATCAAGCCGCGACCGTCCCAGGTCGGCGTGTACCGCCCGGATGGGATCATCCGCCTGAGAGGTGTTGTGCGGCACTGGCGTCCTTGGAAGTGTTCTGCACGGTCCAGGACGTCCACACTACGTAATCAGGCTGGTGACTCAAGTCCCTCGGCGTGACTTGACTGCCCGATCGCGGTCTCGGCGTCGATCAGCAGATCATGCAGATCGGCGGCGAGCATTGGTCGCTGGACCCCTGCGGAGATCGCTCCGGGGGCACATAGACCCTGGCTGAGTCGCCCCTCACTGGCCCCTGCAACACCAGCGTTGCGACGAGCTCACGGCCGAGCGGGACCACTGTGTGCGTGGTGTTCGTAGTGCACTTGTAGACCGTTCCTGGTGGGTGGATCCGGCTGCTCTGCTCCCGCAACCACACGCTGCCGTTCGGGCGCAATGATCCAGGCCAACCCACATCGCCGTACTCGTAGCGGGCATGGGCGGTTGAGCCGTCCCCCGAGCAGGCTGTCTCCTCGAAGCATCTCTCGACCATTCCTTGGCCTGCCACGACCCAGGACGCGAACTCCCAGCGATGCCCGTGTGGGTTCATGGCCCCTCCACCGTCATGGCCGGCCGGCCAGACGTGGAGCCGGACGCAGAAGCGTGGCGCGACGACGAGCTTGATCTTTGCGAATCCGTTGCTGTGCCAGTACGACTGGCGTGCCACGGTCTCAAGCAGGTCGGGGTGTGACAGAAGCGAGCGAAGTCGGGACCGTAGAGTGTCTGGCCTGCTGCGAAGCCGCATGGTGGCTGCGGTCAGATCATCCAGCGTGGCTCCGGGACCGAGGATGTTGGCGACGCGCTCCAGCAACGGGTGGTGCACGAGTGTTGGAGGTGGGCTGGGGTGCATGGACGTCCTCGGACAGGTGGCGGCGGGGGGCCGGGCACTCCACGTTACGGGCTGGTGTCGTGATCGGGGAGTTCAGCGCGGTTGCGTAGCCCTGATGGCGGCCTCGACGGCTCCGAACAGGTGACGCAGCTCGTTGGCTGTGATAGGCCGTTCGGGGGCATCTGAGGACTCTGAGGGTTGGTCATCGGTGCGGAAGACCTCCGCCGCCCGTGCGATTACCGGGCCTTGCATCATCACCGTGGCCACCAGGTCGTCACCCTGTGGCGCAACCGTGTGCAGTACGCCAACCGGGCAGCCGTAGACCTCGCCAGCTGCTCGCCAACGCCACCCGCACCGCCGTAGCCACGCTGGTCCTTGCTGGCTCAAATACCCCGATCCCGTCTCTCGGTCGTAGTCGAGGCGGACGTATCGGGATCCCTCCGAGTCTGCCTCGTCGGTCTGGGTGAAGTAGGTCTCGGTGATCCCTTGGCCGGCGGCCACCCAGGAGGCGAAGTCCCAGCGGTGTCCGTGGGGGTCGACATCACCCACGCGGTTCTCGCCGGCGGGCCAGACGTGCAGGCGAACCCAGACGCCATGGCGTTCGACGATCTTGACCCTGGCGAAGCCGTTGCGGTGCCAGTACGACTCGCGCGCAATGGTCTCCAGCTCATCGGGGTGCGACAGCAGGAAGCGCAGCCGCGACAGGACCGTATTGGGCCTCGTGCGCAGTCGCGTCGCAGCTGTGAGCAGAACATCCAGTGAGGCACCACGGTCGGATTCTGGAGTGATCTCATCGATGATTCGACATGGGGTGACGGAGAGCTGGGCGACAGACAAGGGAATTGGGGTTCCGTTTCGTGAGCTGCCGCGCGGGTGGCGGGGGAGCGATTCGCGGCGACGAGGGGCGGCCGAAGTCGATCGGACTGGGTAGACCAAGATCTGAGACACCATGATCCACCTGAGCGATCAGTCGGGCTCGGTGTTCGCGGGCACCGGGGTGGTGTGCAACGCGAGGGCGCTGCGCTGGAGCGCGGCGACGGCGTCCGCCAGCATCCACACCGGCACGTCGCCGTTCCCCCAAGCCCAGAAGTGGAGACGAGGGTCGTATCTCTCCCACACCTGTCCCAAGGCGTTGGCGATCCCTCGCCTGTCGGGCTCGCTCGCGCCGGCGAGAGCCCGAGCCACCCAGGCCGAGGTGAAGTGGTGGAACGGGTCCTCCAGGGGCTGGTCTCCCGCGATGCGGGGGATGATCTCAGACACTCCGCCGAGGGCGTCCTGCGAGATGAGCCACTGCTCTGCCGCGTCCACAGCATCGCCGACGACATTCTCCGGCGCCTCGCGGAGCACCGTCACGGCGCAGGCGGTGTGCGCGACCGAGGGATCGAGCAGCGGCTGGTCGCGGTGGAGGCGTTTCTCGGGCCACAGGAGCACGCCACCGAAGTCCACCCGGCTGTCGAGCAATGCCCGCACAAGTTCATTGGCCAGGTCCGACTCGGGGTCCACTCGGAGCAGGGGTTCCAACGCGGTGGCCAGGATGAACGGACGCTGACGCGCGGTCCGGTCGAGGAGGCCGCTCAGGATGCGCTCGATTTCCGCAACGGCGAACTGCACACCGGCGTGCAGTAGGGCGTCCAGAGCCAAGGCCGTGGTTTCCAACCGGGGTGCACTCTGGGTACGGGTCACCCAGCCGAGGACACGGCCGTCGTCGTCTCGGACCGCGTTGTCGAGCACTCGGTCGGCCACGGTACGCGTCGCCGCATCGAGGCCACCGAGCATCGAGAGCACCTTCAGGCCGCATGCGGTGGAGATTGTGCTGGGAGGCTCATCGGACGGCACCAGGTTGTGGCGCCAACCGACCGGTCGCCCGACCTCGTCGAACTGAAGCTGGTCGAGGAAGGCCCGACGGGTGTCGTTCAGCACCTGAAGCAGCGATCGGTTCGTGGTGACGCCGTCCGGCGCAGCTGTGCTGACCGGGCGAACGCGTGAGGTCGGCCGGGCCAGCTCCGCCGCCGCGACCAACTCGCCGTTGGCCCTGAAGAGTCGGTCCAGGTCGTGGACACGCTGCTCGGCCGGCAGGTGTCGCCCGGTCTCCCACTGGGCGAACGTCGCCCTGCTCACGCCCACCTGCGAGGCAGCCTTGTCCTGCGTCATCGAATGGAGTTCCCGGTGGCGCTTGAGTAGGTTCCCGAACTCGCGTAGGGAAATCGTAGGCTCCGCCTCCGATGGACTGTTTGCTACAACCGGAGTAGGCTGCGTGCTCACCATGGTAGGTAACCCTACTCATTGTTGGTCGGACATGTAGGTACAGGTGGTGATCATGGACAGGGTAGGAAGGTTGTGCGGCTTCCAGCCTACTCTCTTGGAAGAACGACCGGCTCACCAAGGAGTCACGAGCATCGCCCGAGAGTCGTTCGAACGAGTGATCCAGGTCGGGCGAGGCATGACCGCCGAGGTCGGCCGACAGCTCCTGGAAGTGGGCGAATCCACCTGGCGGCAGCTTCGCCAGGCGGCCAGACTCCTGCCACCTGAGTTGCAACGTCCGGGTTCGACACCTGAGGACAGCGGTAGGTTGGCAGTGTTGGGTCCGGCACCTACCCAACCGCGACTGCCTACGTGGGTCTGGGCGGCGCGGTCCGACCCAGAAGATCCGCGATGAGCAGCCCGCCGTACGACCCACCGAGGTCCCCCTCCCTGGCGCCAGGGTGGTCAGTGGAGCCGGCCCCGCCGCCTGGCCTGGCCTTTCCGCCCATCGACCAGCTGCCCGACCGCCCGGCTGCGGCCCGGCAACACGGTCAGCAGCCGGTCGATCAGAACCAGCCCGATGTCCTGCGCCAGTTCGTCGATCACGGCACCAGCTCGTGGAGCGCCGAGCGCGTGCCGTTGTCGGTCGCGGTCACCGGCACGCTGTGGACCCTGCTGATCGTCAACATCGCGCTCGGAGCGTGGCTGCTCGCTGTGTTGTCCGGCGCGGCGTCGTGCTCGGGTTGGCCCTGCTCGATCGCCACCCTCGGCGGCCACGCCGGCCTCTTGCTGGGGCTCTCGGGATCGTGCCTGGCGGCACTGGCCGGCTCGGCGCTGGTGACTCGCGGGCTGACCGGAGCCGGTGCCGTCCCGCTCGCGATGGTGATCTTCGGAGCGGTCTGCGGCTCAATCGCACTGGTGGGCGTGGTCGCGCTGGTGGGCCTCACGGTCGTGGCAATGGCGCTCCCCGCAACCGTGTTCGTCGTCCTTGTCGACCGCCTCTGATGACCTGTGCACCACCGACTGCCCGTGCACCACCGACTGAAGGAGAAACCGTCATGATGAGCCTCGACCTGCGCCATGACTCCGCGGCCGTCGAACCTGCGTCGCCGCGGAGCCTCGCCGAGCTGGCGGGAGATCTGAAGTGCGGGTGGCCCGAGCTGAGCAGGCCGCTCGTGTTGCGCTGGAGCGACGCGCCGGTGCTCACGCTGGACCGGGGTCGCCCGTGGTTGTACTCGCCGATCGAGCGTGACCCGCTGGCCAGGGGCGGTCGCACCGTCGTACCGCGCGCGCAGCTCCGGCAGCTCGACAAGCTCGCCGCGCGCCACCTGCCCATCCAGCGTCTTGCCGTGGCCCACGAGCTGGACCCGGTCGGTCCGGCCCGCGACCTGGTGCCGTTGCTGCGCAACGGTTCGCGGACCTGCACCGACGACGTCGCCAGGCAGCTGGTCGGGCCGTTGCCGGCGCACCCGGGGGTGGCCCGGGCGGCGCGACTGGTCGACGCTGTGGTCGGCGGTGCCGGGCGTGCCGCCGCCGGTGGGTTCGGGTCGCTGCGGGACCCAGTTGTCTTTGGGGTGATCGCTCCGACTCGGCCGCTGCACGGCGAGCCCTGCCTATGGTTCCTGCTCGCGGCATGGATCTGGTAGCCGTGCTCCGCAAGCTCAGTGACACCGACGTCCGTAAGTCGTTGCCGGCCGGCAGCCGGCGGGGACTGTGGATCTTGGCCACCGTTGATGTCATGGCTGCCACCTGGATGCACGCCGCGGGCGAGTGGTTGGACACCACGTCCACGGTGACCTCCGTCATCACGCTCGGCGGCCACCACCTGCTGGTGTTCTGGCTGGCCGCCCTCGGGTTCGTCCTTTTGGCCGGTACCGCACCGGTGACCGGAGGATTCGCCGAGGTGAACCGGGTCCAGGCGGTTCTCATCGCGGTGGCCGGCGCCGCGTCGGCCGCGGCACTCGCTGGAGTGATCTCCGTCGTGGGGCTCATCGTGGGCGTGGTGCTGTTGGTGGCGTTGCTGGGCCTGGCGTTGCTCGGGTGACTTCGTCGGAGCCCGGCTGCCGCCGGTGAGCCCCGGTTGTGGCCAGGGTCGCTCGGCAGACCGAGGGTGCTCAGTCCTTGATGACGCTGGCCTTGTCGCCGGGCAGTGCGAGCTCGGGCACCTGGGCGAAACGCCAGCCGTTCGCGGTCGCGGTGAAGGTCCAGACCATGTCGAACCGGTCGTCCGGCCAGTCTTGCGGCGGGGTGGGCGTCACCGAGCCGAAGGCTTCGGCGATGGCGGGTATCTCGCCGTGCTGCCAAGAGATCAACGTCGGCCCCGGTTGCGCGGAGACGGCCTTGACCAGCGACTCTTCGTCGCCCTTGCCGAACTTGGTGTTCACTGCAATGCCGAGTTGGTCGGCGAGCGGCTTGACGGTCTCGCGGGTCCGCGCGCCCTCGCCGTTGTCGTTTGCGCCGGCGGCATAGATCGCCTTGGGGCTGGCCAGGCCCGGCCGGGACGGGCCTTGGCCCTGGTCGAACACGTCGGCCAGTTTGCGTGCCCGGTTCCACCCGATGTCGGTCAACGAGGAGTCGTCCGGGTTCCCGTTCTCGTCGTGGCCCGGCAGCGAGCTGGCGGAGCTTGGCTTCTCGCCATGCCGGATGACCATGACCAGGGTGCCCGGAGCGGGACCACCCGACGGAGTCGTGGTCCCGGTCCCGGTGCCCGAGCTGCTGGGGTTGGTGCCGCAGGCCACCACGGCGGTGGACGCGGCCAGTGCGCCGCCGGTGGCGATCGCCCACAGCACCGTGCGGCGCGTCATTGATGGTGAGGTGTCAGTCATGGTCGAGAAGGTCTCCTCTCCCGGAGATGCGGGAGTGCGATGTACCGCAACGTCACGGACGCCAGCACAAGCTGCCCCGGCTGGCCGCCCCAGCACGACGAGATCGTGCGGCTTCGCGAAACAGCTTGCCCGGATCGGGAACGTCCGACCTCTGGACTGCTCGCGCTCGGCCTGCGTGACGCCTACCGCGAACTCAACCCGTCGGGCGGCGACCACAGCTGGATCGATCTCCGACTCGGCAGCCAGCGCCTTGACCACACGCTGGTCAGCGTCGGGCCGGTGAGATCGAACGTGCGATTACGACCACTCCACCCGAGGTGAGACCTCAGCGATCACGCTGCTCTCCTGACCATCATCGACGCACGCGTCACGTCCTCTGGCCCAGCGTACGCATCGACAGCAGGCCGGACACAGCGCAAGAGCCCGGATCCTGTGCGGATCCGGGCTCTCGTGATGGACCGGGGCGGGCTGGCTGCTGTTGTGCCAGCTCGGCGAGGTCTACTCGTGCTTGGCCTTCTTCTTGGCTGGAGCGTCCTGCTGAACCGGAGCGTCCTGCTGAACCGGAGCGTCCTGTTGAACCGGAGCGTCCTGCTGAACCGGGGCGTTCGGGCCCACCGTCGGGTCCACCGGAGCGGCCGGGTCCACCGGAGCGTTTGGGTCCACCGGAGCGGTCGGGTCCACCGGAGCCTTTTGGTCCACCGGGACGGTCGGGTCCACCTTCGGGTCCACCGGAGCCTTTTGGTCCACCGGAACAATCGGGTCCACCGGAACCGCCGGGTCCACCTTCGGGTCGACCTTGGCGTTCTTGTCATCCGCCTTCTTGCAGCCGGGCGCGTCCTTGATGATCTCGCAAAGCTTCGACTTGTCTTGGCCCTTCGGCCCGTCGCAACCCTGCGCGTCCGCATCCACCTGGCAGACCACGGGTTCGTCGCCCTTCTTCTTCTCCTTCTTGCAGCCGTTCGCCTCCGCGTTCTGATCGCAGTCGACCTCGTTGTCCTTCGGGGGACCGTGCTTGCCCCCGCTGGGCCCGAAGACGCAGCCCGCGCCGCCATTGCCGTTGTTCTGGACGTTGGCGCCGTCACGACCGCCGTTGCCGTTGTTCTGGACGTTGCCGCCGTCACCACCGAAGCAGAAGTTGTTGATCACGGTGGTGGTAGCCCGAACCACGCTCACCGTGGTGGTGCGGAACGTCGGCCAGCTCCGACCGACGTAGTGGACCACCGTTTCGCGGCGAGGGGAGACCAACGCCCCCCTGCTCAACGGGTTACCGCTGTAACACTTGACCTTGGGCTCGCCGTAGGTCGTCACGAACACTGCCGTGCCGGCCTGCAGCACCGCTGGATAGGGGAAGAACGCGGGGGCGCGGTAGCCGTGGTTCGTCACGGCGGTGTCCGCCCGCAGCACCACCGGGGTCAGCTTGGAGACGAACCCGTCGATGTTCTCGAACGCGATGTCCTCGGCGTCCGCCCATGCCCTCGCCCGTGCTGGGTCCGCCTTGAGCGCGGTCACCAACGCGTTGGCGTCACAGGCCGGCTGGTCCGCCGCGCCCGCCGCGTACAACCCGGCGGTGTTGCCCGTGAAGACGCCGCCGACACCGGCCGGCGCGGTCACGCCGGCTTTGTCGTTGCCCACCGGGGTCAGGAAGGGGTTCTCCCCCGCGAACGCGGTCGGTTCCAACTGGACCTCGGAGGCAGCCGCGGTACCCGCCACCGGCCCGAGCGAAGCCCACAGCACGCCACCGGTGAGTCCGACGGCCACGGCGGCCATTGCCATCTTGACACGCATCGTCTTGCTGGCAGCCTTGGCGGCCTGCGCGGGCACGTACGTCGGGCCGCCTTGCGGCGGTCTCGGCGGCTGGTGTCCCGTTCCCGGCGGCGGGTACCCCGTTCCGTTCATCGCTGCTCCTTCTGGTCGTGGAGCCGGCGCAGTCGATGTGGCCGGCGAGTCCGCGCGTTCGGTCTTGGGAGAAGGTTGTCAACAACGAGCCCGCCGAACGATGGTGTGCGCCCCCGACCGGCGGGGGCGAACCCGCCGACGCGGGTAGGGTTGGCCCCCGCCGGCCACGCGCCCAGCGGACGCCGCCCGCTGCTCCGGAGAGTGAACCGTTATCCGGCATTCGAGTCTTTGCTCAGATTTTTCGTAAGGCTCCCGTGGTTCTCAGTACTCTTGGTACGTGTCGGACCAGGAGATCATGACCGCGCTGCGCGAGGTCGTGGTGGCCGTCGAGCGGGAACGCGGGCGGATCGCGCGCGACGAGCTGGGCGTCGGGGTTACCGACATGCTCGCCTGCGGCTACCTCGCCACCGATGGCTTCCGGACACCCGGCCAGATAGCCCGCCGCCTGCAGATCACCACGGCGTCGGTCACCGTGCTCATCGACCGGCTCGAACGCCAGGGACATGTGTGCCGGCTTCCGCACCCGACCGACCGACGCAAGCTGCTGGTTGGGTTGACCGACACGGGGCGGGAGAAGGCCCAGCGGGTCTTCGACCGGTTCGCCGACGCGCTGAACGAGTGTGCCGACGATCTGACCGACGACGAACGCCAGCTCGTCCTGCGGTTCCTGCGCCAGGTCACAGCCACCCTCGGCGTCGGTCCCGGGCTGCCGGTACCCCGGAGCGAGGCAGTTCGCTGCGCACCTAGTCCGCGTTGATGGGACGGAAGTCGGCGCCCTGCCTGGTCAACGCGGCCCAGTGCTGGCGGCCATGATGAGCGCAGAAGACCAAGTCACCACCATCGGGCAGGACGGCCTGCACCTTGGCGCGGGCTCCGCAGCGGTCGCACCAGTCGAACGCGGTCATGGTGTGGGCGGCGGCCGGCGAAAGGGTCGGGGTGCACATGTCGACCTCCAGGTCGAGTGTCGTTGCACTGGTGAGTTGTTTGCGCGAACGGGAACTGCTTCGGGCTTGCAGGATGCGCCGCCGCAGAGGTCCGAACCATCGAGCAGACCCCCCAACCACGGTGGGCAAACCCGCCTGGCGGAAGTAGGGAAAACCCCCGTCCGAACGACCCGCCACCACAGCTGACCGCCGCGACCGCACCGTGACCCTCGAGAAGGACCGTGACCCTCGAGAAGGACAGGGTGCGCCGCCCTCAGCCGCCGACGTTCAGTACGGTCAACGTGCCGCCGTCGAGGTTGGTCACGTAGGCCGTTCCGCCGTCGGGCAGGACCGCCACACTGGTCGGGCTGCGCCCCGTCGGGATGGTCGCGGTGACCCTGGCATCGTCGGCGCTGATCACCGACACGGTGCCGTCACCGACGCATGCCACGTAGGCGTACCGGCCGTCCGGCGCCCAACTGATCTGTTGCGGGTTCTTGCCCACCGGCACCGTGGCGGTCACCTTGTTGGTGTTCGTGTCGATGAAGCTCACGGAGCCACCGTCGTAGTTGACGTTAGCCAGTAGTGGCCGCTGCGGGTTGACGGCCAGCGCATGCGGGCTGATGCCCACCGGGACCTGGGCGATCACCGCATCGGTCGCCACGTCCAACACCGAGATCAGGTTCGACTCGTGGTTCGCGGTGTAGGCCCGCGTGCCATCGTTCGAGAACGAGATCCAGTGCGGGTTCGCCGCGACCTTGATCTCCCTGAGCACAGCCAACGACCCGGTGTCGATCACCGAGATGGTGCCCGAGTCGTGGTTGGGGACGTACAGGTAACTGCCGTCCTTGGTGACCGCCGCAACGAACGGCCTGGTCCGCACCGGAATGGTTGCGACGACCTTGTTCGAGGTGGTGTCCAGGACCCCGATCGCCGCGATCGTCCGTTCCGGGTTGAAGATGCTGACGTAGACGCGTTTCCCGTCCGGGGCGAACGTGAGGAACTGGGGCGGTCCGGCGTCCACCGGGATGGTCGCGGTCACCTGGTTCACCGAGGTGTCGACGACCGTGACCACCTTGGCGCCGCGGTTGGCGATGTAGAGCTGCCGACCGTTCGGCGAGACGGCCGCGAAACCAGGCGTCGCGCCCACCGGGATCGCGGAACCGAGGCTGGGCACCGGCACGCTGACCTTGCGCACCACGGGCCGGGCCGGCGCGGAGGCGGCACTGTTCGAGGGCTCAGAAGTCCCGAACCAACCCAGTGCAAGACCCGCCAACGCCATCCCGAGCACGATGACCGCGGCCACCACGATGGCGACCGTGCGCCGGCTCAGCCCACCGGAGGGCGGCTGAGTCGGTGCTGACGAGGGTGGCCGAACGTCCGGGAGC
>JALYVZ010000308.1 GCA_030852965.1 Actinomycetota bacterium | reverse complement strand
CCCCCCGCTCCTACGGCCTGAGCCCCGAGTCCCTCATGGCCATGGCCGAACTCACCCGCGGCGGACTCTGCCCACCTCTCCCAGGCCGGACAGCCGCATGATCACGACCCACAGAAACGTCAGGAGAGCCAGTACTTCCTGGTCGACCTGCACTTCTTCCTGGCCCGGCCGGACCCTGCTGAACGCCGGCCGCACGCTCTTCGGTGCCAACCGCCGAAGGGCCAGGAGTTCGACGACCACTACTTCGGCGCCATTCCCGAGCGGGTGCTCGGTTTCATGTGCGACACCGAGCGCGAGCTGTTCAAACTGGGCATCCCGGCCAAGTCCAGGCACAACGAGGTCGCACCCGGCCAGTTCGAGATCGCGCCGATGTTCGAGCGCGGAAACGTCGCGGCGGACCACCAGCAGCTGTTGATGACGACGTTCAAGACGCTCGCCAAGAAGCACGGCATGGAGTGCCTGTTTCCACGAGAAGCCGTTCGCCGGGGTCAACGGCTCGGGCGAGCACGTCAACTTCTCCCTCGGCAACGCCGAGCTGGGCAGCCTGCTGGTGCCCGGCGACACCCCGCACGAGAACGCCCAGTTCCTGGTGTTCTGCGCGGCGGTGATCCGCGCCGTGCACAAGTACGCCGGCCTGCTGCGGGCCTCGGTTGCCTCGGCCACGAACGACCACCGGCTCGGCGCCAACGAGGCACCGCCGGCGATCATCTCGATCTTCCTCGGCGACCAGCTGGCCGACGTGTTCTCCCAGCTCGCCAACGGCCCGGCGATGTCGTCGAAGGGTCGGGGCCGGATGGTGATCGGCGTCGATACGCTGCCGGTGCTGCCCACCGACCCCGGCGACCGCAACCGGACCAGCCCGTTCGCCTTCACCGGCAACCGGTTCGAGTTCCGTGCCCCGGGCTCGATGCAGACCGTCGCGGTGCCGATGATGACGATCAACACGATCATGGCGGAGGCGCTGGACTACTGCGCTACCGAGTTGGAGGCGGCCGAGCGCGGCCTGCCAAACCTGCGCACCACGCTCGACGCGCGCCCGAGCTGATCTCCGAGTCGGCGATGGAGCTGTTCGAGTCCTGCTAGGTCTTCAACCACCGGGAGATGCACAGCCGCTACGAGATCGGGCTGGAGCAGTACGCGATGACCGTCGGGGTGGAGGCCGATTGACCCTGGAGGTCGGCTCGACGCAGATCCTGCCAGCGGCGACCCGCTACCAGACCGAGGTGGCGACCAACCTCGGCGCGTTGAAAGCCGCCGGCGTCGAGATCGACACCGCCGCGCTCACCGAGCTGTCCGACCTGGTCAGCGGGCTGCGGACCGCACTGGCCGGGCTGAAGAGCGCGCTGTCCTCCGACGCCGGCGAGACCACGCTGTCGGAGGCCGAGCACGCCCGCGACAGCCTGCTGCCGGCGATGGATGCCGTCCGGTCGGTCGCGGACCAGCTCGAAGGGATCGTCGCCGACGACCTCTGGCCGCTGCCGACCTACCAGGAGATGCTCTACATTCTCTAGCGTCCCGGTCATGGACTACATCGGCAACACCATCACCCTCAACGGTGACGCCGACACTTTTGTCGACGATCGGCGAGCCCGGCGCACTCATCCAACTCAACGGTCGGATCGCCAGACGCGACCGGACACGCCGTTACCGAGGAGGGTGATGCTCCACGGCCCTGAACCGAGCTCTTCGCGCCGGCGCTCCAACGCCTCCAATGCCGAGCTACAAGGTCGAACTGCTGGGACGATGACATGTCTTTCTTGCCGCCCAGCCAGACGGTCCGTAGTCCGACCTCGGCAAACACGCGAACCTCGGCGGGGCGCGTGTGGATCCGCCGGTCTCGCCGGATGGCCACCAGACCCTGTTTGGCAACCATAGGCATCCACTTCACATCGGGAGTACCCACGGAACGCCGGGTATGTCGACGTGCCCCGTGTACAGGACGTCTGCGCGGACTCCCGCGAGAAGCTTGCCGAGGCCCAGGGCGCTCTCGTCAACGAACCAGCGGGCCTGCACGACAAGATCAGGCCGACCGCGCCAGGCTCAGCTCGAACCGCAGCGCCTGCTCTACCTGCTCGCCAGTCAGGTCGAACAGGTCGGCAATGTTTCCCGCCGATTCGCCCGCTCTGAACTGCTCGACCACGACGTCGGTGGGGACAGCCCGGACTACAGGCCGACCGTACTGGTGCACTGGATCGAGGGTCACCACCCCGCCGAACCGAGCAGGAATGACCGCCGCCACTTCCCGATCGGCGGTCGTGTTGTACCTGAGGTCTCCAACGAAGTCGTGGACCGGGGCGGACATCATGACCTGGCCATTCGGACGACAACCAGCATCTCCCGGCCGCTGATCCCCTCCTGCTCCTGAACGCGCCGCACCAGATCTCGGCCGTCCACGTCGAGGAATGGGCTGGCGTGCGCGAGCGGATACCGCCCGAACTCGTCCCGCAGACGGACCACCGCCGGACGCAATCGATGCATCGACGCACCCCGGCTGCGGAACTCGGCCAGCAGCCGGGCCTCGACGAACTCCCCCAGGTCACGTGCTCCTCGCGGGTTCGTTCGAACCGGACCACCGGCGGATAATGCACGCCCGCCCGCTCGTACCCGTCGATCCACCGTCGTGCAGTGCCCGCCGGAAGCGCAAGAAGCCGATCGACGTCCGCCAGAACGTAGACGCGTCGGTCCAGCAGCGAGGTGGTCATACCGTGATTCTGGCACGCAGGTCCGACTATTCAGCCGACGTACGGGGAGGCACGGCTGAAATGCTGCTGCTTCCGTGACCGTCTGGATTACTGCTACATCCGGCCGCAACCATGTGGTTCGGCTTCTCCGGCCGCGAGTTGGAAGCGGCCACGACCGGCACGCTGCAGGTGCCCGGCCCCGACCGACACTGGCTGACCGGCCAGGTCCACGCAACCAACCGGGCCGGCATCTGCCGCGACCTCACCGAGGTTCTCAACAGCCGCTGTGCCGAACAAGCTTCCGCGCTACTGGATCTCGCTGTGCAGTAGCGCCGGCGGACCGGACCGGTCCACGACGCCCCCATACACAGCCGGCCGAACTGTGTGGGCGTCGAGACCGAGCATCGCGAGCAGCTCCAGGCAGTCCTCGAGATCACTGGCCTGGGCGGCCACCACCTGCACGGCCTTGTTGTTCTGGTTGGTGATGATGAGGTCGTAGGCGGCCTGCGACCGGTAGCCGTAGGTGGCCTCGTCGTCTCGCCGTCCGTTCGATCCGTAACCCATGCGGTTCAAGACCTGACTTCGCCGAGGAAGCAGCGATCTCGTCAAACCCCTGGTTGGCCCACCTCGGAAGAGATGCTCTCGGGACCAGGTCCCATCCAGCCTACCCTGGTCCCGAGCTGGTCTGTGCCGGCCATCACCAACCGTCGACGTGCAGCACCTCGGCCAACGGCTGGCGCGGCGCCGGCTTGAACGTCTCGCCGGTGAAGTAAGCGGTGGGCAGCAGCGCGGCCTGCCGGACGGTCGCCGGCACACCCAGCAGCTCGCCGATCTCGCGCTCGTAGTTCAGGTGCAGCGTGGTCCACGCCGTGCCGAGGCCACGGGCCCGAGCGGCCAGCATGTAGCTCCACGCCGCCGGCAGCACCGAGCCCCACAGCCCGGACTGGTTGGACGCAACTCGTCAGGGGACAACGCCAGCACTCCCGATCCAGGCATACCCCGATCCTGTCCGAGTGTTGGCGACGGCGCCGACGACACGACTGCGCCACCCGAACGGGGGTCCAACAAGAAGATTCCAGATCACCGCGCTACGTTGCGCCTGCATCTACAAAGGAGTGCGCATGAGCACATTGCTCGTAGTGGTAATCGTGGTGGTCGTAGTACTGGCGCTGGTCTCCATCCCGGCTCTTCCCATGATCAAGAAGTACATGCGGATGAGCAAGATGTAAGAGCCGGTCGGTGCTCGAAAGTTTCCGCCGCTGCGAACGCGCGCGCTCGGCACCACCGCAGACCCGTGGCACCCGCCAGCTCCTCGAAGACCTGTGGGGCATAGCCGTACCAGCTGGAATCGAGCACAACGCGACTGGCGACGTGCACATGGCCGCAAAGCCTGTCTGGCGACCGCGCTGGTCGGTGACGACCCCGCGTCAGAAACCTACGTGCGGATGAAGACCAACAGGTGCCGAGCCGTCGGGCTCGACTTGACGCATCTAGACCATGATCAGACTGGGAGATGTGATGACGATGAGCTGCACGGGTCGGCCCACGTGCGGCAGCGAATCAATGGCGCACGCCACCGTTGCAACTAGGCAATTCTGATAGGTTTCTCAAGGTATGCGTGCTCATCACTGAGCATGGACCCTGTGCTGCTCACTCTGATGCGGTGCCAGTTCTGATCGCGGAGCACCACAGGCTCCCTGACCAGGAGCTTTCCGGCAGGATCGCTAGGGCAACCGGGCGGAGCCGCTCAACTGGATCCGCCCATCCACTGTGGTGGACAGGGTGAGTTGGAACCGTTCGGTGCTGACCGCCCCACTGTGCCGAATGAATCGGATGGTGGCGCTGACATGGCCTTGGTCAACCGCGGTCGGCTCGCCGACGATCGTCACGCCGGCGAGGTCCTGGTAGAACTTGCTGTATCCGATCAGTCCACCGGACTTGCGCTGGAACTCTGGGGTGAGTAGCCCGAACGCCCCAGTTGTGTCTGCGGGTAGATGACGGTAGAAGTCGCGGATGAACATCACTTCGGCTGGCTCCGAGGACTCGGTAGGCGCGTCGGGTGATGCGTCAATCGCCGGCGGGCTCCGCAGACTCGCCGGCGGGCTCCCCACCCGCGCCGGCGGACTCCCCACCCGCGTCGGCGGACTCCCCACCCGCGCCGGCGGACTTCCAGCTCGGGGCAGCGGACTCCCAGCCCCCGCCGGCGGACTCCCAGCCCC
>JALYVZ010000082.1 GCA_030852965.1 Actinomycetota bacterium | reverse complement strand
AGCCGACCGCGCGGGTCAGCCCGGCCGCGCGGGTCGAGGCGGCGGACTGGACCCGGGCCGCCGCCGAGCTCGACGAGGTCGGCTGCGCCTCACTCGGCCGGATCCTGACCGAGTCGGAGTGCCGGGCGGTGAGCGCGCTCTACGACGACACGACCCTGTTCCGCTCGACCATCGACATGGCCCGCCACCGCTTCGGCTCCGGCCAGTACCGCTACTTCGACTACCCCCTGCCTTCGCTGGTCGCCGGGTTGCGGGAGGCGCTCTACCGGGAGCTGCTGCCGGTCGCCCGGGACTGGGCGGCCCGGCTGCGTCGTCCGGCGCCGTGGCCGGACACCCTGGACGAGTGGCTGGAGGTCTGTCACTGCGCCGGACAGACCCGTCCCACCCCACTCCTGCTGCGCTACACCGCCGGGGACTGGAACGCACTGCACCGCGACCTCTACGGCGAGCTGGTGTTCCCGCTGCAGGTGGCGGTCTGCCTGGACGAGCCTGGTCTGCCCGAGAACGGCGGGGACCACACCGGTGGGGAGTTCATGCTGGTCGAGCAGCGTCCTCGGGCTCAGTCGAAGGGCACCGTGCGGGCGCTGCGTAGGGGTGAGGCGCTGGTGTTCACCACCCGGGACCGGCCGGTCCGCTCGACCCGGGGTTGGTCGGCGGCGCCGGTGCGGCACGGGGTCAGCCCGCTGCTCTCGGGCACCCGACACACTCTCGGCCTGGTGCTGCACGATGCCGCCTGACCACGATGCCGCCTGAACCACGATGCCGCCTGAACCACGATGCCGCCTGAACCGCACCCTGACCGGGCCGGACGGCCGCCCCACAGCTCCACGAGACCCGGCACCCTCGGCGGCCACCAGCGCGGCCGGATCTGCGGGCGGCTGGACTGTCCGCCGGTTGTCGCCGCACTCCCGGCCAGCTTCGCCGTGATGGGGACGTTCGATGGCTACCCGGCTACTGCGAACTCCAGGCTTCCGCCGGATCAACCCGGAGATCCCGGGCAACACCGACCACCACTACCTGCACACCTGCTCGCCCTCATGCCCTGACTCCCCCAACGAACCGCAGGCTGATTCGGTCCAGCGCGCCCAGCGGAACACTGTGCCCAGCGGAACACTGTGCCCAGCGGAACACTGTGCCCAGCGAGCCGTTCGTCGTCGAGTTCGACGACATCTCATCGGCTGGCCTCGGCGTCACCCGAAGGAGGAGAACTATTGCCGAGCATTCGTTTTGCGGTTGCCCGCGTCGCTCACGACGCACGGGCGCCGGTCCCCGCGTCGTCGGCACCGTGACGGTCTCGTTGGCGCACTGCTGGCGCGGTCATGCATGCCGCCGTCCGGTAGGGCAGGCGCAAGAGCGGTGCTGCCGCGCCGCTTCCGCTCCTCGGCGCCCTGGAGGGCGCCTGCGGTGCGGGTCGGCTTGCCATCGACACCGGGGCCGAGTCAAGATCGACTGATTCATCGGCGAGCTGATGACGCCGAGGTCCGGTGGGGAGGGCACGGCGAAGCCCGCAGGTCGTCGGCATCGGGAGACGGACACGTCTACATTGGGGGTGACGGTCAACAGAGGACTGAACCCCCTTGACAACCCCGTCTGACACACCCGCCAGCCGCGTGAGCCCGATGTTGGCGCGGCTTGCGCCAACCGGGGACATCGCGCAGAACTGCTGCGAGATGAACGTCGCAAACACGCGCTTTGTGTGATGCTTCTGTCACAAGGAAGTCAACCAGTAGCCCGCACTCAGCTGCGGAACCCGGCACCAGCCCGGCGCGTGCCGCGGAACGCGGACCAGCAGCCATGCCGCGTGCCGCAGAACGCAGTGCTCAGCGCGTTCCGCGGAACGCGGACCCACCACTCATACCGCGTCCGCGGAACGCGGTCAGCGGTAGCGGAAACCGTCAAAGAAGCGGCGGAACACCCCGCCCTGCCTCGGCAACGCCGGCAGGGGCGGCGGCGCGCTAGGGCGCTGGTGGGCGATGGGTGCGTCGTAGTCGGTGCGGGCGATGACGTCGACTACCTGGACCTCGTCGAAGTCCTCCGAGCCCGGGATGACCGGGACGAACCCGACGAGCATGCCGTTGCGCATGACCTGCGCCTCGAGGGTCGCGGTCCCGTCGGTGTCCCAGATGGCCTCGCGCCCGTCACCGAGGCTCACCCGCACCCCGAACACGTAGGTGCCGGCCCGTTCCAGGTGCCCGTCGATGCCTCGGTCCCGCAGTGCATCGGCGACCCGCCGGGCCTTGTTCTCGTCCACCAGTTGACCCTAACCGCGTTACCTGAGAGTCGTGTGAAGGAGCTGTCACATGAAGCTGGGCATCACAATGCTGGCAATGCCGACCCGACCCTCCGCTGGGGCGGGCGCCGCAGCACGCCCGCTGGGCCGAGGAGGCCGGGCTGGACTCGGTGTGGGACCCGGAGCTCTACCGCAACCCGACACCGCGCCGACCAAGGCGCTGAGCCGGGTCAGTGAGTACCTCGACGTGCTGCGGCTGTCCTGGCAGTGCCTGCGCACCGGCGAGGCTCGAGTACCACGGGGAGTTCCACACGTTCGTGCCGCCGCCGTTCAACCCGTGGGGGGGTGCGGGGCACGTCGAGCGCGAGACGCGTAGGGCCACCTCGCGACCGCCGAGAACCCGATGCCGGTGGAGTTCGACCCGGCCACCCCGACGCGCCGACTCGGCCTCAGCCCACCCGGCGGGCCATGGTGACCCTGGTGCCGACGGCCAGCCGTTCGATCACCCGCCAGTCGGTGCAGGCGCGGATCATCTGCAGTCCGCGTCCCCGGAACCCCACTGCGGCCCGACCCTGCCGCCAGGCCCCGTAGTCGGTGACGACGACCGTCACCCAGCACTCGCCATCGTGCTCGTCACTGAGCTCAACGTCGATCTCCACAAAGCCCGGTTTGTCCGAACCACGGTAGGCATGGTCGATGACGTTGGTCACCGCCTCGTTCACCGCCAGCACCAGGTCTTCGCGGTGTTCGGCGGCCACCCCGCGCTCGGTCAGCCACGCCACCAGTGTGCGCCGCACGAGCGAAGGCGTGCGCGCGTCTCCCAGGAACGCCTGGTGTAGCGCTGAGCGCCGAGTCATATTCACAGCCGAGTGCATCAGTGGGGATCCAATCCGGTTCGCGACCACATACCCGCGGGTATGGACACCCAAACCCGGCGAGCCGGTGCCGATCAGGTGCTGAGCGCTGGTCGGTCCCCGGCGAGGAGCAGCGGACCGCCGGCAGTGTCGGGTGACCCGGGCCGAGCGCGGTCGCCTCGCTGGGGGGCGCGACCGTTGGCCGCGGTTTCGTGAGACAGTGCCGTCTGAGCACACCGCCGTCTGAGCACACCGCCGTCTGAGCACACCGTGACCTGAACCGCCGCCGACTGAACCGCACCGACCCGAACCGCGCCGACCCGAACCGCGCCTGCCCAACCCAGAGGATCGTGGACACCGTGAACCTTCGCAACCCCTTCCACGCCGGCGGCTCGTCCAACGGGGCCGGGCCCGACCCGGCGCCCACCGGGATCAGCGGACGGGTACTGCAGGCTGCGGTGGAGCGGGCGCTGGTAGCACAGCGGCCGGCGGTGACCGCACAGCTCTTGAAGATCCGCCGTGACCGACCGTACGCCACGCCCGCCGAGGTGATCGCCGCGCTGGACAAGCTGTACCAGCTCACCGTTGGCGGCACCGGCGCGGCGGCCGGCGGGGTCGCGTTCGTCCCGGGTGTCGGCACCGCCGCGTCGCTGGCCGCCGCCACCGCCGAGGCGATCGCCGCGCTGAACGCCTCGGTGCTCTACACCCTGGCGGTCGCCGAGGTGTACGGGCTGGACCTGCATGACGTGCAGCGCCGCCGGGCGCTGGTGTTGGGCATCGTGCTCGGTGAGGGCGGCGGCAAACTCATGCGCAAGGTCACCGGCGGTTCCCAACAGTGGGCCCAGGGGCTGGCCGACGCGCTGCCGTTGCCGAAGTTGGGGCCGGTCAACCAGACCATGGTGCGCTGGTTCGTCCGCCGCTACGCCATTCGCCAGGGTGCACTGGCCTTCGGTCGGGCGCTGCCGCTGGGCGCCGGCGCGGTCATCGGCGCGGCGGGCAACCTGGCCACCGCAAAGGCCGTCATCCGCTCGACCGAGCGCGCGTTCGGCCCACCGCCGCCGACCTGGCCGAGGTCGCTCACCGTCACCATCGACCCCATCTGAGCGATCGTTTCGACACCGCTTCTACTGCCCGGCCATCTACCATCGGGTGACCGGATGGAACGGAGGGCACATGCCCGATGACGGCACCCAGGACGGCTTCGGGAAGCATCTCGGGCTGACGATCGAGCACATCTCCGACGACGCCGTCCGCGCCACCGTCGCGATCTCGCCTGAGCACCATCAGGGCTACGGGATCGTGCACGGCGGCGTGCACTGTGCCGTGGTCGAACATGTCGCCAGCCTGGCCGCCGCGACCTGGTTCGGTGACCGGGGGCACGTGGTCGGGGTCTCGAACTCCACCAACTTCATCCGCGCTGTGCGCTCGGGCCTGCTCCAGGTCGAGGCGACGCCGCTGCAGCGCGGGCGCACCCAGCAGCTCTGGCAGGTGTTCATCACCGACGACCAGGGTCGGCTCGTGGCCAAGGGCGAGGTACGGCTGGCCAACGTCGCGGACGCCGACAAGCTCGGCTGAGCCGTTACCGGAGGGCCGGGTCGGTGGCACGGACGATGGCGTCGCTGATCATTGCCATCGTCGTGCGGGCGCGGACTGGGTTCTCGGTCAGAAAGTAGTGGTCGACGTCCGGAGTCACGTCGTGTTCGACCGGTACACCCGCCTCGCGCAAGCGTCTGACGTAGCGTTCGCCGTCGGTGCGCAGAACGTCGCGTTCCGCGGTGCACACAACGGCGGGTGGAAGTCCGGTCAGGTCGGGGGCGAGCACGGGTGAGGCGTAAGGCTGCGACCTGGTCGCCGGGTCGGGAAAGTAGACGCGCCTGACCAGCTCGCGCAGCGAGCGCGAGATCATCCCGCGTTGCCCGGTCCCCAGGTCCCCGGCGAGGTCGAGGGCGGGCACCCCGAGCACCTGAAGCACCGGGCGAAACGATCCGGCGTCTCTGGCCTGCAGACACACCGAGGCGGCCAGGCCACCGCCGGAGGAGAACCCCCCGACCACGATCCGGTTCCCGTCGAGCCCGAGTTCGTGGCCACCGGTAGCCACGAACTCCGCCACGTCGTGGCACTGCTGCTGAGCCACCGGGTAGGCCACATAGGGCCCGGTGGAGAAGTCCACGTTGAGCACCACGACGCCGGCGGTGGCGGCGACGTAGCGGCACCACCAGTCGTCCATCCTCGGGTATCGCATCAGCCATGCGCCGCCGTGGAAGTGCACGTACACCGGCATGTCCGGGTGTGGTGTGGTCGGCGAGCGGTAGACGTGCACGGGGACCCGACCGTGCCGGGTCGCCACCTTGATGACCGTCGGCGCTGGCAGGTCGGTCCCGGCGAACCGCAGGTTCTCGCCGTAACGGACGGTCCAGCGGGCTCCTGCGTGGATCAGCATCGCCTGGACGCGGTCGGTGAGTCGCACACCAGACGTTCGCACTCACCCGGCTACCGGTTCACCTGCGCGACATGCCTGTCTACCGCTGCGGTGAGTGCTCGCGCGTCCTCGGAGTCGCGGCGCATACTGCTCGCCGACAGGGTCGCACGGTCGGGAACCACCATTAGATGGTTCGAGCCAGGGGTGTCCGGGGTGCACACGTTGCATGGCAACACGCAACCACTCTCGGCGGTCATCGGAAGACGTCCAGAACGAACCCCTGAGCGCGGTCAGACCACAACCAGGTCTGGTGGGTCTGCGCGAACGCCGCCGATGTGAGGGGATGCAGCCATCCGTCCAGATCGAGGATCGAGGCTCGGACGTGGGCGATCGACCCCGGCGGATGCAACCGGGCCCCAGTCCGCAGGCAAGGCTGACTGTGCTGCCGCTGGAAAGCCAGTAACAGATCCTGTGACGCGTGCGACACCTGAGGTACGTCGCTTATCGTGAGCGACCTCGCTCAAGAGAGTAGACCATGTCCCAGCCCGCCCAGGTCGCACCGCAGCCCTCCGGCAGCAACCCATCCGGAACGCCGCAGCGCCCAGCCGCAGCAGTCGGAAACGTCCCGTTCGCCCTTGTACTCCTGAGCGCGATCCTCGTTCTGATCCCCTGGTCTCGCACCGTCGGACTGGCGTTCTTGCTGGTGTTGGCTGTCCCTGCGTTCGTCGTCTGGCTCCGTGCCCGGAAGCTGACCGACGGCAGTCGCGGGCTCACTACCCGCACGCTGATCATCGCTATTGGAGCGTTCGTCCTCGGCGGTGCTCTGAGTCCGGCCGCACCATCGGCGCCTACCGCCGCGACGGTACCTGCTGTGCCCATCGAGCAAGCAGTGCCGCGGCCCCTCGTCGCAACTCCTCCTGCGCCCCAGATCGTGCCGGCCCCACAACCCTTCGAGCAGGCCTCGCCGCCCGCGGTCGCCACCGCATCTCGGGTAACGCCCGCGCCACGGGTGGTTCCGGCGCCACGGGTGGTTCCGGCGCCCGTGCCCCGCACGGAAGCGCAAGACTCCGGCGGCGGCGCCGCCTACTACCAGAACTGCGCGGCGGCGCGTGCAGCCGGCGCAGCCCCCATTCAGAAGGGTGAGCCTGGCTATCGCTCAGCCCTCGACCGCGACGGTGACGGAACGGCCTGCGAGTAGGACCGCCCGATCCCGCAGGAGCGATCTACGGGCCAGCCTCCCGAACCCAGCACCGCTTCAGAGATCAGGGGAGTGCGGGGTGGTGGCGATCTCCTCCCGGCCCGAGGGCCAGGAGTACCGGAGCCAGGTGAAGCCCAGCCCGCATCCGTTGGCGGACTCCATCTGCATCCCGTCCCGCTACCTGACTCCTGGCCGCTTCATGCGGCCGCCGAGGAACTCAGCGACTCTCCGGTCGGACTCACCGACCCCAAGCGGCGTAGACCTTGAGCGTGGTCGCCCCGGGCGCACAGCGGGACCAAGACCGCTACCCTCTCCCCTATGAGCGCCCCGTTCGGGGTGTCCCCCGACGACCCCGGGGTCGCCGAGGCGATCCGCCAGGCCGCCGAAGGCGCCACCGTCCACGTGGTGCGCGACGGTCGGGCCATCGCCGACATCGTCTCGGCCCACCCGCCCGAGACAGCAGCCGAACGCGACGAACGCGGGCGAGCCATCGAACGCCGCATCGCCGAGCGATTCGGCGGCCCGACTCTTGCGGACTTCCGGCGCATCTACGACAGCCAGGGCTGGGGATGGCCCGGCGACGACGCCGTCGCGCGCACCCACCTCGCCGCGGACGCATCCTGAACCATCCGACCGCCCCGGCCGGACAGGTCTTTCTCGCTGGAAAGGTGACGTGGCACCCAAGCTCACCGCCGAGGAGTTCGACCAGGCGATCAGCGGCACGCGATGGACCCCGGTCCACGGATAACCGTCACCGACCAACCCCGGACGCGAGCACCACTACAGCGTCGTCACCGACTACCGGGTCGGGATCGCCCGGGGCCGGCGGGACTGGCCACGCGCCACCCGGCTGCAAACCACCCGCACCGCCTGGGACCGTGACCTGGCGGCCCCGCACCTGGACACCCCCACCGACCAACTCGACCCCACCGCCCGACACCATCTCCGCAGCCTCGCCGTCAGCGAGGACCTGCTGGGAGAGCTGCTTCGCGAGCAGCAAGACCCGGCCTGCGTCACGCACTACCAGGCCGGCTACGCCTTACGCGAGCGGATCGGTGACACCACCGGGCTGGCTGGCCACCGCCACCTATCTCGGCACCGCCTACCTGCGCGTGTCGGGGTAGCGGGACCTCGGTCAGGCCCAGCACTGGTTCCAACGCGCGCTTGACTTCCAACCCGAGTACGACCTGATCTGGCGCGCCGCCAGCCATGCATCCCTGGCCAACGTCGCCTACGAGCGGTTCAAGGATGCCCGCGACGCCGGCGCCCCGCACAGCGAACTGGCCGACCACCTCAACACCGCCCACACCGGAACCACCAGGCGCTGCGGCTGCTCCCACCCGACCACCACGACTACCGCGCCAGCATCCACAACCAGCTCGGCAACATCTACAGCGCGGCCGGGGACCACGCCCAAGCCCTGCACCACTACCAACAAACCCTCCAACACCATGAAGCCCGCGGCAACACCTACGGCGCCGGGCACACCCGCTACAACATCGCCCCTACTCCTGACCGACGCTGGCCGCGACGACGACGCCCTGCACTACGCCCGCACCGCCCTCATCAACTATCGCACCGTCGGACCCGGAGCCACCACCAACGCGACCCAAACCGAACAACCATCCACCAGCTCGAATCCGCCGACCACAGCGGCACGTAGCCGCCCTGGACACCCGAACGGCCGGGTTCAGGACGACGCCCAGACCAGCATGGTCAGTTTAACACCACGCATGATTTGTCTTGATCGAAAATGCGTCACGTTGAATTCGGTGAAGACTGTCACAGACTGGACCTGAGGTCGCGGTGACTGGGCTGCCCGGCTGGAGCCTGGCCTCGCTGTGGCTGCACCGAGCGCTCCAGGTCGACATGCCGCCAGTGGAGGGCGCACAGCTGCCACGCCGTGCGCCAGTCACCATCGTGAGCCACCCGAGCATGCCCCAGTCTGGCTCGACTCGGAACTCCTCAGTGATCAGGCGACTGGTGCAGTGGTCTCGGCACCGCTGCATCTCGGCGTACAGCGAGTCCAGGATGTCGGCGTCCACGTCGTCGAGCTTCGCCTCCCGACGGACGGGCGGACGTGCTTCTCGACGTACTGCCGGTACCGCCCGCCGCCCGCCGCGAGCGCCCCGAACTCCAGCGCGGCGAGCAGATCGTCACGCTCCAGATCCGGGTAGTCGTCAAGTACTTCATCGATCGTCATGCCCGAGGACAGCAGTTGCAGCAGGCTCTCGACCGGATAACGCAATCCGCGCACCATCGGCTGGCCATGACAGACCGCCGGGTCGGACGTGATGCGCTGGAGGCGTGACATGTTCACAGCGCACCGCCGGGCTCGGGTTCAAAGACAGTATCCGCGAACACCTGTTCGAGAGAAAGAATTCTCGGGGAAGCGAGCAACCAAACGGGCGCACCCGACGTCTATACCTGTGACGGACACCTCTCCCGCCCCCCCTGGTCGGATCCGTCGCTGGACGCGCCAGCCCCGGTGTGACTCACCCCCCGTTGCCCGGGGTTGGCGCGCGCCACGTCATGGCTGCACTTGACCGCGAGCTGGACGTGGCGGGCGCATAGGCCCACCGAGCGCGTCTCGACCGTGGCCGGTGCCGACCCTTTGTCCACGGCTCGGCCACAATGGCGGCCATCGTGACGGGGGCGCCGAGGATTTTCCACACCGCGCGGGACCGACTGGCCGCCTGGCCCACCGACCTGCTCCATCAGACTGACCGCGATCCAGCCCCAGCGCACCGCGCGTCTGGACGCGCCGCACAGGATGGCGTGCGCCACCCTGATGCTCCCGTTCGTGTTGAACGTCACTCCCAATGCAGACGTGTCCATCACTCCCGATGCCGACGACCTGCGGGCTTCGCCGGGCCCTCCCCACCGGATCTCGGCGTCATCACCTCACCGATGAATCAGTCGATCTTGACTCGGCCTCGGTGCGATGACAAGCCGACCCGCACCGAGGCCGGCTGAGCCTGCGCTCGTCCGGCGGAATTTAACATTCCGCCGGTATCCAATCACCCGAACGTGTTTGAGGCTGTTGGTTCGGGGCAACCTGGAACTATGAGCAACACCACACTTGTACTAGTGATCATAGTTGCGGTGGTCGTGATCGCGGGCATCGCGGTGGTCGCGTTCCTGGGCGCTCGCAAGAAGAAGACCGAGAACCTCCGCGAGCAGTTCGGCCCGGAATACGACCGCGCCGCCCGTCAGTTCGACGACCCGCGCGAGGCCGAGTCGGAGCTGCGCGAACGGCGGAAGCGGCACAAGCAGCTCGAGCTGCGCTCGCTCGACGCCGCGGAGCGCGACCAGTTCGAGGAGCGCTGGAAGACCGTCCAGGCGGACTTCGTCGACGACCCGAGCCATGCCGTGCGGCAGGCCGATGGGCTAGTCGTCGAGGTGATGACGGCGCGCGGCTATCCGGTCAACGACTTCGACCGGCGTGCCGACGACCTCTCGGTGCAGTACCCGGTCGTCACGCAGCACTATCGGCAGGCCCGCACGATCGCCGAGGCCAACGAGCAGGGCACCGCAGACACCGAGGACCTGCGGCACGCGGTGACCTCCTACCGGTCACTGATCGAGGCTCTGCTGCACGACAGCGACGGCCACCGCGATGACAAGGACCCCCTTGACGATCGCGGTGCCGACGATCGCGGTGCCGACGATGGCCGTGACCACCGTCGTGACGACGACCGCCACCAGGGCGACGAGCGCCACGCGGACAACCGAACGGGCAACCGCAACGACGGCCGCCGGGGCGACAGCAGCAACGGCCACCAGGCCGACAGCGGCACCCGGCGCATGACCGAGCGGGAGACGAACTCATGAGCAGCGTCGAGGACACCACCTACCGGGCCGACCACGACTCGGCCACCGACCACGGCTCCGCCGCCGGGCACGACTCGGTCGACGGGCAAGGCTCGGCCGCCGAGCGGCTGGGTGGGCCGACCGGGTCATCCGAGTCGGCCGAGCGGGCGAGGTCCGAGCCGGCCGGCGCCCTGGCGTCCAGGTCGACCGAGACCAACGCGACGTTGATCCCGGCGGACCGGGCCGGTAACTACCAGACCCGGTGGACCGAGCTCAAGGGCGAGTTCGTGGACGAGCCCAGACGGGCCGTGCGCGGCGCGAACGAGCTGGTCGGGGAGGTACTCGACGAGCTCGAGGGCCTATTCAAGCGGCAGCGCGAGGACATCGAGCGCGACCTGGACAACGACCAGGCCTCCACCGAGGACCTGCGCCTGGCCATGGGCCGCTACCGCTCGTTCTTCGATCGCCTGCTCACGATCTAGATTCGCCGACCCCGCTGCCGACAACCACGAGCGGCGGGCAGGTCAGGTCCGTCGCCCACCATCCGTCCCGCACGCCGCTGGGTGGCCGGGACGGACCTATGTCCGGTGACCGCGGTCGTGGCCGAGGTCGGCCACTGTAGCGAAGGCCCCGGACTGGCCAAGCTCCCGAACCTGGTCATCAACGGCGCCGAGCGCGTCTCAGTCGCCGATCCTGATCCGGTACAGCGGCGGCGTCTCATGTGGCGCCTGCCCGCCGGGTGACCGTTCCCGAGTTAGCCTGTCGAACACCAGTTCGATACTGTGCCTGTTCGAGGAGAGGTGCGTCGATGGGCCCCAGTGTCCGCGTTCACATCCCCCACCCGCCGTGGCGGCCTCCGCCACAGCGGCACACCGCCACCGGCGGTGGTGGCGGTGGTGGTGGTGGTATCCAACCTGGAGCAGGCTCGCCGCCGCCCTGCCCATCAATGCGCTCGCGCGGTCAAACAGCACCGACGCGGCTACGCCCGCGCGGTTCTCCAGGGTATGGCGCAGACCTATCGCGGTCTACCCGCCGGACACATCCAGAAGCCCTGACCCAAGCGCTGAAGCCGCTCGGTGTGCGGCTCTCCCCCACCACGTTGCGCCAGCTCGCGGGCCACATCCAGGCCGGCCACCCCGTCAAGCTGCCCTGACCGGCGATGACACCAACGACAGCGAGCGAGAGGTGGTGATGTGTGGCCGCACGGAATCACTGACAAGATCCTCATTGCCCAACGCTTGCTACACCACCTCAACACCGCCGGCGACACGGCGAAGCCACCCCGGTGAGGCCGGTGCCCGACGCGGGTTAGGACCTCGCCGGCGCCGCCCTCATCGCCCGCTCCCTCGCCGGGCTGACCACAGGCCTACCCGACATCGTCTCTCAGCCGGCCGACCCCTGACCCGACCACGGCGTACGACGCCGCTGGCTGTGCGTCCTTCGACGCACTTCTGTCGGCGCCCGGATTATTCGAGTTGTGTGGCGCGCCGTCCCACGGCACGTGGTTCCATCTCGGGGCCGATCCGCGCCGGGTGTGGTGAGTTAAGATCCGCACGCCTCCCCAGACCCCGGTGGCCGCACGAGCTACTACTCGACTGGGGACACAGAGGCGGCCCTGCATGGACATTCCAGCACAGCACGACCCCGAGACCCTCGACCCGCTGACGGTGGCCCAGGCGGCCGCTGCGATGCGGGTGTCGAAGATGACGGTGTATCGCATGTTGCACGCCGGGGAGCTCCCCTCGATCCGGGTCGGTCAGTTGTTTCGCATCCATCGCAACGACCTCGACGGCTACCTGCGGCGGGCACAACACGGCTAGCCGAGCAGGGTCCACTGCGGCAGAGCCTGAGCACCTCACCGTCGGCGTCGGGCTCCGCTCGACCTCGGAGACACTCCAGCCGTGGGGGAGCGCGTCAGCGGTCGCCTTCGCGCACCAGCACCGCCCCCGCCAACCAGACTGACCCTCAGCACCCCACCACCAATGGACCCCGCCAGAATGGTGGTGCCACACAGAGTTGGTGTACAACGTGGACCATGCCTCTCGGCGCAGCGCTTCCAAGCTGGCGGACCAGCTGGGCGTTGCCATCAACCGCGAGTCGTTGTCGAACCCGCCTCGCAGTTGCCGCCGCCGGCCACGACAGCTGTGAGCGCGATACTGCGGAGCTGACCTCTATTATCGAGCGGCGGCTGCGCCGCCGCGCCCGCCCCCGCCCCCCCTTACCGCTCCGCTACCGGCGGGCCGGACCGGCATCCGCGCCATTGCCATCTATGTCCCATCACTCACTAAGACAGATACTGCGGGCCTCCAGCAAGGCGGGCTCCACCTCATCGGAAAAGAGCTTCGTTGTACGGGCCCAATGTAGGGATGGATGCACGACCGCAACGAAGGCAACGGTTCCGTAGTCCAGTTCGATTCGCGTGCAAGACCCTCGGGAAGGTGCGGGCACACCTAGCGCTCTGGCCACCGATCGAGCCGGCGACTCTCTGGAGTCCCTCCATCCTTGAGAGATAATCACGGTCGGCTCAAGGATGCGAATCGCTTGTCGCAGATGCCCGGTACACAGCCCGGCCATCTCTTTACTCCCGCCTCCCGAAGCTGAACCACTAAGCCGCGAGCATAGAGTGGCGTTGTGCATCGCAAAACAGTCAAAGAGGTGCACCAATCGACTACCCAGAAGAAAGTAGTCGTCACCAGCAAGTGGAATACCCAACAAGGAGGATTATTCAGGAGGCAATATGATCTTGAGGAACGCTGCCCTGACCTGCAGCGATACAAAACCGTACGCGCGTCCTGAATAACCCTCAAGACCTTTAGAGCCAAGGCGGTGCCATCCATTTGCTGGGTTCGAGGCTTCGGTCTTGCAGATAGAGGCTTACCGGACTCCACTTGTTCAGCGCGCTGTTCCATAGTGATGTGTTCGTCGTCACGGCCTCGCTGCATAGGAACCATCAGGACGCGCAGCGGTCGTCCCGAGTCGCTTATTTCATAGTGGCTCCCAAGATGCGAAAGTTGGCCTTCGGCGAAGCCGGACAAGCCCACCGACTCTCTGCATCGCCGCGAAAACATACACACCAAGCGGTGACCGTCATCGACTTTTGTCTCGAAGTACGCTCGGAGCTCTGCCCGCCGCTCCGCACACGCAGCCAAGTCGACAGTCAGGTCACGGCTCACAGAATCACTACCTCACGGTGGACGACAGCTCGACAAAGGCTATCGAGCCCCCTCTGCTGCCCGTAATCCTCCACGTCGCGGTGGCGGAGTACAGGGCGCCTGACGGCGTCGCAGCGCGATCAATGCCGCGGAGTTAGCGGTTCCGGGTGACTGTCAAGGCGGCCGTGCTGTGGCGTTTGTGCTGGTAAAAGCCCTCAGAGCTGGGTCTTCCAGCGTTGTGATCGCAGGTGGCCTTTCCTCGTCGACGGCAACGATGACGGCCCACTGAGGAAGGCACCCACCAGCCTGGGGCAGGCACGGTCGGCGCTGGTCGGCCATGACCGGCC
>JALYVZ010000011.1 GCA_030852965.1 Actinomycetota bacterium | reverse complement strand
CGCTCGGGCCGCCCGGCGGGGTCGTCGGGGTCGTGGCGCCGCAACCCGCGACCAGCGCGAGGGCTCCGGCGGCGAGCGCGCCGACCATCCACTTCGGGCGCGCGAGCGATGGTTGGTTGGTCCTGGTCACCTGTGGACTCCTGCCGGGTTCGAAGAGGGCACCTGGTCGTCTGTGGTCTGGTCGAGGCGGCTCCTACTCATGAAGATCACCAGCCCGGCGATCGCGGCCAGGAACAGTCCGCTGGTGGCGGTGGTGCCCAGACCCAGACCGCCGTGCGCCCGACTCTGTGACAACAGGTCCCCGAGGGAGGCGCCCAGCGGCCGGGTCAGGATGTAGGCGATCCAGAACGCCGTTACCGCGTTGAGACCGAGCCGGTAATGGGCGGCGGCCACGATCGCGATCACTGCGGCGAACAGCACGGCGGAGAGACCGTACCCGAGTTTCAGCTGTTCGGCGAGGAGGTCCCCGGCGGCCGTGCCGAGGGCGAAGGTGAACAGGATCGCCGACCAGTAGAAGGCCTCGCGGCGGGTGGTCATGATGGTGTGGATCGACAGCGTCCGCTCGGACGCGTACCAGGCAGCGAACGTCGCCAGCAGGGCCAACCCGAAGATCAGCACACTGAGCTGCAGCGGGATCCCCAGCTTGTCCGTGAGGTTGTCCGTGATCAACGTGCCGGCCACGCTGAGCAGGACCACGGCCAGCCAGTACACGCCAGGGACGTAGCGGCGGGCCCGGAACTGCACCGTCAACACCGCCGCCAGCAGCAACCCCGTCACGACACTCGTGCCGGACAGACCGAAGCCCAACCGCACGTTCAGGAAATCCGCCGCTGTCTCACCGACGGTGGTGCAGAGCACCTTGATGACCCAGAAGTAGAGCGTGACCTCGGGAACCTTGTTCAGCATCTGGCGAGCGGCGGATGTACCCGCGGCGGGCCCGGCAACGTGATTCATGGTAGCCAGGCTGCCCGTCGACCGCTGTGGGGACGGTAAGAGCCTGTGGGTGCCCGAAACTCGGCTCAGGTCATGCGACCTGCTGATACTCGTGGATGAGGCCGCCGAGTCGGTCGTGCCGTCGGACGCTTGTGGTGTCGGTTCGGTCTGTGGGTGCGAGGGCGCGTAGGGGAGTGGCCTGAGCCAGGGCGCGGTGTGGCCGATGGTGATTGAAATGGTTTTCGTATTCGGCGAGCACTGCGGTCGCGTGGCGTTGATTGATGATCAGCAGTCGGTCCAACAGCTCTCGTCGGATGCTGCGTACGAATCGTTCGGCGATCGCGTTCGCTCGTGGAGCTTGGACCGGTGTTCTGATCACCTCGATATTGGCTGCGGTGAACACGGCGTCGAACGTGGTGGTGAACTTGATGTCTCGGTCGCGGATGAGGAACCGGAAGCACCTGCCTGCATCATCGAGGTCGATCGCCAGGTTGCGGGCTTGTTGGGTCAGCCATGCGCCGGTCGGGTGGGCGGTGACTGCGACGATGTGGACGTGGCGGGTGGCGTGTTCGACGACGAAGAACGCGTAGAGCCTGTTCAGAGTGATGGTCTCGAGGTGGAACAGGTCACAGGCGAGGATCGCGTGCGCCTGGGCTCGCAGGAACTGTGCCCAAGTTGGCCCCGCACGTTGCGGCGAGGGTTGGAGCCCGGCCGTGTTGAGGATCTTCCAGATGGTGGAGGCGCCGATCTGGTAGCCGAGCCCGGCGAGTTCGCCATGGATTCGACGGTATCCCCAGGTTGGGTTCTCCGTGGCCAGACGCACCACAAGGCGACGAAGCCCGGCCGCGACCGGTGGGCGGCCCGGTCGAGGGTCACCGGTGGTGGTCCAGCGGCGGAGCACGGAGAGTTGGTGGCGCAGCACCAGGATCTCAACGTCCTTCGCGCCTCGGACCGGGCGAGCAACACCAACCAGCTGACGGTTCGCGATGCCAGGAGGTATATCAGTCACAGGCCATGATACGGATGATGCCACGGCGCGGATCGTACCGAATGTGCAGGTCACGAGACTTGGGCCGAGTTTCGGGCACCTACAGCGGGAGGCGATGAAAGCGCGGCTCACCAAGGCTGAGGCGCGGTTGCGCCGGTTACAGGCAGCCATTGAGGCAGGTGTTGACCCGGCGGCGCTGGTCGAAGGCATCAACGAAGCTCAGGCCGAGCGCGCTGCGGCGCGAGCTGAGCTGGAGAACGCATCCGTCTCGGAAGCACTGGCCGACGCCGAGGTCTACGGATGATCGATTCGCTCGGCGATGTCGGGCCGACTCTCGTGGACGCCAAGCCGATGAGCCTCAGCCGCCTTTACCAGCAACTGAGGCTCCAGCTCCGCTACGAGCCGCAGGAGCAGGCCGTATACGCCACGGCCGAGCCCCGTGTAGATAGTGCGCGTGTCCGAGGGGGGACTTGAACCCCCACGCCCATTAATAGGGCACTAGCACCTCAAGCTAGCGCGTCTGCCATTCCGCCACTCGGACCGTTGCGAACGCAGGATAGCTGACACCGGGCTGGCCGCGAGTACCCCTACCGAGCTGATGCGGGTCGCGCTGGGGCGGATCCCCGCAGTGGTCCGCTCGGGCTCTGCCCGACTGGTCGGGGACGCCGCTGTGCGTGGGAGGATCGGCGGGTGCGGAGACCGGCGTGGGTGGCTGACCTGCGTACCTGGCTGAGTGGCGTGGACCCGGGGTTGTCGCGGCTGCGGCTCGCGTCGGTCGCGGTGCTTGCCATGGCGACCGCTGCGGCTGTGATGATGGCCGTCAAGGCGATGGTCGGGGTCTCGGTGACGGTGGTTCTGTTCGCCGCGGTGTTGGCCATGATCAGCAATCTCTCGGTGAACGAGGTCGAGCCGACACGACAGCGGGTGACGACCGCGCTGATGGTGCTGCCGGCGAGTGCGTCGGTCGTTCTGGGCACGCTGCTCGTGCCCCACCGGGTGGCGGCCGACGTGGTGTTCGTGCTGGTGATGGCTGCGGCGGTGTACGTCCGCAGCTACGGCCCCCGGGGGATGGCGCTCGGCATGGCCGGGTTCATGCCGTACTTCTTCACTCAGTTTCTCCAGGCCACCGTCGCGGAACTGCGCTGGTTGCTGGTGGCCGTGTTGGTCGGGATCACCGCGACCCTGGTGCTGCGCACCTGGCTGTTCGCCGAGCGTCGGGCGCGCGTGCTGCACGGCCTGTTGCGGGCCTTCCGGGCGCGGCTGCACGCACTGATCCGCGAGGTCGCAGAGATCCTGGCCGACGAGCATGGTCGGGGCGGGGTCGTGGTCGAGCGGCGGATGCGCGCGGTACGGCAGGCCCGGGCACGGCTAAACGACACCGCGCTGCTGGTCGCCGACCAGCTGGACCGTCTTGCCGAGGACGACGCAGCGGATTGCGACCTGGACGGGCTCACGCTGCGGGTACTCGACGCCGAGCTGGCCGCCGAGCGGTTGGCCGTGGCCACCCGGCGCATGTTGCAGCGCCCGGAGTTGCTCGATCCGTCCACCTCGGCCACCCTGATCGTCGGTGTGCGCGCCCTCGAACGAGCCACCGAGTCGGGTACTTCGACTGGTGCGGCGGCAGTCGCCCTGGCCGACGCCGAGGATGCCGTCGCCGGCCTGATCACCGGATCCGCCAGTGGCGGGAATCGGGTGCAGCGCGTGGGGTTCGCGGTGGCGCGGCTGTCCGAGGCGCTGGCGCTGGTTGACAACGGCGATGCCGCCGTCCGGCCGCCGGACCCGCCCGCACCCGTATCGGAGAGCGATGCCGATGAAGGCGTAGACGGCGCCCGGCCAGATACGGACGTCGACACCGAACGGGTCGACTGCGAGCGTCCCGAACTGCGGCTGGCGACCCGGCAGGCAGTGCAGGTCGCGGTCGCGACGAGCCTGGCCATCGTGGCTGGCGAGGTGATCTCGCCGGCGCGCTGGTACTGGGCGGTGATCGCGGCGTTCGTGGTGTTCGCCGGCACCACCAGCCGAGGTGATCTGCTCAACCGCGGTCTGCAGCGGGTGGTCGGGACCATCGGCGGTGTGTTCGCGGGTGTTGGACTCGCCGCCTGGGTGGGCGATGCGCGGCTTCCTGCGTTGGCGCTGATGCTCGGGTGCGTCTTCCTGGCGATGTACCTTGCTCGGGTGTCCCAGGCGCTGATGGCTTTCTGGATCACCGCCGTGCTGGCCCTGCTCTATGGGCTAATCGGGCAGTTCAGTGCGCACACCCTGCTGGTGCGGGTGGAGGAGACCGCTGTGGGCGCGGCGCTGGGAATCCTGGCCGGCTTCCTGATTCTGCCCAAGCGAACCCGGGACGTTTTCGGCGAGGCGCTCGATGACGCGGTCGACGCGGCGGACGACGTGCTGGTGGCCGCGACGGATCAGTTGCTCGGTCGGCCGACTCTCCGTTCGCCGCTGGCGCTGGCCCGGGACATGGACGTCGCGCTCGGGACTCTCCGGGCCAGGGTGAAACCGTTGGACAACCCACTGCCCGGCCGTCGGGGCCGAACCAGCTATCACCGTGCGCTTCGGGTGCTGACCGCCGTCGACCACTACGCGCGTGCCCTCGCGCGGTCCTCGATGCTGGTCAGGGACCCGGGTTGGGCGCCGACGCTGCAACCCGCGGTGGACCGCGTCCGAGACAACGTGCAGGAACTGCGCCAGCGGGTGCAACAGCGCGAGCCCGGTGAGCTGGCCTCGGCCGAGGATCTGATCGATGCCGCCGAGGAGTCCGCCGCCCGGGCGGAGCCGGTCGAACGCCGGCTGGGTCAGCTCGCGGTAACCAGGTTGATCCGGCGGCTGGACCAGGTCGTCGTCGGCTTCGCCGGTGATCTCGGGTCGCCCGCGCCGACCGACCCCGGGGTGTCGATGGTAGGAAGACCCGTGACTAGCACCGAGCCGACCAGCACTGGGCCGACCAACACTGGGGCCGAGCGACCAGGGCCCGAGGTATGACCACCGCCGAAGACGAGGTTGTGGGGCTGGTAGCCGATCTGATCCGGATCGACACCACCAACACCGGCGACCCGGCGACCACTATCGGCGAACGGGAGGCCGCCGAATACGTGGCGGCCAAGTTGTCCGAGGTCGGATACGAGATCGAGACGGTCGAGTCCGGCGCGGTTCGTCGGGACAACGTGTTTGCCCGGCTGTCCGGCGCGGACCGGGGACGTGGTGCGCTGCTGGTGCACGGGCATCTCGACGTGGTGCCGGCCGACCCGTCCGAGTGGTCGGTGCACCCGTTCTCCGGCGCTGTGCGGGACGGCTACCTGTGGGGCCGGGGTGCGGTGGACATGAAGGACATGGTCGGGATGACGCTGGCCGTGGCCCGTCGGTTCAAGCGGGACGGGATCGTACCGCCCCGGGACATCGTGTTCGCGTTCCTGGCCGACGAGGAAGCGGGGGGCAAGTACGGCGCGCAGTGGTTGGTCGAGAACCGACCCGACCTCTTCGACGGCTGCACCGAGGCGGTTGGGGAGGTCGGTGGCTTCTCGCTCACGCTCACCGATGTCCGTGGCGAGCCAGCCAGGCTGTACCTGATCGAGACCGCCGAGAAGGGCATGGCGTGGATGCGGCTGCGGGCCCGCGGTCGCGCGGGACATGGCTCGTTCCTGCACACCGACAACGCGGTCACCACCCTCGCCGAGGCGGTCGCGCGGCTGGGCAACCACCGCTTCCCGATCGTGCTCACCGACACCGTGCGGGCCTTCCTGAGCCAGGTCAGCAAGGTGACCGGGATGGAGTTTCCGGAGGACGATCTGGACGGCGCGTTGGCCAAGCTGGGCCCGCTGTCCCGGATTATTGGCGCCACCGTCCGCGACACCGCAAACCCCACCATGCTCACCGCCGGCTACAAGGCCAACGTCATCCCCTCCAGCGCCGAGGCTGTGGTGGACTGCCGGGTGTTGCCTGGCAGGGAGGAAGCCTTCGAGCGAGAGGTGGACGAGCTGCTCGGACCCGACGTCACCCGGGAGTGGGTGTTGCACCTGCCGGCGCTGGAGACCACCTTCGACGGTGACCTGGTCGCGGCCATGACCCAGGCGCTCGCCGACGAGGATCCCGACGCGCGCACGGTGCCGTACATGCTGTCCGGGGGGACCGACGCGAAGCACTTCGAGGAGAAGCTGGGCATGCGCTGCTTCGGTTTCGCGCCACTGCGGCTGCCGCCGGACCTGGACTTCGCCTCGTTGTTCCACGGGGTGGACGAACGGGTGCCGGTCGACTCGTTACTGTTCGGCACCCGCGTGTTGGATCGCTTCCTGCGAACTTGCTGAGCGGAAATCAGACAGAGCCTGAGGACGTGTTGAGTATGGATCTGAAGAGCCGCGGCGTAATCGTCACCGGCGGCGCCTCCGGTATCGGCGCCGCGCTGGCCAGGCGGTTCACCGCCGAAGGGGCGTTCGTGGCGATCATCGACCGGGACGCCGAGGCGACCCGGCGGGTCGCCGACGAGGTGGCCGGGCTCGGGTTGCCCGGGGATGTCTCCGACCCGGACATCATGCCGATGTTCACCTCGATCGTCGAGGACCGCTTCGGGCGGCTGGACCTGGTTGTGCTCAACGCGGGCGTCGGGGGCGGCCAGTCCGGCACCCACGACCTCGACGTGCAGAGCTACCGGCGGCTGATCGGGGTGAACATCGACCACGTGGTGTACGGGTTGTGCGCCGCGGTGCCGGTGCTGCGCAAGTACGGGGGCGGCACGGTGCTGGCCACCGCGTCGCTGGCCGGGCTGCTGCCGATGCCTGGGGACCCGCTCTACACCCTCACCAAGCACGCTGTGGTCGGCTACGTGCGGGCCGTCGGAGCCGGCCTGGCCGAGGAGGACATCCGGGTGTGCGCACTGTGCCCGGGGTTCGTCGACACCCCGCTGATCGCCGGGCACCGCGATCAGTTCGCCGACTTCCCGCTGTTGACCACCGACGACGTGGTGACCGCTGTGGACGCGGTGCTGGAGCGCGGTCAGGGTGGCGAGGCGTGGTTCGTCCAGCCCGGGCGCGAGTCAGCGCCCTACAACTTCCGAGGCGTACCCGGACCGGCCGGGAGCATCCCGCCGCCGACGGTCGGCTGGAGTGAGTGAGCCGGCCCGGCTCGTGCGGGCTGACGACAACCCGGCGGCAGCGCTGATCGAACGGCACTTTCGCCCACATCCAACGTGCGAAAGTGCCGTTCGCTCGCTCAGTAGCTGAGGCCGGGCAGCCGCTGGCGGGTGCGACGCCGACGAAGTAGCACCTTGCGCTCACCGCCAGGGTAGAGCCGGACGCGGGACAGCTCCCAGCCGCCGAACTCCGCCTGGATTCCCAACCGGACCGACGCGGTGAGCCGAGAGACCTCGGGCGGCAGCCGCAGCGGCCGGTACTCCCACTCCCCGTCGGCGCCGTCCTCTTCCATCACACCGGCGCTACGCTCCACCGGCCCACCTCCACCCCGTCGTCGCCGGTGACGCAATGTCGCATGCTGCGATGGCCACCCACCATAGAGTGCTGTACCGGCTTGGGGTAGATGTCAGTTCCGATCCGTGCATCCGGCTGGCCGGTCCGCGAGCCTGCCGGTGCCGCCGATAGCGTGGCGCGGTGAACCTTCTGCAGGCCGTGGTGCTGGGCATCGTCGAGGGGTTGACCGAGTTCCTCCCGGTGTCCTCGACAGGGCACCTGACCATCACCGAGAAGCTGCTCGACCTGCGGGTGGATGACCCGGCCGTGACCGCTTACACGGCGGTGATCCAGGTCGGGGCGATCGTCGCGGTGCTGCTCTACTTCGCGCGTGATCTAACCCGGATCGTGCTGGGATGGGGCCGAGGGTTGCTCAGCGCGCCGGCGCGGGAGGCCGAGGAGTACCGCTTCGGTTGGCTGATCCTGCTCGGTTCGCTGCCGATCGGCATCGTCGGGCTGGCCTTGAGACACCTGATCGAGGGCTCGCTGCGCTCCCTGTGGGTGGTGGCCGGGGCGTTGATCGCCTGGAGTGCCGTGATGTGGTGGGCCGAGCGCCACCCGTCACAGCATAAGGGGGAGGCCGACCTGCGCGCGGCCGACGTGCTCACCGTGGGGTTGGTGCAGTGCATCGCGCTTGTGCCCGGGGTGTCCCGGTCGGGCGCCACCATCAGCGCCGGTCTGCTTCGCGGCATCGACCGGGTGACCGCCACCAAGCTGTCGTTTTATCTGGGCATCCCGGCGCTGCTCGGTGCCGGCGCACTGGAACTGAAGAAAGCGTTGGGCGGGGGAATCGGGGTGCTGCCTACAGTGGTCGGCACGGTGGTGAGCTTCGTGGTGGCCTACGCCTCGGTTGCCTGGCTGCTGCGGTTCGTCTCCACCAACCGGATCACCGCGTTCGTGCCCTACCGGATCGTGCTCGGGCTGGCCATCATGGTCACGCTGGCGGCGGGCTGGCTCACCCCGACGTAGCCTGAGCCTCGTGACCACTGTCATCCTGCTGCGCCACGGTCGCTCGTCGGCCAACACCGCGGGTGTGCTCGCCGGGCACACCCCCGGCGTGGAGCTCGACGAGACCGGTCGGGGGCAGGCGTGGGCGCTGGCCCAGCGGCTCAAGGCGGTGCCGCTGGCGGCGGTGATCAGTTCGCCGCTGCAGCGCTGCCAACAGACCGTGGCGCCGCTGCTGGCCGGCCGCGAGTTGTCCGCCCAGGAGGACGACGAGCTGGCCGAGGTCGACTACGGCGACTGGACCGGCCGCGAGCTGAAGGTGCTGGGCAAGGAGCCGCTGTGGAAGGTGGTGCAGCAGCACCCGTCGGCTGCGGTGTTCCCCGGCGGGGAGGGGCTGGCCGGCATGCAGGCCAGGGCGGTGTCCGCGGTGCGTGGGCACAACGCGAAGGTGGCCGCCGAGCACGGCCCGGGCGCGGTCTGGCTGGCGTGCAGCCACGGCGATGTGATCAAGGCGGTGCTTGCCGACGCGCTGGGCTGCCACCTGGACACGTTCCAGCGCATCCTGGTCGACCCGTGCTCGATCAGCGTGGTGCACTACACCGAGACCCGGCCGTTTGTATCCCGGATGAACGACACCGGCGGCGACGTCAGCGGGCTGATCCCGACGCCGCACAAGGGCCGGCGTAAGCGGGCGCCCAAGCGGTCGTCGGACGCGGTGGTGGGTGGCTCCACCGGCGTACCCTGAGCACGGCGGCGTGGTCCGGGTCACCGCTACGGCCACCGTTGTGCCCGCTCGGTCCTGTTGGCCTAATGTCGGGGTCGTCATGTCACGCGTCATTCACGTCTTCCGCCAACCCGACCGGTTCGTCGCCGGCACAGTCGGGGAGCCCGGCGAGCGCTCGTTCTACCTGCAGGCCGTCGAAGACGCTCGCACGGTCAGCGTGCTGCTGGAGAAACAGCAGGTGACCGTGTTGGCCGAGCGCATCAGCGCGCTGCTCATCGAGATCACCCGCCGGTTCGGCACCGAGGTCACCACGCAGACCGGTGACGACGCGGTGGACACTGAGCCGTTGGTGGTGCCGTTGGACGAGGAGTTCCGCGTCGGCACCATGGGCCTGGGCTGGGACGCCGACTCCAGCTCGATCGTGGTCGAGCTGCTCGCGTTCACCGAGGAGGAGATCGACGAGTCGGTGGTGCTGGACGACACCGAGGAGGGTCCGGACGCGGTGCGCGTGTTCCTGTCCCCGGTGCAGGCCAGAGCGTTCGCCACCCGGGCCGAGCGGGTGATCTCCGCCGGCCGCCCGCCCTGCCCGCTGTGCGCGCAACCGTTGACTCCCAGCGGTCACATCTGCCCCAGGCAGAACGGGTACCACTCGCGCGTGGCCACCGGGGACAGCTGAGGCACCCGCCCCAGATGGATCCTCGAGACCCGGCCGTGCCCGGGCTGCTGCGTGACGGCCGGATGGAGGTCACCGGCCGGATCGTGAGCGCGTCCAACGCGACCCTGTTGTGCTCGGTGGCGCTGGACGGGGTGTGCGCCGAGTGTGTGTACAAACCGGTCCGTGGTGAGCGACCGCTGTGGGATTTCCCGCACGGCACCCTGGCCGGCCGGGAGTACGCCAGCTACCTGGTCGCCGAGGCGTTCGCGCGGGACGGCGAGCCGTCGGTGGTCCCGCCGACGCTGCTGCGGGAGGGGCCGTTCGGGCCGGGCATGGTGCAGCTGTGGATCGACACCGACGACGAACGCGAGCTGGTCGACGTGGTGGCCCCCGGCGAAGTGCCTTCGGGTTGGTTGACGGTGCTGCGGGCCCGCGACGGTGCGGGCGAGCCGGTGGTACTGGCGCACGCCGACCGGCCGGAGCTGCAACGGATGGCCGCGCTGGACGTCGTGATCAACAACGCCGATCGGAAGGCCGGGCACGTGCTCGCGGCGGTCGGCGGTGGGGTGTACGGCGTTGACCACGGCATCTGCCTGCACGAGGACGACAAGCTGCGCACGGTACTGTGGGGCTGGACTGGTCGACGGCTGACCGCCGAGCTGGTCGATGCGATGCGTGCGCTGCGCCGACGGCTGGACTGCGGGCTGTGTAGCACCCTGTCGGAGCACCTCACCCGCCCCGAGCTGCGCGCGCTGTCCGACCGGGTCGACGCGGTGCTGGCGCTACCGGAGTTCCCGGCGCCGTCCGGATACGGCCCGGCGATCCCCTGGCCGGCGTTCTGAACCGGCCGCGCGGCGGCGAAGCGATGCTGACCGACGTAGCGTGGAGTACGTGCCAGACACCCCGAAACTGCCCCGCACCCTCGGCGAGCTGCGCGCCGCCGGATACAGCACCGCCGGCCAGACCCCGCCCGGGGTCAAGGACGAGATCCGTGACAACCTGCTCGCCGCGCTGCGCGCTGGGCGGGACCCGTGGCCGGGGATAGTTGGGTTCGGCGACACCGTGCTGCCCCAGCTGGAACGCGCCCTGATCGCCGGCCACGACGTGGTACTGCTGGGGGAGCGGGGCCAGGGCAAGACCCGGCTGCTGCGTTCCCTGGCGGCGCTGCTGGACGAGTGGTCGCCGGTGATCGAAGGCTCGGAGCTCGGCGAACATCCGCAAGCGCCGATCACCCCGGCCTCGATCAGACGGGCGGCGGAATGCGGCGACGAGCTGCCGGTGGCCTGGCGGCACCGCGACGAGCGCTACACCGAGAAGCTGGCCACCCCGGACACCAGCGTGGCCGACCTGATCGGCGACGTGGACCCGGTGAAGGTGGCCGAGGGCCGGTCGCTGGGGGATCCGGAGACCATCCACTACGGGCTGGTGCCCCGCGCGCACCGGGGCGTGGTGGCCATCAACGAGCTGCCCGACCTGGCCGAGCGGATCCAGGTGGCGCTGCTGAACGTCATGGAGGAGCGTGACATCCAGGTCCGCGGCTATACACTACGGCTGCCGCTGGACGTGCTGCTGGTGGCCAGTGCCAACCCGGAGGACTACACCAACCGCGGCCGCATCATCACCCCGCTCAAGGACCGCTTCGGCGCCGAGGTTCGCACCCACTACCCGCTCGAGGTGGCCGACGAGGTTGCCCTCATCACGCAGGAGGCGGAGCTGGTCGCCGATGTGCCCAGCCACCTGCTGGAGGTGCTCGCCCGGTTCTCCCGGCAGCTGCGCGAGTCCAGCTCGGTCGACCAGCGCTCCGGGGTGTCCGCCCGGTTCGCCATCGCCGCCGCCGAGATCGTCGCCGCCGCCGCGCTCCGCCGCGCCGCCCTGACCGGCGAGGATGCCCCCGTCGCCCGGCCGGTCGACCTGGACGCGGTACCGGACGTGCTGCGCGGCAAGTTGGAGTTCGAGTCCGGCTTCGATGACAGAGCAGGCCAGCAGGAGATCCTGGAGCACCTGCTGCGCAAGGCCACCGCCGAGACCGCCCGGGCGAGGCTGGCCGGTCTGGACCTCAACCCGCTGGCCGAGGCGGTGGCCCAGCACCCGGTGCGCACCGGCGAGCGGGTGCCGGCGGCGGTCGTGGTCGATGCGTTACCCCGTACCCCGGTACTCACCGAGATCGCCCGCCGGCTCGACGCCGAGGGCACCGAGGCACCCGGCCCGATGGCCTCGGCCGCCGAGCTGGCGTTGGAGCTGCTGTTCCTGACCCGTCGGCTGGCAAAAGAGACCGAGGACCAGGACGGCTCGGTGACCTACGGGTGAAGCGGTACGCCTACGGGCCCTACCGGGACGGGCCCGACCCGTTGGCGCCACCGTTCGACCTGCGCGCCGCGCTGGACCAGATCGGCGACGACGTGATGTCCGGCAGCTCGCCGCGAGCGGCGCTGCGGGAGCTGCTGCGGCGTGGCATGGAGGGCCGGCGCGGGCTCGACGAGCTGCGCCGTGAGGTGTGGCAGCGGCGGTCCCGACTGCAGCGGGACAACCGGCTGGACGGCACCCTGCGGGAGGTTCGCGAGCTGCTGGACCGCGCGCTGAACGCCGAACGCGACACCCTGGGCCGCGATGACGGCGAGGACGCCCGGTTCCGGGAGCTGCAACTGGACGCGGTGCCGGACGACACCGGCGGAGCGGTCCGCGAGCTCGCCGAGTACGACTGGCGCAGCTCGGACGCCCGGGAGGCCTACGAACAGATCCGCGACCTGCTCGGGCGGGAGCTGCTCGACCAGCGGTTCCAGGGCATGAAGCAGGCTTTTGAGTCGATACAGCAGAACGCCTCGGGTGAGATGGTCGAGCGGGTCCGCCAGATGCTCGACGACCTCAACCGGCTGCTGGCCCAGCACGCGCAAGGACAGGACACCGCCGAACAGTTCGGTGAGTTCATGGCCCAGCACGGCGAGTTCTTCCCGGAGAACCCACAGACCACCGAAGAGCTGATCGACCTGCTCGCGCAACGTGCCGCCGCCGCGCAGCGCATGCTCAACTCGATGACACAAGAGCAGCGGGCCGAGCTGGCCGAGCTGGCCCAGCAGGCGTTCGGCGACCCTCGACTGGCGCAGGCGATGGCCCAGCTCGACGCCCGACTGCGGGGGTTGCGGCCCGGCGACGACTGGGACGGAAGCGGCCGGTTCCGCGGCCAGAACCCGCTCGGCATGGGGGAGGCCACCCGGGCGCTGGAGGAGTTGGGGCAGCTGGACTCGCTGGCTGAGCAACTGTCCCAAAGCTACCCGGGCGCTCGGCTGGAGGACATCGACCTGGACGCCTTGGAATCAGCACTGGGGGCGCGCGCGAGAGTCAACGCCCAGGCGTTGGCCCGGCTTGAGCGGGAGCTGGAACGCCAGGGGCTGTTCGAGCGGACCGCCGACGGGTCGTTGCGGCTCTCGCCGAAGGCGTTGCGGCGGCTCGGGGAGTCGGCGCTGCGGGCGGTGGTGGACCGGGCGCGCGGTCGGACCGGGCAGCGAGACACCCGCCGGTCCGGCGCCGCCGGCGAGCCCACCGGGGCGACCCGTCCGTGGGCGTTCGGTGACACCGAGTCCTGGGACGTCTCCCGGACCTTGGCCAATGCGGCATTGCGGCACGCGGCCGGCGATGATCGAAGCTTGGACGTCACCGATGTGGAGGTGGTCGAGACCGAGCAGCGCACCCGGGCGGCCGTGGCGCTGTGTGTGGACATCTCCTGGTCGATGGTGCAGGACGGTCGCTGGGTGCCGATGAAACGCACCGCGCTGGCGCTGCACCAGCTGGTCTCCACCCGGTTCCGGGGTGACGCGCTGCAGCTGGTCACCTTCGGCCGGCATGCCCGGCAGGTCGAGCTGGCCGAACTCGTCGGGTTGGACGGCGCCTGGGAGCAGGGCACCAACCTGCACCACGCGCTGCTGCTGGCCGGGCGACACCTGCGCCGGCACCCCGACGCGACCCCGGTGGTGCTGGTGGTCACCGATGGTGAGCCGACCGCGCACCTGGAGCCCGACGGCGAGGCGTACTTCGACTACCCGCCGAGCCGCGAGACGTTGCGCGCCACCCTCGCCGAGGTCGACGAGCTGTCCCGGCTGCACGCCTCGGTCACGGTGTTCATGCTCGGGGACGACCCCCGGCTGGCCCGGTTCGTCGACCTGGTGGCCCGTCGCTGTGGAGGCCGGGTGGTGGCGCCGACGCTGGACGGGCTGGGGGCCGAGGTGGTGGCCGACTACCTGGGCAAACGCGCCGCCCGCCGCTGACCCGATCTCCCACCTCGGGTACTTCACTCTGATGGCGGATATCTTCGATGCGCCTCACATATATGCTGAGTGCATCGAACCGCTGGCGATTAGCACTCGCGTGCGGTTGTATCCCCGAGTGGACGGAGGGAGTGCGCGATGACAAGTATGAGCTTCGCTGCGCTGGCTCTGATTGGATTGATCTTCACACTGGGTGTGATCGTGGGGGGCAGGGTCGTGGAGCACACGCTCGCCCGGCGCGCCCGCCGGCAGGCCGAGAACCAGCGGTGGCTGAACGAGGAGCGGCGTCGTCTCGAGGCCGCCGGTGGTCGTGGCGCCAGTTCTCGGAATGACTACGAAACGTGGTAGGTGAAGTGTTAGTGGGGGTCGATACTGGGTCGACGTCAGGTGTGGGCGGGCTCGAGCAGTATCCGCGACCTTCGCTGGCCGTCGACCCAGCGGTATTGTCGGTATCGGATGGTCAGCTCTGGACCGTGCTTTGGCGGCGCCAGCACGCCCCCTTCATCGGCGAGTGGGCATTGCCGGGTGTGTTCGTCGCAGAGCAAGAAGAGTTGGAAGCCGCCGCATTGCGAGGGCTGCGCACCAAACTTGGACTCAATATCAGTCTGAAGCCGGAGCAGTTGTTTGCCTGGACCAAGCCCGGACGAGATCCGAGAGGTTGGGTAGCGACTGTGGCCTACTATGCACTAGTCCCCTTCGAACACGTGATGGAAGCGTGCTCACGAGATGTGGATGTTGTCGCTTTTGCGCTGGAGACTACTGGACCTCAGGGTGCGCTCGTGAAAGATGAGCGGATAACTCTGAAGGACTCAAGAGGGCACGTGGTGGGCCCGGTCTTCGATCACTCCTTGATTCTTGGCCGCGTGGTGGCAAGAGTGCGCTCGCTTATTTGGCATTCAGATGTCGCGCTCCAATTACTACCGGAGTACTTCACGCTCCGAGAGCTACAAGGTACCTACGAGAGCATCCTCGGTCGCAACATCAATAAAGACTCATTTAGGCGTCGCGTGACAAAGACTTATAGTCTTGTGGTGCCGACTGGCCGACTTGAAGAGGGGCGCGTCGGCCACCGTAAAGCCGAGCTTTACACCAGGAACGATAAGCTAACGTAATTCTAGCGGTAAGGGCCTCGGAAGGGCCTAGCGAATTCAGGTGTCGACTCTTGTCTGGCTCGACGAATCCGCTCGCGAGATTGAGGTGATCTAACAGGAAGAGGTGGTGAACAGTGTATGGCCAATCTAAATGTTTTTATCGGTGCGTCAAGCGAAGCGGACGAATACGCACGTGTCGTTAAACATGCGCTCGAACGAGTTGGGATCTCGACGATACCCTGGCGTCGGGTATTTAGGCCGGGAGATTATGGGCTTGATGCATTAGACCGACTCATGCATCAAGCCGACGGTGCCGTGCTTATAGCAACAGCAGACGATCGAACTTGGTATCGTGGGGTAGAGTCGTTCTCTCCCCGAGACAACATCATATTCGAGTTGGGGTATTTTCTCCACGCGTTTGGACGGCAACGTATCGCTATTGTTCGTGTGCCCCACCATGATGGCACGCTGCCACGTGTTCCAACTGATCTCTCCGGACTCACCACGATTAACTTCGACGCTAACGAAGTAGAGTCAAACGCCGATCACATTGCGAGCTGGGCACTGCGGTTCCGCGACTCGTTCAATCCTAGCCATCCGGACTCCGCCGAAGTAGTGAGGATTGTTCGGGACAAGATTCCCATGGTCCCTGCTACCTGGCACGGCCTTATCGAGCGCTTGGTTCTGGCGCCGATGCTGGCAGGCCTCCGGACTGCGGTCAGCGGAGAGGTATCTCTAACAACCGGCCAGTACTACAGCCGGCTTAATATAGAGATTGCAGATGCCGCAGAGGAGACACATATAATGGCTGTCTCGACAGTGTCGTCTCGAGCGTGGGCGAATGACAAAGATCAGCAAATGTACTTTGAAAAGAATATTAGTGCCGCCACGCGTGGCGCGGAGATTCGCCGCCTGTTCGTGGTTCCGGGGGACTCTGCCGACGATCTCAAGGGTATGATTCGTCTGCAGGACGAGTCAGGAATCGATGTCAGGGTAGCAACCTCGGAGAATGCTTCGCTATTTAACGCTCTCGAGGATATGGTGATCTTCTTCCAGGCGAGGTCGCCGCAATTTCTGCGTGCTTATATTGCGCTGCCTGCCTTCAGCAACTCAGGGCGAGTGCGTGGTGGAAAGTTGATTCTGGATCACGGGCGGTGTCAGGAGCGGCGCGAAGCATTTGAGGCGGCATGGCAGTTCGGAGTTTCTCCACGTGACATGGCAGGCTACGCATTCTATAAGCGGACATCCGCACCTGGGCTAACGATGGTGACTAGGAGTACTAGTAGCGATGTAGTCACTTGCGAAGAGGCGGCTATCGCACGAGCTATTCCTCTCCGCAATGAGTTGAAGACGCTCATAATCGAGACGACAAGAGGTCTGTTCGCCATTCACCTGCCTGGAAATGAACGACTATCATTAAGGAAACTGAAAGGGATTCTGGAGGTGGATGAGGCAAGGCTCGCCGGACCCAGTATTCTCCAAGGTCTTGGAATTGGCTCCGGAGCGGTTTCGGCTGTTCTTGAGCCGGTTTGGTCCCTACCGCATCTGATCGACCGCTCGGTCGTAGGGCTGAACTTTGTTGCTACCACTAATGGTACCCCTCGAGGGTACTTCCGTTTTGATCCCCGGATTTTGCTCGAAGCTGATTCGTCAGATTTGGTCGACATCGTTGAGCCTGCTGATAACGCGATTGCGACCTGGCCTCGTTGAAGCTCTCCTGCATCGTGCTTAAGCGTGCGTGAAGGGGTGGGGTGAATTCGTGTGATACCCGCTCCACAAGGTGGCGAATGGCAACGCGTAGTTCCTCCGAGATTTGTCCGACTGGGTGAAGATTTATGCGGAGTATATTGGCTCTAATCAGAGCAATCAGCCGGTCAGCGGGCGGTTGATCCGCAGGAAGGTGCCGTCGGCCTGTGCTATCCGCAGCCAGGTGTCCACGTACTGCTGGAACACGGTGTCTCCCCGGGGCAGCAGGTAGGCCTTCTGGCCGGCGCTCAGCGGTCGGTCCGGGTTGACCGCGCACAGCTGGCCCGGATGTTGTTTGGCCTGGTTACGGGCTTCGCTGACATCGGTGATCATGACGTCTGCGCGGCCGGCGAGGATCTCCTGTACGCTGGCGGTGCTGTTCGGGAACGAGATGAGCTTGGCCTTGCGGAGCCGTTCCTTGGCGAAGGACTCGTTCGTGCCCCCGGGGCTCACCGCCGCTCGCACTCCAGGACGGTCGATCTGGTCCAGGGTCTGGAACCGGGCGACGTCGGCGCACCTCGTGATCGGTGTCTTGCCGTCTGTCAGATAGGGCTGGCTGTACGCGGCCCGCAGGGCCCGGTCCAGGGTGATCGGCACGCCGCTCATCACGATGTCGCAGTGGCCGCCGCCCAGGTCGTCGAGCATGGTTGTCCAGGTCGTCGGGACCAGGGTCAACCGCACGCCGAGCCGGCCCGCGAGGTCGCCCGCCAGGTCCACGTCGGTGCCGCTCCACCGCCCGTTGGCCGGGTCCCGGAAGGTGAACGGGCGGGAGTCCCCGGTGCTGCATACCCGCAGCTCGCCGTGCTGGGCAACCAGGTCCAGGGTGCTCGGTGGTGGCAGGGCGACCAGTGGCTCCGGCTTCTTGGCACAGCCGGAAACCGCCACCAGCGCCAGCACCAACACAGGCGTCAGCAGCCCCCTCAGCACCGGGAGTGCGCGGTGTCGCATGGCCTGAGTTTCCCACGTGGTCGGTGACGGACTGGCGGGAGGCCCGGCGCAACCCGCAAGACACCGCGTAAGTTGGCAGCATGCTGCCCTGGACGTCCGTCCCAGTGCCGCCGGTCGCGGGCTCCGCTCCGCCGCTGCGGTTGTTCGACACCTCCTCCGGTGAGCTGCGCCCGACCGCCCCCGGCGTTACCGCTCGGATGTACGTCTGCGGCATCACTCCATACGACGCCACCCACCTCGGCCACGCGGCCACCTACCTGGCGTTCGACCTGGTCAACCGGATGTGGCGGGACGGCGGCCATCACGTGCACTACGTGCAGAACGTCACCGACATCGACGACCCGCTGCTGGAGCGGGCGATCCGCGACCAGGACGACTGGGTGGTGCTGGCGATGCGCGAGACCGCGCTGTTCCGGGAAGACATGGAGGCCCTGCGGGTCCTCCCGCCCCGGCACTATGTCGGCGCGGTGGAGGCCATCCCGGAGATCGCCGAGCTGGTCGACAAGTTGCTCGCGGCCGGCGTCGCCTACCGGGTGGAAGACCCCGAGCATCCCGACGTGTACTTCGACAGCACGGCCACCAGGGAGTTCGGCTACGAGTCCGGCTACGACGAGCCCACCATGCTGCGGCTGTCTGCCGAGCGTGGGGGTGACCCGGAGCGGCCGGGCAAGCGGCACGCGGTGGACGCGCTGCTGTGGCGGATGGCCCGCGACAACGAGCCGTCCTGGGACTGCGACCTGGGGCCGGGCCGGCCCGGTTGGCACGTCGAGTGTGCCGCCATCGCACTGAACCGGCTGGGTACCCAGATCGACGTCCAGGGCGGCGGCTCCGATCTGATCTTCCCGCATCACGAGTTCGGCGCCGCGCATGCCGAGGCGTTGACCGGGGTGCACCCGTTCGCCCGGCACTACTGTCACGCCGGGATGATCGGGCTGTGCGGCGAGAAGATGTCCAAGTCGCGGGGCAACCTGGTGTTCGTGTCCCGGCTGCGCGCCGACGGGGTAGACCCGATGGCGATCCGGCTGGCGCTGCTGTCCGGGCACTGGCGCTCCGATCGCGCCTGGGACATCGCCCTGCTGCACGACGCGCAGGCCAGGCTGACGGCCTGGCGAGAGGCCGTCGGACTGGACGCCGCACCCAATGCGGCGGACACCGTGGCCCGGCTGCGGACCCACTTGTCCGACGACCTGGACACTCCGAACGCGCTGGCTGCCGTGGACGCCTGGGCCGCCGAGGCGCGGCACCGCCGCGGTCGCGACCCAGATGCACCCGCGTTGGTCCGCACGGGCGTGGACGCGCTGCTCGGGGTGGCGTTGTAGATGGCACACAACGTGCTCGGTGGAGAGCTGCAGTCGTGCAGTACCGACCCGCTGACCGGCTTCTACCGCAACGGCTGCTGCGACACCGGTGGTGAGGATGCCGGCGTGCACACCGTGTGTGTTCGGCTGACCGCCGAGTTCTTGGCGTACAGCGCACGGGTGGGCAACGACCTGTCGACGCCGCGCCCGGAGTACGGGTTCGCCGGCCTGCGCCCCGGTGACCGGTGGTGTCTGTGTGCGTCCCGCTGGGCTGAGGCGCTGGCTGAGGGTCACGCCCCTCAGGTGGTGCTGGAGGCCACCCATGCTCGCACGCTGGAGTGGGTCGACCTGGCCGACCTGCAACGGCACGCCGCGGACCAGCGCTCCTAGTGTCCGTTGGGGGTTCTCATGGCCATGGCGGCGAGCTAACGGTGGGGGACCTCGCCGAGCGCAGCGGGTGGCGGTCTCGGCGCTGCACTTCTACGAGAAACAGGGCCTGATCAGCAGCCGCCGAACCACCGGCAACCAACGTCGATACCGGCGCGAGGTGCTGCGCCGGGTGGCGTTGATCCGGATCGCGCAGCGGGTGGGCATCTCGCTGGCTCAGGTGTGCGCGGCGCTGGAGGAGCTGCCGGACAACCGCACACCCAACCGTACGGACTGGGAACGACTCTCGAGGCGCTGGCACGACGAGCTGGAGGAATGCATCCGGGACCTGGAGCAGCTGCGCGACCGGTTCACCGACTGCATCGGGTGCGGATGTCTGTCCATCGACCGCTGCCGGCTGGCCAACCCGGCGACGTGCTGGGGTCCCAGGGCGCCGGCCCGCAGCGGCTACCCGGACCTTGAGCCGGGAAGAGGTCAGCGACGGGGGCCGCTGAGGCCACCCGGGCCGCCGGGTCGACCGGGACCGCCCGAACCACCGGGTCCACGGCGGCGCAGATAACGCTCGAAGTCGGCCGCGATCGACTCCCCACTGGTCTCCGGAAGCACGCTGTCCGACTCCGCGCGCTCCTCCAACGAGCGCACGTACTCGCGTACCTCATCGTCGGCGTCGGCCATCTCACTGACCGTGCGCTCCCACGCCTCGGCCTGCTCGGGCAGCCCGCCGAGCGGAACCTCGAGGTCGAGGACCTCCTCCACCCGGTGCAGCAGCGCCACGGCCGCCTTCGGGTCGGGGGCCTGGGACACGTAGTGCGGTACGGCGGCCCAGAACGAGATGGCTGGGATACCGGCCTGCACGCAGGAGTCCTGGAACACCCCCACGATGCCGGTCGGGCCGGTGTAGCGGGATGCCTCCAACCCAAACTTGGCCGCCGACGACGCGTCGTAGGTCGTGCCGGTCACCGGCACCGGGCGGGTGTGCGGGGTGTCGGTGAGCAGCGCGCCGAGGGTGACCACGGTGGTGGCGCCGAGCCCGTCGAGGTAGTCGAGCAGCTCGCCGCAGAACGCCCGCCACCGCATGTTCGGCTCGATGCCCCGGATCAGCACCACATCGTGGTCAGCGCCGGGCGGCCGGCACACCGAGAGCCGGGTGGTGGGCCACTCGATGCGACGGCTGATCCCGTCCACCAGGTGAATTGTGGGACGAGTCACCTGGAAGTCGTAATAGTCCTCAGGATCCAGCGCGGCCAGCGGGCGCGCGTCCCAGCTCAGCTCGAGATGCTCGACCGCTGTGGTGGCCGCGTCCCCGGCGTCGTTCCAACCCTCGAACGCCGCCACGACCACGGGTTCTACCAGCTCGGGCGGCTCACCGTCGGCCACGTCGTCCAGGTCCTGCCAGGACAACGAGGCCCGGGTGGGCTCCTTCGGCTCACGGTCGGTCATCGGTTCAGCCTACGGCCGCTACGGTCCGTCCGACGGTTGGGCGTGCGCAATTGCGACGACGAGCGACGCGGGCACGCCGACTACTCTGGAGCGCATGTCCGCTCGAAACGACTCAGGCCTGCTACGTGCCCTCGCCGATCAGGTGTTGATCGCCGACAGCGCGATGGGCACGATGCTGCAGGCGGCCGAGCTGAGCCTGGACGACTTCGCCGGGCTGGACGGCTGCAACGAGATCTTGAACGCCACCCGCCCGGACGTGGTGGCCGGCATCCACCGGGCCAACCTGGCGGCCGGCGCGGACGCGATCGAGACCAACACCTTCGGTGCGAACCTGGCGAACCTGGCCGAGTACGACATCCCGGACCGGATCCGTGAGCTGGCCGAGACGGGCGCCGAGCTCGCCCGCGCGGCCGCCGACGAGTTCAGCACCGCCGACCAGCCCCGGTTCGTGCTCGGGTCGGTGGGGCCGGGCACCAAGCTGCCCACCCTGGGCCACGCCAGCTTCGCCGACCTGCGCGATGCCTACCAGGAGTGCGTGCAGGGACTGCTGGCCGGCGGGGTGGACGCGGTGCTGGCCGAGACCGTGCAGGACCTGCTCCAGGCCAAGGCGGTGGTGGTCGCCGCCCACCGGGCGATGGCCGCCGAGGGTCGGCGGGTGCCGATCATCGTCCAGGTCACCGTGGAAACCACCGGCACCATGCTGCTGGGCAGCGAGATCGGCGCCGCGCTCGCCGCCTTGGAACCACTGGGCATCGACCTGATCGGGCTGAACTGTGCTACCGGGCCGGCCGAGATGAGCGAGCACCTGCGGACGCTGGCGAAGTACGCCCGGATCCCGATCTCGGTGATGCCGAACGCTGGGCTGCCCACCCTCGGCCCGCACGGCGCGGTCTATCCGCTGGGGCCCGAAGCGATGGCGGAGGCACTGGCCGGGTTCGTCGCCGAGTACGGCGTGCGGCTGGTCGGCGGGTGCTGCGGCACCACCCCGGAACACGTCCGGGCCATCGTCGAGGCGGTCCGCGCGGTCACCCCGGCCGCCCGCAACCCCCGCCCGGAGCCCGGTGTCTCGTCGCTCTACGCCCCGGTGCCGTTCCGCCAGGACACCAGCGTGTTGATGGTCGGTGAGCGCACCAACGCCAACGGCTCCAAGAAGTTCCGCGACGCGATGCTCGCGCAGGACTGGGAGGCGTGCGTCGGGATCGCCCGAGACCAGACCCGCGAAGGAGCCCACCTGATCGATCTGTGCGTCGACTACGTCGGGCGCGACGGCGCCGACGACATGGCGGAGCTCGCCGGGCGCCTGGCCACCGCCTCAACGCTTCCGGTGATGCTCGACTCCACCGAGCCGGAGGTCATCCGGGCCGGGCTGGAGCGCCTTGGCGGGCGGTGCATCGTCAACTCGGTGAACTATGAGGACGGCGACGGGCCTGGCTCGCGGTTCCAGCGGGCGATGGAGCTGGTCCGCGAGCACGGCGCGGCGGTCGTGGTGATGTGCATCGACGAGGAGGGCCAGGCCCGCACGGCGGACTGGAAGGTCCGGATCGCCGCACGCACCATCGAAGACCTCGTCGCGAACCACGGCATGCGGGTCGGCGACATCGTGGTCGACACCCTGACCTTCCCGATCACCACCGGACAGGAGGAGGTCCGCCGCGACGCACTGGAGACCATTGAGGCGATCCGGGGGCTCAAACGCCGCTACCCGGACGTGCAGACCACGCTCGGGGTGTCCAACGTGTCTTTCGGGCTGAACGCCGCTGCCCGCCAGGTGCTCAACTCGGTGTTCCTGCACGAGGCGGTGAACGCCGGGCTGGACACCGCGATCGTCAGCGCGGCGAAGATCCTACCGATGTCGAAGATCCCCGACGAGCTGCGCTCGGTGGCGTTGGACCTGGTCTACGACCGCCGCCGCGCTGAGCCGGACGGGACTCAATACGACCCGCTCAACCGGTTCATGGAGCTCTTCGAGGGCGTGACCGCCTCGTCGGCGAAGGCCGGCCGGGCCGAGGAGCTCGCGGCGTTGCCGCTGTTCGAGCGGCTGGAGCGGCGCATCGTCGATGGTGAACGCGGGGAGCTCGCAGACGACCTGGACGAAGCGCTGGAGTCCCGGCCCGCTCTGGAGATCATCAACGACACGCTGCTGGCCGGCATGAAGACCGTGGGTGACCTGTTCGGCTCCGGGCAGATGCAGCTGCCGTTCGTGCTGCAGAGCGCCGAGGTGATGAAGGCCGCTGTGGCTCACCTGGAGCCACACATGGAGCGCGCCGAGGACGACGAGGGCAAGGGCACGATCGTGCTGGCCACCGTCAAGGGCGACGTACACGACATCGGCAAGAACCTGGTCGACATCATCCTGACCAACAACGGCTACACCGTGGTCAACCTCGGCATCAAACAGCCGATCTCGACCATCCTGTCCGCCGCCGAGGAACACCGCGCCGACGCCGTGGGCATGTCCGGGCTGCTGGTCAAGTCGACGGTGATCATGAAGGAGAACCTGCAGGAGATGAACTCCCGCGGGGTGGCGGACAAGCTGCCGGTGCTGCTCGGCGGCGCGGCGTTGACCCGCTCCTACGTGGAGAACGACCTGTCGGACGTCTACCAGGGCAAGGTGTCCTACGCCAGGGACGCCTTCGAGGGTCTGCGCCTGATGGACTCGGTGATGGCGATGGCCCGGGGCCACGCCCCGGCGCAGACGGAAGCCGAGCGGGCAGCAACGGCCGAGCGCAAGGCCCGCCACGACCGCTCCCGGCGGATCGCCGCCAAGCGCCGCGCCGCCGAACCGGACGAACCGACGCCGACCAGCTCCGACGTCGCCACCGACGTCCCGCTGCCCACACCGCCGTTCTGGGGTACCCGGGTGGTGAAGGGCGTCCCGCTGGCCGAGTTCTCCTCAATGCTCGACGAGCGGGCCACTTTCCTCGGCCAGTGGGGGCTGCGGGGCTCCCGGAGCGGCTCCGGGCCCAGCTACGAGGAGCTGGTGGAGACCGAGGGACGGCCCCGGCTGCGGTACTGGCTGGACCGGCTGTCCACCGAGGGCGTCCTGGCGCACGCCGCGCTCGTGTACGGCTACTTCCCGGCGGTGTCCGAGGGCAACTCGCTGATCGTGCTCGACCTGGTTGACGGAGTGCCCCGGTCGGACGCCCCGGAACGGACCCGGTTGACCTTCCCCCGGCAGCGCCGCGACCGGCATCTGTGCCTGGCCGACTTCTGGCGGCCACGTCACCTGGCGGCTCGGGCCGGTGAAGTTGATGTAGTGCCGTTCCACCTGGTCACGATGGGCCAGGCGATCGCGGACTACGCCGGGGAGCTGTTCGCCAAGGACGCCTACCGGGACTATCTGGAGGTGCACGGGCTGAGCGTGCAGCTCACCGAGGCGCTGGCCGAGTACTGGCACCGGCGGATCCGCGAGGAGCTGCGCTGGGCCGATGGCGGCTCGGTTTCGGCCGAGGACCCCGACGACGTGGAGGCCTACTTCAAGCTCGGTTACCGGGGTGCCCGGTACTCGTTGGGCTACGGCGCCTGCCCGGACCTCGACGACCGCCGCAAGATCGTCGAGCTGCTGGAGCCGGGTCGGATCGGGGTCGAGCTGTCCGAGGAGCTGCAGCTGCACCCCGAACAGAGCACGGACGCGCTGGTGGCCCACCATCCCGAGGCCAAGTACTTCACCGCAGGATGAGAGTTGGGGACGGGCCGGCTGTGCCGCCATGGGCCGGGCGGGGCCCGGCCGCGGTGCTGTGGGACATGGACGGCACCCTCGTCGACTCGGAGCGGCTCTGGGACGTCTCGCTGGCAGAGCTGGCCGGGCGTCTCGGTGGCCAGCTGAGTGCGCGCACCCGGGAGCGGATGATCGGCGGCGCATTGGACGCGACCCTGGGGCTGCTGTTCGCCGAGGTCGGGCTGTCGGCCACGCCGGACGGGGTGGCGGATGCCGGCCGGTGGTTGACCATGCGGACCGGGCAGCTGTTCGCCGGTGACCTGCGTTGGTGCCCGGGGGCGCGGGAGGCGTTGGAGCTGGTGCGTGCCGCCGGCCTGCCCACCGCGTTGGTCACCTCTACCCAGCGGACGTTGACCGAGCGGGTGCTGGACCGGATCGGCCGGGAGCACTTCGACGTTGTGGTTTGCGGCGACGAGGTGACCGCCACCAAGCCCGCGCCGGAGCCATACCTGCGGGCCGCCGCGCTGCTCGGGGTGCCGGCCCATCGGTGTGTCGCGGTGGAAGACTCACCCACCGGCACGGCGGCGGCGGTGGCCGCCGGATGCACGGTGCTGATCGTGTCGAATGGCGCCCTGTCGAACGGCGCCCTGTCGAACAACGACCTGACGAACAACGCCGCAGTGCCGACCGGGCCGGGACGGGTGCACCGCGACGGGCTGATCGGTCTCACGATGGCGGAGCTCAGCTCCGCGTGGGTCCAGGTCGCGGCCGAGGCCATCCCCCACAGGAAGCCCATTCGGCACAGAGTGGGCCGCTCGGGTGATACTGACCGGGTACCACCGGTCGCAGGTCTGCGGCCGTCAACAGACGATACGGCTCGTTCGGTCGACCAAGAGGCCACTACATCCGACACTTGTGGGGGAAGGGAGCACTTTCTGTGAAGACATTCGACGGTCTGTTCGCGGAGCTGTCCGAGAAGGCCCGTGACCGACCGGCGGGTTCTGGCACGGTGGCGGCCCTGGATGCCGGAGTTCATGCCCAGGGCAAGAAGCTGCTCGAGGAGGCCGGCGAGGTGTGGCTGGCGGCCGAGCACGAGGCCGACGACCAGCTGGCCGAGGAGATCTCCCAACTGCTCTACCGGATCCAGGTCGTGATGCTCGGCCGTGGGCTCGCGCTCGAAGACGTCTACAAGTTCCTGTAGTACCTCCAGCACACTGACCCCAGGAGAGTCATGCTCCGCGTCGCCCTGCCCAACAAGGGAACCCTCGCCGAGCCCGCCAGCAACATGATGCGGGAGGCCGGGTACCGGCAGCGCTCCGATGGGCGCGATCTCAGCGCCCCCGATGACGAGAACCACGTCGAGTTCTTCTACCTGCGCCCCAAGGACATCGCCACCTACGTCGGCAACGGCGACCTGAACCTGGGCGTCACCGGACACGACCTGATGGAGGAGTCCGGCGCCCCGGTCCGCCAGCTGCTCAAGCTCGGCTTCGGGTTCTCGAAGTTCCGCTTCGCGGTCTCCGAGGACGAAGACTGGAAGCTGGAGGACCTGGACGGCCGCAAGATCGCCACCTCGTACCCCCGGCTGGTCCGGGCACACCTGGCCACCAAGCGGATCGCGTCGGAGATCGTCAAGCTGGACGGCGCGGTGGAGATCTCCATCCACCTCGGTCTGGCCGACGCGATCGCCGATGTGGTCAGCTCCGGGCGCACCCTGCGCCAGCACCATCTGAAGGTGATCGGCGAGCCGATCGCCGAGTCGGAGGCCACGCTCATCGAGCGCGAGGAGCGCTACGACCGCAAGGACAGCCCGGAGACCAAGATCGAGAAATCAGTTTTCCTGGAGCGGCTGCGTGGCGTGGTCTACGCCCGCCAGTACCTGATGCTCGACTACGACTGCCCAGAAAGCGTGCTGGAGGCGGCCACGGGGATCACGCCCGGTCTGCAGTCACCGACCGTTGCGCCACTGGCCAAGGAGGGCTGGATGGCGGTGCGCGCCATGGTTCGCGCCACTGAGGTGAACCACGTGATGGACAAGCTGGCCGCGCTGGGTTGCACCGCGATCCTGACCTCGTTGATCAGGTCCTGCCGGGCGGTGGACGGCGGACAGAACGGGACGCCGAAGGGCTAGGCTGCTGCGTCGGTGCAGATGCCTCGCGCCGCGCTCGCCGGCCTCAGCCGGCCTCAGCCGGCACGGTCGAGCGGGCTTTCCTCGCCGTTGACCTGCTCCGCTCGCTCCGGCCAGCCGGGATACTCCGGGGGAGTGCCGCCGAAGGCGGGGCAGAGCGCCTGATGGCTGCACCAGTCGCACAGCCGGCTCGGGCTGGGCCGGAAGTCGCCGGTACGGCCGGCCTTGAGGATCGCCGCCCAGATCGCCTCCAGGGTGCGGGCGAAGCGTCGCAGCTCCGCCTCCTCCGGGTGGTAGGTCAGCGACTCTCCGTCCGCCAGGTACATCAGTCGCAGCTGGCTGGGTACCACGCCACGGGTCAGCAACACCGCCAACGCGTAGAACTTCATCTGGAACATCGCCCGTGCCTCGGCGATCTGTCGAGGCGCGGCCCCGGTCTTGTAGTCGACCACCCGGATCTGACCGGTGGCCGCTATGTCCAGCCGGTCCAGGTAGCCGCGCAGCAGCAGCCCGGACTCCAGCTCGGCCTCGACGAGCTGCTCACAGGAGGCCGGCTCTAGGCGGCTGGGATCCTCCAGGGTGAAGTACGTGTCCAGCAGCGCGCCGGCGGACTCCAGCCACTCGGTGAGCTCGGGATCGACCGCCCCGTCGAACAGCTCGGCGAGCTCCGGCGTCTCTGCCGTCAACTCCGCCCAGACCGGGTTGACCAAGCCACGGGCCTCGGATGGCAGCCGCCGCTGGGCGGGAAGCCGGAAGAGCCGCTCCAGCACTGCGTGCACCACGGTGCCCCGGACCTGGGCTCGGCTGGGCCGCTCCGGGACCCGGTCGATGGCGCGCAGCCGGTAGAGCAGCGGGCATTGCTTGAAGTCGCCGGCCCGGGACGGCGAGAGCGCCGGCCGGCGTCGGCGCCCGGCCGCCGGTACGTCAGTTCCGGGACCGGTGGGTGCCTGGGCTGGTGCGGTGTCGGTCACCCGGGGAAGGGTAGGCGATGGGTCCGACAACCCGCTCGACACCGCCGAGGTCAGTGGCGCCGAAGAAATGGCTGGCGAAGCTGTGGGACGAGCGGCTCAAGCGGTAGGGGCTGCTGGAGGACGAGTGGTGGCTCGAACCGAACCGGTAGTGGCGACGTGAGCCCGTGTGGCTGGAGTACCCGCTGGCGTACCGCGACAAGATCCGTTGCATGCTGTTGGGCGCCGAGGACCGGAGCCTGTTCGAGGAGGACGAGCTGGACCCGGATGACGGGGTGTCCCCGTGCGAATGGCCGGCCTTGTGCGACGTCCGGTGGCCGGTCTTGACCGAGGACCAGTTGCTGCTGGTGCCGAGGTACGCCGACCGCGAGCTGTCGAAGCGGTAGGAGAACGACGAGCCTTTCTTCGCGTGGCTGCTGGTCGAGTCGGGCCGCTGCCCCCTGCGCAGGCGTGACCTGATCTCGTCGGACGCCGCTGAGCGGGCCATCTTCTTGACACCTTCGCCGAAGGGCAACGCCGAGATCGCCGCATCGGCGGCGTCGTATGCGGAGCGTGCCTGGTTGTCGCCGGAACCGACGAACCCGCCGTGCGGCGAGCCGCTGGGCCCCGGACCCTGGGCCGACCTCGGGCGGGCCTGACCTGGCCTGGCGGCACGGGTGACGCCGCCGGACCTCAGCTTGGTGACGCTGTCGAGCAGCCCTGGTGCCGGTCGGTGAGCGGAAGCCGGGCCGGCGGCCGCAACGTCGGGAGCAGGCTTGACGGCCGTGCCCGGGGTTGGAGCTGTGACCACGGCGCTGGGCGGTTTGACGACGGCTGTGTCGGGGCTGGGTGCTGTGACCTCGGCGCTGGGCGGGTTGACAGCCTTGTCCGGTGTCTGACGACCGCGGTCGCCGAGATTCGTTGGGCTGGTCCCGGCGCCGCTGGCTTGCGCGGTGGCCCCGGAGTACAGGTCGGACAACTGCCGAAGAGTCGGGTTCTTGACCAGCTCACGCACCACCGAGGTGATCGACTTCGTGGCGTGGTCGCTACTGGGCAGCGGCATGGCCATCGCGTCGCGGACACCGTCGCGCAGGGCTTCGAGCTTCTGGCGCTGCAGCTCACACTGGTGGGCGTGGGCGGCGCGCTCCTCCTTGAGCCGCTGGACGGTGTCCGCCTCGGCGGCGGAGTGCTGACGATCGCGTGGTTTCTCGGCGAGCGTCCGGTCGAGGTCGGCCACGTGCCGCTCGGTCTCGGCGAGGTCCCGCTTGGTCTGGTGGAAGGACTGGTAGGAGGTCAGCTCGCCGGCGAGGGCGGTGCGCTGCTGCTGAAGCAGCGCCTTGCGCTGGGACAGGGCGCGGACCCCGTCCGGGATCTGGGCGCCGCGCACCTGCGGGGAGAGCGAGTTCCATTCCTGCTCGGCTGCCGAGACCTCTGCCAGCTGCTGGTCGAGCGACGCCAGGCTCACCCGTGCGTCGGAGACCCAATGCTGCTCGGCCTCCAGATCGGGGGCGAGCCATGGGGCCGCGGCGGGCACCTCGGAGGACGTGCCGGACAGGGCCAGAGCGCCGCCGGTGACGAGGAGGCCCGCCGAGCCGAGTACGGCCATCGCGCGGGCGCGGCGACCGGTCGCGTCGGCGAACCGGCGCCGGCGGCGTACCGGGCTGGACTTCAGCTCCGAGGCCAGCGGTGGCAGCGGGAGCTCTTGAAGCATCAGGGGTGGCGCACTGGCCGAGCGGTTGGTGCCCCCGCGTCGCAACTGCCGGGCGACGGCCCGGTGCGCGGCCGTGCAGTACTTGCGCTGCGGTTGGCCATCGGTGGCCGGCTCGATGACGACATAGCAACCGGGAAGCGCGCATCGACGACCCGCGATCAACGCAATCTCCTCCTGTCCCCAATGAAATCCAGCAGCCGCTCCACTCGATGGACAAGCGGCACCGGCGGAGCGCCAGCCCTGCGGCTACCCGTCCGAGCAACACCGCGTGGTGTTCGGACGCTACACCCGGTGTGACCGCCCCATCGGGACAATCGCCGACCTGTGTTTGAGCGGTTGTCACCTCACCACCCGTCCGGGTGGAACGGGTTTCCGCAGCGCCCACGGTAGCCCCTGGATGGTGGCGGCGAGAGCGAGCGCTAGCGTCCGCCGTCATGGCCGGCGCACCCTGTGGTTCCAGCTCGGCGAGCGGGCCGTTCGTGCCCGGCGACCGGGTCCAGCTCACCGATCCGAAGGGGCGGCGGTACACTGTCGTGCTGGAGGAGGGTGGGCTCTATCACACCCACCGTGGCGGGCTGCCGCACGATGACCTGATCGGCCGGCCCGAGGGCAGCGTGGTCACCTCTGCGGCGGGTACCTCGTACCTCGCGCTGCGTCCGCTGCTTGCCGACTACGTGCTCTCGATGCCCCGGGGCGCGCAGGTCATCTACCCGAAGGACGCCGCGCAGATCGTGATGTGGGGCGACATCCGGCCGGGCGCTCGAGTGCTGGAGGCCGGCGCCGGTTCGGGTGCGTTGACCTGCTCCTTGCTGCGCGCGGTTGGCGAGCACGGGACGGTGATCTCCCACGAGCTGCGGGCGGATCACGCCGAGCACGCGGTGCGCAATGTCGAGCGGTTCTTCGGTGCGTCACCACCCAACTGGACCTTGCGCATGGGTGACGTGTCTGAGTTCGTCGGTGAGGTTGACAGGGTCGTGCTGGACATGCTCGCGCCCTGGGAAGTGTTACCCGCAGTGAGTGCGGCGTTGATCCCCGGCGGTGTGTTGACCGTGTACGTGGCCACCACGACACAGCTCTCCCGGGTCACCGAGCGCCTTCGTGAGCAGCAGTGTTGGACCGAGCCGGCCTGTTGGGAGACGGTGCAGCGGCCATGGCACGTCGTCGGGCTCGCGGTCCGCCCCGAGCACCGGATGGTCGGTCACACCGCGTTCCTGTTGACCACCCGGAAACTGGCCGACGGGGTGGTCCCGCCCCGACTGCAGCGTCGACCGACGGCGCGCTGATCGCGCGACCGGTGCCGGGCGGTGACGTCAGGCTGTCATACGACTGAGCGCCGGATCACCGATCTGCCCTACCGCGCTTGCGGCGGCCGACGGGTACCGTGTGGAAACGGAACACGGAGGGAGGCGCCGTGAACCATCACGACGAGTCAGAGGGTCGTTCCTCGGCGGGTCGGGAGCTGTCGGCGGCGGAGGCTGCTGCGCAGATCCGGTTCCTTGAGGACGAGGTGGCGTTGCTGCGCCGCAAGCTGACCGAGTCACCGAGACACACACGCATCTTGGAGCAGCGCCTCGCTGAGTCGGCCAGCAGGTTGTCGCAGCTGAGTGCTCGCAACGAGAAGCTCACCGAGACGCTGCGGGAGGCTCGCGGTCAGCTGGTGGCGTTACGTGAGGAGGTGGATCGCCTCGCCCAGCCGCCTAGTGGCTACGGCGTGTTCCTGCTCCCCCACGAGGACTCCACGGTGGATGTGTTCACCTCCGGCCGCCGGATGCGGGTCGCGGTGTCACCGGTGGTGGTCGTCGAGGAGCTGGGTCGCGGGCAGACCGTGCGGCTGAACGAGGCACTCACCGTCGTGGAGGCTGGCGAGTTCGAGCGCACCGGTGAGGTCTGCGCGCTGCGCGAGGTGCTGGACGAGCCGTTCGAGTCCGGCATCGGGGCTCGGGCGCTGGTCATCGGGCACGCCGACGAGGAGCGCGTGGTGTGGCTGGCCGAGCCGTTGATCGCGGGCCCGGAGAAGCCGGACGTGGTTCCGCTCAAGCCGGGCGACTCGCTGCTGGTCGACACCAAGGCCAGCTACGCCTACGAGCGGGTGCCGAAGGCGGAGGTCGAGGACTTGGTGCTGGAGGAGGTCCCGGACGTCTCATACGAGGACATCGGTGGGCTGAGCCGGCAGATCGACCAGATCCGGGACGCGGTGGAGCTGCCGTTCCTGCACGCCGAGCTGTTCCGGGAGTACGAGCTGCGCCCGCCCAAGGGTGTGCTGCTCTACGGCCCGCCCGGGTGCGGCAAGACGCTGATCGCCAAGGCGGTGGCGAACTCGCTGGCCAAGAAGATCGCGGCGGCCCGAGGCGACGACGCCAAGGAGGCGAAATCGTTCTTCCTGAACATCAAGGGCCCGGAGCTGCTCAACAAGTTCGTCGGTGAGACCGAGCGGCACATCCGGCTGATCTTCCAGCGGGCCCGGGAGAAGGCCTCCGAGGGCACCCCGGTGATCGTGTTCTTCGACGAGATGGACTCGATCTTCCGGACCCGTGGTTCCGGTATCTCCTCCGACGTGGAAACCACGATCGTGCCGCAGTTGCTCAGCGAGATCGACGGCGTCGAGGGATTGGAGAACGTCATCGTGATCGGTGCCTCCAACCGGGAGGACATGATCGACCCGGCCATCCTGCGTCCCGGCCGGCTCGACGTGAAGATCAAGATCGAGCGGCCGGACGCCGACGCCGCCAGCGACATCTTCTCCAAGTACCTCACCTCTACGCTGCCGATCCACGCCGACGACATGGCGGAGTTCGGTGGCAGCCGCACCGCCTGCATCGACGCGATGATCGAGCGGGTGGTCGAGCGGATGTACTCCGAGACCGAGGAGAACAGGTTCCTGGAGGTCACCTACGCCAACGGGGACAAGGAGGTTCTCTACTTCAAGGACTTCAACTCCGGCGCCATGATCCAGAACATCGTGGACCGGTCGAAGAAGGCGGCCATCAAGTCGGTGCTGGAGACCGCCCAGCCCGGCCTGCGGGTACAGCACCTGCTGGACGCCATCGTCGACGAGTTCGCCGAGAACGAGGACCTGCCCAACACCACCAACCCGGACGACTGGGCCCGGATCTCCGGCAAGAAGGGCGAGCGCATCGTCTACATCCGGACCCTGGTCACCGGCAAGAACGCGGAGTCCGGGCGGGCGATCGACACGGCGTCCAACACCGGGCAGTACCTGTAGCGCGCGTGGCGGACCTCCACCCTCCCGGCCCGGTGGCAGTAGGGTCGGGGGCATGACAGCTCGTCGGATCATGGGCACCGAGATCGAGTACGGGATCTCGGTGCCGGGCGATCCCACCGCGAACCCGGTCATCACCTCGACCCAGGTGGTGCTGGCCTACGCGGCGGCGGCCGAGCTGCCCCGGGCCAAACGGGCGCGCTGGGACTACGAGGTGGAGTCGCCGCTGCGCGACGCCCGGGGGTTCGACCTGTCCGCCCCCAGCATCCCGATCGGCTCGGACACCGAGTTGGACGACCTGGGCGCGGCGAACGTCATCCTCACCAACGGCGCCCGGCTCTACGTCGACCATGCGCACCCGGAGTTCTCCACCCCCGAGGTGACCACCCCGAGGGGCATCGTGATCTGGGACAAGGCCGGGGAGCGAGTGATGGAGGAGGCCGCGATGCGCTCGGCCACCGTGCCCGGCGCGCCGATCATCCAGCTGTACAAGAACAACGTGGACGGCAAGGGCGCCAGCTACGGCAGCCACGAGAACTACCTGATGTCCCGCTCCACCACGTTCCCGTCGATCATCACCGGGCTCATCCCGTTCTTCGTCTCGCGCCAGGTCGTGTGCGGCTCGGGCCGGGTCGGCATCGGTGCCAGCGGCGACGAAGCGGGCTACCAGCTCTCCCAGCGCGCCGACTACATTGAGGTCGAGGTCGGTCTGGAGACCACCCTCAAACGGGGCATCATCAACACCCGCGACGAGCCGCATGCCGACGCCGACAAGTACCGCCGGCTGCACGTCATCTTGGGTGACGCGAACCTGGCGGAGACCTCGACGCTGCTGAAGGTGGGCACCACCGCGCTGGTCCTGGACATGATCGAGGCCGGTCTGCGGTTCGACGACCTGCGGCTGGCCGAGCCGGTCCGCTCGGTGCACGCGATCAGTCGGGACCCGAGCCTGCAGGCCAAGGTGGACCTGGCCGACGGTCGGAAGATGACCGGGCTGGACCTGCAGTGGGCCTACCATGAGCGGGCCGCCGCACACGTCGCGCAGAGCCAGGGCGAGCAGGTCGACGAGGTGACCGCCGAGATCATGCAGATCTGGGGCGAGGTTCTCGACGCGCTGGGTCGGGATCCGATGGAGTGCGCCGACCGGTTGGACTGGCCGGCCAAGCTGCGGCTGCTGGAGGGCTACCGGGCACGGGATGGACTGACCTGGTCCTCGCCGCGGCTGCAGCTGGTGGACCTGCAGTACTCCGACGTGCGGCTGAGCAAGGGTCTCTACAACCGCCTGGTGGCGCGGGGATCGATGCGCCGGTTGGTGACCGAGGAGCAGGTGCGGGCCGCCATGCGCAACCCGCCGGAGGATACCAGGGCCTACTTCCGGGGCCGATGTCTGGAGCGCTACCCGACCGAGGTGGCGGCTGCGTCCTGGGACTCGGTGATTTTCGACCTGGGCCGCGAGTCGCTGGTGCGGATCCCCACCCTGGAGCCGCTGCGCGGCACCCGTAACCACGTGGGCAAGCTGATCGACATGTCGAACACCGCCGAGGAGCTCGTCACCGCGTTGACCCGAGGATGAACGACAGTATTCGAGTTCGGCGGGTGTTTCGGCGTCCGGATCGGTAGTGTTCACTGTGCACGGACACGGACCGGGAGGTGTCATGGCCCAGGAGCAGACCAGGCGACAGGGTGGCGGGGACGGCGACGGTGACGATGATGCGGGCGCCGCTTCAGCCGGCCAGGAGCGCCGTGAGAAGCTGGGCGAGGACGTCGACACAATCCTCGACGAGATCGACGACGTACTCGAGGAGAACGCCGAGGACTTCGTCAGGGCCTACGTGCAGAAGGGCGGCGAGTAGCGCCCGTACGCGGTAGTGTCCCGGGCCGGCCCAGCCACCAACTGAGGAGCGGATACCACCGATGGAGCCCAGGTCGGCCCGTTCGATGAGCGCGCTGAGCGCTGCCCTACCCTCGGTGTACTTGACACCCGGCTCGTCGTCGTTCACCGACTTCGTCGCCGTCGCCGCGCCGCATCTGCTGCCCGGGCAGGTGCCGCCGGGTGTGCGGGGGGATGCGACGAGCGCCAGCATTGAGGTGGTGCACGGCACCACGATCGTTGCGGTCACCTACAGCGGCGGGGTGCTGATCGCCGGCGACCGTCGCGCCACCATGGGCAACCTGGTGGCCCAGCGGGACATCGAGAAGGTCTTCATCACCGACAGCCACTCCGCCGTCGGGATCGCCGGCGCGGCTGGTATGGGCGTGGAGATGGTGCGGCTTTACACCGTCGACCTTGAGCACTACGAGAAGATCGAGGGCGTGCCGCTCTCGTTGGACGGCAAGGTCAACAAGCTGGCCGGCATGGTGCGAGCGAACCTCGGCGCGGCGATGCAGGGCTTCGGAGTGCTGCCGCTGTTCGCCGGCTTCGATCCGGACGCCCCCGAGCCGGCGCGCGGTGGGCGGATCGTCAGCTTCGATGTCACCGGCAACAAGTCCGACGAGGCCGCCGGGTACTACGCCATCGGCTCAGGCGCGTTGTTCGCCCGCTCGGCGCTGAAGAAGCGCCACGACCCGGCCGCCGACGCGCAGTCCGCGATCCGGGTCGCGGTGGAGGCGCTCTACGACGCCGCTGACGACGACACCGCCACCGGTGGCCCCGACCTGACCCGCCAGATCTACCCGCTGGTGGTCACCATCAATGCCGCCGAGGGCGCGTTGCGTCACCCGGACGAGGAGATCGGTGAGGTGGTCCGCGCGGTGGTGGCCGCTAGGCTCAAACGGCCCGGCGGCTGACCCACGCACCGGCCGAGCCGGCACTGACCCCGCACCGAAGCCGAAGCCGCATCGAAGATCCAGGAGTACCAGACGTGACGCTGCCGTTCTACGCCTCGGCCGAACAGGTGATGCGGGACCGCTCGGAGCTGGCCCGTAAGGGCATCGCCCGGGGTCGCAGCGTCACCGTGCTCACCTACTCCGGGGGCGTGTTGTTCGTGGCGGAGAACCGTTCGACCGCGCTGCACAAGGTGTCGGAGATCTACGACCGGATCGGGTTTGCCGCGGTGGGCCGGTACAACGAGTTCGAGAACCTGCGCACCGCCGGTATCCGTCTGGCCGACGTGCGCGGCTACTCCTACGACCGCCGCGACGTCACCGGCAAGTGGCTGGCCAACACGTACGCCCAAATCATGGGGACGATCTTCACCGAGCAGCAGAAACCGTTCGAGGTCGAGCTGTGCGTGGGCGAGGTGGGCCAGACCCCGGACAGCGACCAGCTTTACCGCATCACCTACGACGGCTCGATCAGCGACGAGCCCCAGTTCGTGGTGATGGGCGGGCAGACTGAACCTATCAGCGCCAAGCTGCGGGAGACCTACCAGCCGGGCATGGAGCTGGCCGAGGCGGTGGCGGTGGCGGTTCGTGGCCTGCAGTCGGCGGCGGCGCCTCCCGGGGGTGCGGCCCCGGCCGGCTCGGCGACCAACGGGGGCAC
>JALYVZ010000081.1 GCA_030852965.1 Actinomycetota bacterium | reverse complement strand
GTACCTGGCTCTCGCCGCCGGGCGGCGGCCTGACCTTCAGCGTGCTGCTGCGCCCGACCGGCGTGCCCTCGGCGCGGTTGGGCTGGCTGCCGCTGCTCGCCGGGCTGTCGGTGGTACGTGCGATCCGGGAGCTGGGTACGGGCGTTCAGGTGGCGTTGAAATGGCCGAACGACGTGCTGCTGGGGCCGGCCCAGGGCAAGTGCGCCGGGATCCTGGCCGAGGCCGACCCGGGTGCCGAGGGTGGCCCGGCCGTCGTGATCGGTATCGGGTTGAACGTCGACATCCCGGTGACCGAGCTGCCCGAGGGTGCCACCTCACTGCACGCCGAGGGCCCCCGTGTCGAGCGCGGTGAGCTGCTGACCGGGTTGCTGCGCCGGCTGCTGGCCGACGAGTCCGAATGGCGGGCCGCCGGGGGTGATCCGAACGCCGGCGGGCTGCGGGAGGCCTACCGGCGGGCCTGCGCGACGCTGGGCCACGAGGTGCGGGTGTCGCTGCCCGACGGCTCGGCGCTGCTGGCGCGTGCGGGTGCGCTGGATGCGGACGGCCGGCTGGTGTTGCGGGAGCGATCCGGTGCGACCCGCACGGTGGCTGCCGGCGATGTGGTCCACCTCCGGGCGCTGCCGGCACAGGCCGGCCCTGGCCGGCCTGCGCCCGATACCCTCTGACGCCGTGGCCTTTCCGGATGAGTTGCTGACCGACGGCGAGCGGCTGCTCGTACACCAGCGCCCACACGCCAAGCTGCTTGTCCTGCCCGCGGTGGTGTTTGTGCTGGTCTGCGGGGTCGGTGGCTACCTGGCCGCGTTGCTGCACCGGGCCAGCTGGTGGGGGTTCGGTGCGGCGGTGCTGACGGTGGTCGGCGGCGGTCTGGTGCTGTGGTTCTCGGCAGCGCCGCTGGCGCGGTGGTTCACCACCCATTTCGTGATCACCGACCGGCGGGTGCTGGTGCGGGAGGGGGTGTTCAGCCGAGTGGGGTTCGAGATCCCGGTCAGCCGGATCGACAGCGTGCAGTTTCGGCAAGGTCTGCTCGATCGGATCTTCGGCTGCGGCACCCTGAGTATCGAGTCGGCCTCCGAGGCTGACGGGGGAGCGGTCCACTTCGGCGGCATTCCGAACGTCAAGCAGGTGCACCACACGCTGCGGGAGGCCGCCGACGGTTGGGCGTAGTGTTCGCCCCACGTTGGTCGGGTCACGGGCACTGGCGCAGCAGCTCCAACGCCTCGTCGTGCAGCACACCGTTGGAGGACAACCCGCTGCCGCCGTCGTAGCGCTCGATTCCGCCGAGGTCACTGAACCGCCCGCCCGCCTCGGTGACGACCACCTGCACGGCGGCCAGGTCCCAGGGGTTCGCCTCGCCGTCCACCGCGAGGTCGATGGCGCCCTCCGCGACCAGCATGTGCTGCCAGAAGTCGCCCCATGCCCGGCTGACCCAACAGCGGGCGGACAGGGTCAGATAACGGTCCAGGGCATCCAGCTCGGCCCAGGTGGACAGCTCGGTGGTGGACAGGCAGGCGTCCTCCAGCGCGGCCACCCCGGACACCGTCAGCCGGCGTACCGTTCCGTCCGGGTCACTCGCGTGGGCGCCTGCGCCCGCGCTGGCCCACCAGCGTCGACCCAGCGCCGGCGCGCTGACCACGCCGACCACCGGCCGGCCGCCGTCCACCAGCGCGATCAGGGTGGCCCACACCGGCATGCCCCGGGAGAAGTTCTTGGTGCCGTCCACCGGATCGAGCACCCAGGCCCGGCCGCTGTCCGCATCGGGCCCGCCGCGCTCCTCGCCCAGTACCGCGTCCGCCGGTCGGCGTGCCGCCAACACCCTGCGCATGGCGTCCTCGGCGGCGGTGTCGGCGTCGGTGACCGGGGTGCGGTCCGGCTTGCGCGCTACCCGCAGGTCAGCGGCCCGGAACCGGGTGGCTGTAATGCCGTCCGCCAGCTCGGCCAGCTCCATGGCAAGTGCCAGGTCGGCTGCCAGGTCGTTGCCGCGAGAGCTCACAGACCGGAGGGGACCCGGACCTGGGGGACCCGCACGCCCGCGTGCGGGAACACGATGCGCCGGAACGCCCACCAACGGAACGCCATGCCCAGCAGCACCCCGACGATCTGCCCGCTGACGAAGTCGGCCATGGACTCCGCGAACGCCGACACCGCCGGCTCCCGCAGCTCCAGCACATACCGTGAGATGAACAGCGGCGCGGAGTAGACGGCCACCCCGACGCCGCTGATCAGCAGGTACAACACGGCCTCGTGGTGGCGGTGGCGGCCGCCGCGGGTGCGGAACGACCAACCGCGGTTCAACAGGTAGGAAGCCACGGTCGCAACGACGACCGCGATCACCTTGGCGGTGACCGGCTTAGGCTCCAGCACGGTGCTCTTCAGCACCAGGAAGATGGCGGTGTCGATCACCCAGGTGGTGCCACCTACGAGGGCGAACTTGACCAGCTCCCGATGACGGATTGCCACCTCGCGGTACGGCTGGGGGATCCAAGCCAGCGCCGTTTCGACCATCGTCACGTCGGCGAGTCTAGGAGATCGTTGATCGGCGGGTGCGGTTAGGCTCCTGCGCTCGTGGACCCTCGCACGCAGACCCCGGTCGTCGGCATGGTCGGCGCTGGTCAGCTTGCGCGGATGACCCACCAGGCCGCGATCGCCCTTGGCCAGTCCCTGCGGGTGCTGGCCACCGGGCTGGACGAGCCGGCCGCGATGGTTTGTGCGGACGTGGTGCTCGGCCAGCCGGACGACCCGGTGGCGCTGGCAAAGTTCGTCCGGGGCTGCGACGCGGTGACCTACGACCACGAGAACGTGCCGGCCGAGCAGCTGGCTGCGCTGGCCGGCGCCGGGGTGCCGCTGCGGCCCTCGCCGGAGGCTCTGGTGCACGCCCAGGACAAGCTGGTGATGCGCGAGCGGTTGACCGCGCTCGGGGTGCCGTGCCCCGCATTTGCGTCTGTGTCGTCGCTGCGGGATGTGCGGGGATTCGCCGCCGAGCATGGCTGGCCGGTGGTCCTCAAGGCCTGTCGGGGCGGCTACGACGGGCGCGGGGTCTGGCAGCTGACCGATGCCGAGCACGCCGCGGCCGTCCTGGACTCACTGCCGGAAGCTGATCTCCTCGTGGAGGAGAAGGTGGCGATGCGCCGCGAGTTGGCCGCACTGGTCGCCCGCTCGCCGTTCGGCCAGGGCGCGGCGTGGCCAGTGGTGCAGACCGTGCAGGACCACGGAATCTGCGTGCAGGTGATCGCGCCGGCCCCGGACCTGGCGCCGGCCCAGGCCGACGCCGCGACAGCGTTGGCGCTGCGGATCGCGGCCGAGCTCGAGGTGGTGGGGCTGCTCGCGGTAGAGCTGTTCGAGGTAGCCTCGCCCGTGCCTGGCGGCGCTGAGCTTTTGGTCAACGAGCTGGCGATGCGCCCGCACAACTCCGGGCACTGGACTATTGAGGGCTCCCGCACCTCGCAGTTCGAGCAGCACCTGCGGGCCGTGCTTGACTACCCGCTTGGTGACACCACCCCCACCGCCCCGGTCACCGTGATGGCCAACATCCTGGGTGGTGACCCGCTCCCGGCGATGAGCGTGGACGAGCGGCTGCATCACCTGTTCGCCAGGTTCCCCGACGCCAAGGCGCACCTCTACGGCAAGGCGGAACGGCCGGGGCGCAAGATCGGACATGTCACCGTGCTCGGCGAGGACCTAGACCGGACCCGAGGACGGGCCGAGCTGGCGGCGCAGTGGATGGCATGCGCGCGCTGGGCGGATCACTGGGAGGCACACTGAGATGGACCTGACCGACGACCCGGTGGTTGGCGTGATCATGGGCAGCGACTCGGACTGGCCGGTGATGTCGGCCGCCACCGAGGCGCTGACCGAGTTCGAGGTGCCGCACGAGGTGGCGGTGGTATCCGCGCACCGGACTCCGCGGCGGATGCTCGACTACGCTGCGTCAGCTGCTTCACGGGGCCTCCAAGTGATCATCGCCGGGGCCGGCGGAGCGGCGCATCTGCCCGGGATGGTCGCCTCGGCCACGCCGCTGCCGGTGATCGGGGTGCCGGTGCCGCTGGCCAAGCTGGACGGGCTCGACTCGTTGCTGTCCATAGTGCAGATGCCGGCCGGGGTGCCCGTGGCCTGCGTGTCGATCGGTGGCGCCCGCAACGCCGGGTTGCTCGCGATCCGGATGCTGGCGATGGCCGACCCGTCGTTACTTGCCAGGGTGGGGGAGTTCCAGGCCGACCTGGCCAAGCAGGTGGCCGCCAAGGACGCCGCGTTGCGGGCCTCGTTGGAGGGGTGAAACAAGACGGCCCCCGAAGGGGCCGTCGGGCCGGGTCGATCCGGCGGGGTGCGGCAACATTGTATCGCTCACCCGTGCGAACCACGCGATGGGCGATTGCCTTGCTGACCCGGTTCCGGCACAATGGACAGGGCCAAGGCATTAGCTGCGGAAGTGGACCCGATCTCTCTCCGGACGGTGGGGGGTCGGGTTTCGCGTTTCTTGGGTCAATCCACGATGACTGGCGCAAGCTGTGACCTCCAGAGTTTTCTTGCGCCACACGTCCACGCTGCGGCGTCCGCGATCCACAGCAATGGTTCGGCTGCAGGTTCGGTGTGGCGGTAGACGATCGCACCGAGGGCGTCCAAGCCGGTGAGCGCCGCTCTGATGTCCCGACGATCACGTTCGTCCTCGCCGTCGATCCTCTCGATGGTCAGCTCGCCCACCTTTGACTTGACCAAGCGTGGAACCAGCCGCTGCCAACACTTGGTGCGTACTTCGACAGCGCGTCCTCGATCCTCCTCATAGAGCACCACCAGCGGCAACGTGACGATGAGCGACAGCACCACGCGACGATCTCGATCTCGTTCGTGAGCAAAGTGAATTCTGCGTTGACCGGGTCGGAGCCGCCGGCGGAGCGCCGCTCGAACGTCAGCCGATCGACACCGGCAGATCAGAACGGCTGCCAGACCGTACCTGCCATTTCGGGCGGTCTCGTCGACGAACGCCAGCCAGCTCCCGCGACTCCGGCAGTAGCGACACGCTTCACCCTCCCGAATGACGAGCAGCGGGTCGGACATCGTTCTCCTCAGCGCGGTGTGCCGGTCGAAACGTCAGTCGCGGGACGTGGCGGCGTCTGGCTCTGTGGTGTCCACAATCCGGAGACTTGCCGCAAGGGAGTCCGTCCACGCCCCGCGATGCGGTCCAGGCTATCATGGGACATTGTGACACCACATTCTAGGGACTTGAACTCGATCTTTGACGACTTCGTCCTGCGAGCCGCAGGGTGTCCGCCGTACGGCTATCAGCGGCGCCTCGCCGAGGAGGGGCTGCCGGACGTGTTGCGGGTGCCCACCGGTGCCGGCAAGACGATGGCGGCGGTGCTGCCGTGGCTCTACCGTCGGCGGCACCATCCAGACCTCGCTGTCCGACGCGGAACCCCGCGACGACTGGTGTTCGTGCTGCCGCAGCGGGCGCTGGTGGAGCAGACCGTCGATGTCATCGATGGTTGGCTGACCGCGCTCGACGAGTCAGAGATCGGTCGCTACATCCTGATGGGCGGGGTCGACCGCGACGACCGGGCATGGAAGATGCATCCGGAGCAGGACGCGATCTTCGTCGGCACCCAGGACATGATTCTCTCCAGGCTGCTCATGCGGGGATACGCCGAACCTCGAGCGAACTGGCCGATGAGCTTTGGGCTGCTGCACTCCGACACCCAGTTCGTGTTCGACGAGGTGCAGCTGATGGGGCCTGCCTTGCCGACATCGCTCCAGATGCAAGGCCTGCGCGCGGAGCTGGGTACCGCCCTGCCGTGCCGGTCGATGTGGATGTCAGCGACCCTGGACGTGCCGCGCCTCGGCGAGGTGGCTCCCGACCTGGACCCCGACCTCGGTGTAGTGGAGTTGTCCGAGGATGATCGAACCGGTCCGCTCCGGGTTCGGCTCGACGCAACCCGCCGCCTGGAGCGGATCGAGATCGACGGGAAGCGCTACGCACGTGAGCTGTCCAGCAGGATCGTCAGCGAGCACCGGCCGGCCACCCGGACACTCGTGGTGCTCAACACCGTCGACCGCGCTACCGAGGTCTTCGACGCTGTCACGAAGCTGGCCCCGGCCGCTGATCTGGTGCTCCTGCACTCGCGCTACCGACCACCCGACCGCGCCGTGCGCACCAAGGTGGCGATCGCCGCACCCGGCGCGGCAGGAACCATTGTGGTCAGCACCCAGGTCCTTGAAGCCGGTATGGACATCACGTCCGAACTGCTGGTCACCGAGCTGGCGCCCTGGTCGTCGATCGTGCAGCGCTCCGGCCGGTGCAATCGGGACGGCTGTGCTTCCGACGCCCGCATCCTGTGGACGTGGCCGCCGTCCGGGCTCAAACAGCATCTTCCGTACAAGGCTGAGCAGCTTGAGCACACCAGCGGTGTCCTAGCGGCCTTGGAGGGCGAGGATGTCACCAGTAGCCGGATGCAGGAGGCCGCGCAGGACCTCGACCCGCCGGTGCACCCGGTGCTGCGCCGTCGCGACCTGCTCGACCTGTTCGACACCGCTCCTGACCTTGATGGCAACGACATCGACGTCTCCCAGTGGATCCGGGACGCCGACGACCGCACCGCGTTTCTGGCCTGGCGCGCGATCGACACGATGGACGAGACGGCCCCATATCCGGCGCGAGACGAGCTGTGTCCGGCGCCGCTGGGCGATGCCCTCCGCGAGCTGGTGACCAAGCGACAGGCTCGCACTTTCGACCATCGTGATGGACGTTGGCGCAGTGCGGTTTCTGCTGATGTGCGCCTGGGTGCGGTGATCGTGCTCGACGCCGCATCCGGTGGCTACCTACCGGATCGCGGGTTCTCGCCGAAATCCACCGACCCGGTGCCGACGCTGCCGCCTGCGGAGCCGCGTCCGGTCGAAGCGGTCGAGACCGACCCGCTGTCCCAGGTGACCGGGCCGTGGGTGCCGTTGTCGGTGCATCTGGCCGACGTCGAGCGGGAGTCGGCGAGGCTTCTGCGGGAGCTCGACCCCTCGGGAATCACCATGGAACAGCGGACCGCCACCGAGCTCGCGGGTCGGTACCACGATCTCGGCAAGGCACACCCGACTTTCGAAGCTTCGCTGCGCGCGGCAGCCGCCGAGGACCCAGTCGGCATCGGCCCGTGGGCGAAGTCTCCAGGCAGGGGCGCGTTGCGCCACAAACCGCGTTTCTTCCGCCATGAGCTGGTCAGCGCGTTGTTGCTGACCGATGGGGGCGTCGGGTTGCTCGACGACGTCGCGGAACCTGACCTTGTCGGTCATCTGGTTCTGGCGCACCACGGGAAGGTCCGACTATCTGTGCGAGCCAGACCGGAGGAGCAACAGAACAGGGTGCTCGGGGTTACCGACGGCGACATGACCCTGGACCTCACATTGCCCGACGGGCGGACCCTGCCCGCCAGGTCCCTCTCACTGGAGCCGACCCGGATGGGTGTCGACGGGCTCACGGCGCGAGCTCTTCGTCTGCGTGATCGGCCGGATCTGGGCCCATTCAGGCTGGCCTTCCTGGAGGCGGTGGTGCGTGCGGCGGACTGGATCGCTAGTGCGAGCTACGAGACGGAGCCGTGCTGTGAGTGAGCTGGTGCTCGACGGCTGTCGCCCCACGCCGCTGGGCAGTTACTTGCAGGCACTGGGTCTACTCCGGGCAGTGACACGCACTCTCGACGACCAGGCTCTCGGGCGTTGGAAAGCCCAGCGCTTCGTTTTGACCAGTCGCTTTGGCTCGATTGGCGAGCTGGTTGAGGAGCTGTCGGCGCACTTCGAGCCGGAAGCGATCGTCTCGCCATGGAACGCGGGGTCGGGCTTCGCCGCAAACGGCAAGAATGTCAGCGCGGAGAAGGCGTTGCGTGAGGTTCGTGAGTCCGCCGACTCGCGCCTGACGCGGCTCGGGAAAGCGGTTGAGGCCGGCGATCGGGTAGTCGCGAGCGGTTGCGCCAAGGGCTGGGGCGGCAAGGGCGACGACCTGTGGGACAAAGCGTGCAAGCAGGAGGTGCTGCAGCTGTGCCGGAACACATTCCCGGACGCCGCGCTGGCCTGGGTCGACGCCGCGGTTGCGCTGGGTGGTGATGCGGATCCGACCTACAGCAGGTTACTGGGCACCGGTGGCAACTTTGGCCGTCAAGATCTCTCGGCCACCTATGTGCAGCGTGCGCTGGCGGTGCTCTCCGACCGGCGAGGGGCCGACTGGCTGCGGGCCGCGGTCACCGGCGATGAGACGGTGCCGTACCTACGCGACTCGGTTGGTCAGTTCGATCCTGCCCGCTCGGGTGGTATCCAGTCCTCGCCCTGGGAGAAGGCCGACGACAAGGGGTTCGTGAACCCGTGGTCGTTCCTGCTCACGATCGAGGGTGCGCTGCTCTTCGCGGGCGCGGTCGTTCGACGACTGGGGGCGCAGTTCAGCCGTCCGTCGCTGCCGTTCCAGGTGCGTGGCTCGACCGCGGGCTTTGCTTCGTCCGCTTCCGGTGAGTCCGCACTCGGCGAAATCTGGGTGCCTGAGTGGTCGGAACCCGCAAGGCTGGACGAGGTGCGGCACCTCCTCGCGGAGGGGCGGGCCGAGTGGCGAGGTTCGCCGGCCCGCAGCGGACTGGACTTCGCTCGTGCGGTGGCGAACCTGGGTGTTGACCGCGGCGTGCAAGCCTTCACCCGACATGTCTTCGTGGACAGGCTCGGGCAGAACCCGCTCGCGGTACCGGCAGGCCGCGTGGTGGTGACAGAGCGGGCAGGGATCGGACTGCTGTCCGAGTTGGATCCGTGGTTGGCCCGCCTGTCCGGTGACAAGGTGCCCACCGGAGTCGCTGCTCGGGAACGGCGGGTTGAGCAGCGGCTGTTCAACCTCGCGGCCGGGCGTGGCGGTCTGGTCGAGGTGTTCGAAGCGGTCGGAGCGCTGGTGGAAGCAGTGTCCCGGTCCGGCGCTGCTCGACAGGCTAGCTACCCGTTGGAGTTACCCAAGGGCGCTGAGTTGCTCAACGAGCTTCGCAAGTCCGCGGACGACGACCTGGAGCTGCGCATCGCCCTCGCCCTGGCAACCGCGCAGGATCCCGTCACACCGCCCGAAGTGCTGCGGCCCATGCTGCAGCCGGTCGTCTGGCAGGGGCGACGTAGATGGCAGTGGTCCGGTAAGGCCGCGCCCGCGCCGCTGTCGGCCGGACTAGGAGCCGCGCTGGCCGAGGTATCCCGCCGACGGGCGTTCCCCGGCGCGGTCAAGGAGTTGGAAACAGATCGCGAGTTCGGCGTGCGTGGCTCTCGTGTGACTCCCACTCGTGGTGTGTTGTTGGGCGCGCCGGATCGCTACGTCTTCGCCCGTGGTGGTTTCGACGAAGACCGGACGACAAACCTGCTCGCCGGGCTGCTCAGTGTGTCCTGGCCGCCACTGGACCGGACGAGTTTGAAGAGCGGCCCACCTGAACCGCCGAATCCCGCGCTCGACATGCTAGCGATTTTCACCACCGCCGATGTGGACGAGCTGGCAGTCCGGCCGGGCGCGAGCTGGCCCACGTTGCTGGCTGCGGGTCGATCGAACGAAGTGCTGATAGACGCACAGAGGCGCCTGGTGATCGCTGGCCGTCGATTTGTCGTCCGTCCTCGGGTTTCGCTCGGTGCCCCATATCTGTTGGCTGCCTCGCTGCTTCTGCGTACCACGGCCACTGACCGCAGCCGCGCCCTCGACCGCGTTTCCCGCCCCGATGAGGAGAAGACCGCATGACGACACGACACGTAATCCGCGCCGCCCTACAACCAATCCTGGGCAGCATGTTTCAACCGACCGGTTTCCCGGACGTCGGCGCGGCGACGTTCACACGTTTCGACGGCGAGACCAAGGTTCCGTCGTTATTGGTAGAGTCGGTCCAGTCGATGGCCAACAGGCTGGAGGCCACCGCCTGGGACGAGGCGGCCGACGTGCCGGTGGAGGCCGTTCGTGGGCTTCCCTATGTGCGTGTGTTGCGTGCCGGTTCGGCCGAGTTCCTGACGTCCAGCCGCTTGGAAGCCCACCGGTTGGCTTCCCCGTACGTACATGAGGCGACGCGGAACGGCGAGTCGATGTTCGAGGAAATCGGGAAGCGGTTGGGGTTGGCCAAGGACACTCCGCTGAACCGTCAGCGCATGGCGGCGGCGGTTGCGCGGCTCGATCCTTTCTGCCTGGTGCACGGGGCTTTCTTCTCACACAAGAAATGGCCCGGTCAGCCGAAATTCCTGCGTGCGGTATCCGGCGTGATCGAGGCGCATGAGGTGGAGCCAGCCATCAGCGGCGGTCGGAAGTCGGATCGAGTCCGGCACAAGAATGAAGAGGACGGCGGTGGCGCTGCGGAGGGCTATGGGTCTGTGCCGTTCCACCGCACCGAGTGGACCGCGAAGACTATCCAGGCGTCGTTCGTGGTCGATGTGGAGCTGCTGCACTCCTATGGGCTGCCGCAGCCGGTGCCGGAGCTGCTGGAGACGCTTGCACTGTGGGAGATCCGCAGTCTCCTGGACGGTGGGATGCGCCTGCGCACCGCCTGTGACTTGAAGCTTAAGGGCGAGCCGAGCGATGATCTGCCAGCCAAGAAAGTGCTTGATGAGCGGCTCGCCGATCTGATCCCGAAAGCCCGTGATCTGTTTGGCGATGGCGAACCGCTCATTGTCGAGTATTCCTTCGCCGGCAAGAAGGCTTGAGCGGGCGTGTCCACCGCGCTGTTGTTGAAGTTCCCACTGGGCCGTTATCACGCGAATCCTTGGGGCCAGCATGTCAACGAGGGGGCGGTGGAGATACCGCCGTCACCTTGGCGGTTGCTGAGGGCGCTCTACGCGGTGTGGCAGACGCGCGCCCCCGAGCTGCCAGGGAGCGTCGTGCACGGGTTGCTTGCGCGGCTGGCGGAGCCGCCGACGTTCGCGGTTCCCCGGTACATGATCGCGCACACCAGGCACTACTACCCGGACTCGAAGGACGGGACGGATCGGACTTTCGACGCGTTCGCCGTGTTCGACCCGAGCAAGCCGCTCGCTGCACTGTGGCCCTTCGACCTGCCGAGCGACGAACGCGCCGCGTTCGCTCGGTTGGCCTCCTCGCTGCCCTACTTCGGCCGAGCGGACAGCATCTGCGAGGCTGCGGTCGTCGACGACTGGCTGCCGGAGGACCATGAGCTGTGGCTCCCGGTCGACGTGGCCGAGTCGATTTCCCCCGAGGCTCGGGCGACGGCGGTGCTCGGCCCCGAGATTCCACTTGCGGTGGACACGCTCTTGGCCCGCCCGGTCGACGTGCGCAGAGGTGGCTTGCTGTTTCCTGCGGGGAGCCGGTTCGTGGGATATCTGTGTTCCGCGGAACACTCCCGACCCCGCAGTTCGGCGCGGTCATCCGCCCCCGCCCCCACCGCCGTTCGGTTCACGGTCATGCAAGCCGCGCGGCCCTCGGACACCGACGCCGTGATCTACACCGACCTGCTCCGGCAGGCCGCGCTCAACAAGGTCGGCGTCGCTCTGAAGAAGCTTGGCACCGACCCAAAGGAACGCCCGCGCACCCAGCTCGGCGGTCGCGAAGCGGACGAGTCTCCGATGGAGGGGCATCAACACGCTCACTACCTGCCCATGTTCGAGGATCGTCGGCTGTCCGGCCTCGTTGTCTGGACGCCGGCCTCCCTGGACCAGCGCGAGCTCGACAGCGTCTGCGAAGTTCGCGAATTGCGGTCGAGCTGGAACAAGGAGTGGCGGCTGCACGTCCGCGTTTCTGGGGTCGGGACGGTACGGGAGGTAGCCCCGGACCTATTCGAAGCTGCGCGAACTTGGAGGTCGGTCACCCCGTATGTGCCGTCTCGCTGGCCTGGGCGACGCTCGGGGCCGGAGTTCGTCGAGGATGAGGTTCAACGGGATCTGGGGCACCGTGGGAAGCACGTGGCAACCTCTGTTCGTCCCTTTCGGGAACGGGACTGGCGTGAGTTCGTCCGCTACCGTCCGTCGCGTCGGTTCGCGCGCAGCAGTCCCCAGGGGCAGGCCAATCGAGCTGGCTGTTTCGTCGAACTGACCTTCGACGAGCCGGAGAGCGGCCCGATCGCCTTGGGTCACCTCAGCCATTTCGGACTCGGGCTGTTCGAGCCGGTAGCCGATGGCGGATCTGATGGACGGTGATCTCCTTCCGGCACGGATGATCAATGAGTTCGTCTACTGCCCTCGGCTGTTCTACCTGGAATGGGTGGAGGCGCGGTTCGCCGACAACGACGACACTCGGCTGGGGCAGCAGGTACATCGTCGGGTCGACGTTGAGGCTGGCGCGGCGCCGTTACCGGAGGAGGGCGAGCTGTGCCGGGCACGTTCGGTAACGCTCAGTTCGGACAGAGTGGGCGTAATCGCCAAGCTGGACCTGCTGGAGGGCGAGGCGGGAAGCGTTGTTCCGGTCGATTACAAGAAGGGCTCACCGCAGCCCGACGGCTCACCGTGGCCGAGCGATGAGGTGCAGGTCTGCCTACAAGCTCTGGTGCTGCGCGACAATGGCTACCGCTGCGATCACGCCGAGCTGTACTACGCAACCACCAGGCAGCGAGTTCGAGTCGATCTCACTCCGGAACGGCTGTCGTGGGTGCAGGACATGGTGGTTGACGCTCGCGGCGTTGCGGACACCGCCCGTGCACCGCTACCGCTGGTCGACAGTCCCAAGTGTGTTCGGTGCTCGCTCGTAGGCTTGTGTCTCCCGGATGAGACCAACGCGCTGCTTGCCCGGGGTGCCCTGCCGCCGCGTCGACTTGTACCGAGAGACCCTGATCAGCGGCCGGTCTATGTGACTGGTGCAGGCTCGTACGTCGGGATCCGCAGCGGGCGGATGGAGGTGACCGATCGAGACAAGCAGAAGCTCGCATCGCTGCGTCTACTCGACGTCTCCCAACTCGTGCTGTTCGGGCGGGTGCAGGTGAGCACCCAGGTACTGCACGAACTGTTCGCCCGAGACGTGCCGGTGCTGTGGATGACTGCCGGCGGCTGGCTGCGTGGATTCGCCATCGGCCAGCCGCCGAAGTACGCGGAGCTGCGGCGGCGCCAGGTCGTGGTGCATTCACAGAGCGAGTCGGGGCTGGCGCAGCGCATGATTGCAGGCAAGATCCTCAACTGTCGAACTCTGCTGCGCCGCAACGCCCGTGGTGACGTGTCCCGGACGGTAGCTTCCTTGAAACGGCTTGCCGCCGCCGCTCTGACTGCGACGAACTTCGCCTCGTTGCTTGGGATCGAGGGTACCGCCGCGAGGCTCTATTTTGCGTCCCTACCTTCGATGATCGCGAACGAGCCAATGGCTCAGGAGTTCTCCCAGCTCGGACGAAATCGACGTCCGCCCCCGGACCCGGTCAACGCTTTGTTGTCCTTCTGCTACGCGATGCTGACCAAGGATCTCGTGTCGGTGTGCCTCGGGGTCGGCCTCGATCCTTACCTCGGGGTCTATCACCGATCGCGCTACGGTCGCCCAGCGCTGGCACTGGACCTGGCAGAGGAGTTCCGGCCGCTCATCGCGGACTCGATCGTCGTCGGGTTACTGAACAACGGTGAGATCACGGCGCGCGATTTCATCCGCCGGGCCGGTGCGGTGTCGCTGACCGCAGATGGGCGGCGGTCTGTGTTGCGCGCGTATGAGCGTCGCTTGGAGACCGAGATCAAGCACCCACTCTTCGGCTATCGGATCAGCTACCGCCGAGTGCTCGATGTGCAGGCGAGATTGCTGGCGGCTGTGATGGTCGGGGAACTGCCCGAGTACCGAGCCATGGTCACGAGGTGACGACGCATGGCTCGGCGTAGATACTTGATGGCCTACGACATCGCCGATCCCGCGCGGTTGCGGCGGATCTGTACCCTGATGGAGGACCACGGAGAGCGGTTGCAGTACTCGGTGTTCTTGTGCGACCTATCGGTGGCTGAGGTATCTGAGCTTGAGTCGGCAATCATCGAGGTCATGAATCTTGGATCGGACAGTGTTGTGCGTAAACATTCAGTCCCGCCCGATGGCGTGGATGATCACCGGTGGCCCGGGGGTGGGCTTCGGTGGTGGTGAGCGTGGGGCTCGGGTCAGGTGGGTGCGGGCATCGTGGGCATCCATGGTCGTCCGAT
>JALYVZ010000307.1:1094-4930 GCA_030852965.1 Actinomycetota bacterium | reverse complement strand
CCAACCGCGACATGCGGTTCATACACGGTGACCGGCACGCCGTTCACCGTCTACCCCCCGACCGGAGCCCACCCGACCAAGCCGACCACGGCACGCCTCGTCGGGCTGGGGCGAAGCCCCGTTAGGTTTGACAGATGCGGACCAGTGCGCGGTCGTGGCGCGCGCCGGTCGTCGGGTACGGCTGGCTGCGGCTCGTGCTGGCGATCGGCGCGGTCGCCTGGGTCGGTCTGCTGCACACCCAGGACTGGAGCCGTCCAGCGCGGACTGGGCGCTGGCGACGCTCTCGGGTGCACTCGTCTTCGCTGGTGGCCGCCGTCCGCTGACGGTGACCGTTGCCCAGTCCGCGCTGCTGGTCGTCGCCGTACCGCTGACCTCCACTGAGGTCTACTTCGTCCCGATCGGAGCCAGTGTCGTCCAACTGCTCGCGTGCGTGGCGCTGGGTGAGCTGGCCCTGCGGCGGCCGGGTCGGCCGACCTGGTGGGGTATGGCGGCGGTGGCGTCGGCCAGCGCGTGCGCGTCCTATCCGCACTACTCAATGGCGGCCAACACGCTGACTGTGCTGTTCAAGGTCGGGCTGCCGGTGCTGCTCGGCTCGTTCCTGGGGTCGGTCCGCCAGCTCGCCAGGGCCGCCGAGCAACGCGCCGCCGAGGCCGAGCGAAGCCGCAACTGGGAGATCGCCGCCGCACGAGCCGCCGAGCGCGCCGCGATCGCCCGCGAGCTGCACGACGTGGTCGCCCATCACGTCGCGGCCATCGTGCTGCGCGTCGGCTAGGCGCGGCCGGCGACCGCCCAGGACCCAGAGGTCGGGCAGATCCTCGACGACGTGCACACGATCGGCGGCCAGGCGCTGGCCGACCTGCGCCGGTTGGTCGGGGTGCTGCGCGATCCGGACACCGTCGACGACCCCGGGCTGCTCGCCGCGACCGACCTTCTCGCCGCGCTGGAGACGGTGCTGAGCCGCACCCGGCAAGCCGGGATCACCGTGCACGCGAACATTGAGCACGATGTGGTCGCGGGCCTGGACACCGTGCACCGACATGCCGTGCTCCGGGTCGTCCAGGAGGGGCTGACCAATGTGCTCAAGCACGCCGGGCCCGCCGCTACCGTGTCGGTGGCGATTCGGCGGGACGCCGGCGGCCAGGTGCTCATCGAGGTGGGCGACGATGGCGGGTATTCGGCACCGGGCCCGAACGCCGCCGATCCCGGCCACGGGTTGATCGTGATGCGCGAACGGGTGGAGCTGTTGAATGGCTCCTTCGAGGCCGGCCCGCGTGGTCCAGGGTGGGCGCTGCGGGCTGTGCTCCCCGGCGGGTTCTCCGGGACCCCGGACGAGGTCGCGCCCGAGCCGGCGGCGCGGCGGCCGAGGAGGTGGCGCGGTGATCCGCGTGGTGCTGGTTGACGATCAGCAGTTGGTTCGGGCCGGGCTGCGGATGTTGTGCGCCGCGGCCGAGGACATCGAGGTGGTCGGCGAGGCCGAGAACGGGCAACAGGCCATCACCGCGGTCGAGCGGTTACTGCCCGATGTGGTGCTGATGGACCTGCGCATGCCCGGCGTGGACGGTATCGCCGCAACCCGCCGAATTCTGGCCGATCGCCCGTCGACCAGGGTCGTGGTGCTGACCACCTTCGACGACGACGAGCACCTCTATCCCGCGCTGCAGGCCGGCGCCTGCGGCTTCTTGGCCAAGGACACCGCGCCGGAGGCGCTGCTGGACGGGTGCGGCGGGCCGCCGCCGGGGACAGCCCGTTCAGCCCGCACCTGCTGCGCCGGGTGGTCGGCCGCGCGGTCGCGGCGCAGCGGGCGCCGAACGCGACCCCGCCGGTGCCGTTGACCAACCGGGAGCGCGAGGTGCTCGCGCTGGTGGCCGAAGGCCTGTCGAACGCCGAGATCGGCAACCAGCTCTACATCAGCGTCACCACGGTCAAGACCCATGTGGCCAACCTGATGACCAAGACCGGCGGCCACAACCGCGTTCAGCTGGCGGTGTCCGCAGGCGCACTCGGCATCACCCCGCCCGAGGGATGACGCGGACGCTCCCAGCCACGATGGTCACGCGGCTCTTCGGTAGTCGGCGCAGCCGCCAGGGCCGCTGCGTCGAGCCGCTGGAGCTGCGTGAGCCGGTGCACCATTGTTGGGGAGTCGGGTTGCTGGTTGGGTGTGACGGTGACCGTTACCGATCCGACTTTCTACCGCAGCCCCTCCGAGGCGGCCGAGGCGCCGGCCGAGAAGCTGGCCTACATCGTGGCGTTCGACCGCGCCGGGGACAAACACGACGCGTTGACCGTGCTCGACACCGACCCGGACTCGTCGAGCTACGGCCGCATCATCGGCTGGACCGACCTGCCCACCAAGGGCGACGAACTGCACCACTTCGGCTGGAACGCCTGCTCCAGCGCCTTCATGCACGAGGGTCACGACATGTCGGGGCTGGCGCGGCGGTATCTGCTGCTGCCCGGTTTGCGCAGCTCGAACGTCCATGTCTACGACACCCAGCCAGACCCGACGCGGCCGACACTGGTGAAGACGATCACCGCCGAGGAGCTGGCCGAGAAGGCCGGCTACTCCCGCCCACACACCCTGCACTGCGGCCCGGACGGCATCTTCTTGTCCTGTTTGGGTGGTGCCGGTGAAAGCGAGGGGCCGGGCGGCATCGCACTGTTGGACCACACGACGTTCGACGTGCTGCGCGCCTGGGAGACCGACCGGGGCCCGCAGTACCTGGCCTACGACGCCTGGTGGCATCTGCGGCAGAACACCCTGGTCACCAGCGAGTGGGGCACCCCGTCGATGATCGAGGACGGGGTCAACCCGGAGCTGTTGCTTGGCAACAAGTACGGCCACAAGATTCACTTCTGGGACCTCGCGGCGGGCAAGCATCTACAGGAGGTCGACCTCGGCGCGCAGCACCAGATGGCGCTGGAGCTGCGCCCGGCGCACGACCCCGAGGCCACCTGGGGCTTCGTCGGCGTGGTGATCTCCACCGAGGACCTGTCCGCCTCGGTGTGGCGCTGGCACCTTCTCGACAGTGGCGACTGGGCGGCCGACAAGGTGATCACGATCCCGGCCGAGCCGGCCGACGAGGACGACCTGCCGCCCGCGCTCAAGCCGTTCAAGGCAGTGCCGCCGTTGGTCACCGACATTGGGCTGAGCGTCGACGACCAGCGGCTGTACGTGTCGTGCTGGGGCACCGGGGAGCTCAAGCAGTACGACGTGTCCGACCCATCCCACCCCAAGGAGATCGGTTCGGTGCATCTGGGCGGCATCGTGCGCCGCGCCGCGCACCCGTCGGCGCCCGCCGAACGGCTGGCCGGTGGTCCGCAGATGGTGGAGGTCAGCCGGGACGGTCGGCGGGTGTACCTGACCAACTCGCTGTACGGGTCCTGGGACGACCAGTTCTACCCCGACGGCGTCGGCGCCTGGGCGGCCAAGCTGGACGCCTCCCCCGACGGCGGGCTGACTGTGGATCAGCGGTTCTTCCCGCACGGCGACGACTTCCGCGGCCTGCGCGCGCACCAGGTGCGGCTGCAGGGCGGGGACGCCTCGTCGGACTCGTACTGCTGGCGCTGACGAGCGGGCCTGCTCGTCACCAGCGGCCGCCGCGCTCCAACAACCACCGAAGCTCAGTGTCGGGCATCGCCGGGAGATCGACCGGGATCGCTGACGCCGCGACCGGAGGCGAGGACGCCGCCCAGGAGACCCTGGTTCGGGCCTGGCGCGGCGGCGAGGGTCTCGAGGGGCGCGCGCCGCCAACGTCGAGGATTCAGGACCGCTGCACGCGGTGGCCTCAGGGGCGCGAGAGCGGGACCGAGACTGACCGGGGGGGGGGGGGGGGGGG
>JALYVZ010000307.1:0-1084 GCA_030852965.1 Actinomycetota bacterium | reverse complement strand
CCCGCTTCGCCTTTGCTGCGCCGGCAGAGATTCGGGGGGTCGACCTCTGCCGGCGCTCTCCGTTCTACTCTAGAAGCGGCGACTCACACCGCAGTGTTATCAACATTCACCCATGCGGCGTAACCAACTTCAACTTTCAGTTACATAGTGCCCGCTTAAGCCACTAAAGAGTGATGTTCGCCTGTCGGTCAACTCATAGGTGTCACTCTAGGTCGCCGGGGGCCGTACCTGCTGGCCCAGGCCATGCGGCGGGGTTCGGTGCGCCGGGGGGCCTGGCTCGGCGTGCTCGGCCAGGCGATCGTGGCCGTCCAGGGGCGGCCTCGGTCGCCGCCGTGGCCGACCGAGCGGTGGCAGCGCCGGTCGGGTCCCCGTAGTGACAGTCGAGAGACGCCTCCGGCGGCTGTCGCTGAGAACCGCTGTGACAGGGATATCCCATCGGCGCCATCTCTGTGACATGTTTTTCACAGCCAACTCTGGCGCTACACGAGAGACCTCGGGGCTGGCTGGGAGGCAACACCATCGGGAGGGCCAGCGTGCGTCTCGGTCACTCGCCTCAGCCCGTCAGAGCCGGGTCAGCGTGGGGCCGAGTCGTTCGAACGCGCTCGCCGCCAGGTCGATCATCTCGCCCACCCGATCCGCGCCCAGGTGGTCGGCGGCGAAGCTGAGGTACTGCACGTACCCCATGGCCAGCGCCCACTGCCGTTGCACCGCCCTCAGCTCGGGGCTGGCCGGTCGGCCGGTGAGCTCGGCAAGCCGACGGTGGTAGCGGTCCTCGTCGACCCCGCCCTGCTCGGCGAGCACCGCGAGGTCCAGACCGCCGGGTGCGATCCGCGCGTTGCCCCAGTCGATGATGGCCGTCCGGTCGGCGTCAGCCGCGTCGACGCCGGACGAGCCGGCGCCGGACGGCTGACCAGCGTCGAACAGGATGTTGCCTCGATGCAGGTCACCGTGCGCGAGGGTGGCCGGCAGCACCGTCAACGCGGCCAGCATCCGCTCGTCACAGGCCCAGGCCAGCAGCGCCGCCTCGGCCCGCGCATACGTTCGGGCCGCCCCCTCGCCCCGAGTGTCGGCCCGGTCCCCCGCC
>JALYVZ010000306.1 GCA_030852965.1 Actinomycetota bacterium | reverse complement strand
AAGTAGGCACTCATCAGCCTGGAACGGTAAGAAGGCAAGGAGCGCCATGCAACCGCGGAGCTGGGACGACTGGCTGGAGCAGATCGACTGGCCGGCGGCGATCCGGGGTGCCGGCAGCGGGTTCGGGGTCCTGGTGATCACGACACTGCTGCAGCCGATCCTGGAGGAGGTCAGTCCATGGCTGCCGTTGGCGGTGCTGGTGGTGGGCTACCTGCTCGGTTTCGTGCTGGCCGCCTGGCGTTCGGGGCCGCGCCGGCCCCGGCGCTGACCGGCGCGGTGGCGGCGTTGTTGGCCTACACCTGACGCTGCCCTTGCTCTACCTCAGCCGCAAGCCGCTGACCTGGGGTGTGCTCGGATACGGTGCGGCGGCGCTGTTGGTCGGCGGGCTGGTCGGACACCTTGCCGGCCGCCGACACACCGCGGCCGGCTGAGTCGGCAGTCTCCTGAGCCTCTCTCGACGCTGTGCCAAGTACCTGGCCGCCGACGCCTGCCCCAGGCCGCCGATCGCGCGGTGCAGACCCACGGCGGCTTCGTTACGCCAGCGAGTACCACGTCGAGCGCTACTTCTGGGAGGCCCGGCTGCAGCGGCTGGCCCCGCTGCCCCAGGAGATGGTGCTCAACCACGTCTCCGAGCACGTGCTCGGCCTGCCCCGTTCCCACCAGCCCCCATGATCCGTGTTTCGGTGCGTTGACGGACACCACGCGTCCGCTTCGCCACCCGAACACGGATCATGGGACCCAAGTCGGTCGACGTGATCATTTCGCTGGCCGACTCGGTGTCCGGACTGCGCGGGATGGTCGCCGTGCTGGCCGCGCTGCGGGTGGCCGAGCAGACCGGCGCTGGCCAGCACATCGATCTGTCGATGTTCGAGGCCGAGGTACTTGGGCGCTGGATGGGAATGAGCCCGGAGCGGGTCGGCGAGCTGGAACGATCCGCCGGGTTGTATCCGTGCGAGCGGGTTACGGTCTCGGAGGGGAAGGGGAGTTCATGACACTGGTGGCGTGCCTGGGGCGGGCTCGGCGTTCCGGCGAAGTCCCGACATGACCCGGCGTCCGATCCGGATCGCGAACTGCTCGGGGTTCTATGGCGACAAGCTCACCGCCGCCCGCGAGATGGTCGATGGCGGCCCGATCGACGTGCTGACCGGCGACTACCTCGCCGAGCTGACCATGCTCCTGCTGTGGAAGGGCCGCCGGAAGGACCCGGCCGCGGGCTACGCCCGCACCTTCCTGACCCAGCTTGAGCACGTGCTTGGCGACTGCCTGGACCGAGACATCAAGATCGTCACCAACGCCGGCGGGCTGAACCCGGCCGGGCTGGCGTCCCGGATCCAGGAGCTCGCCGATCGGCTGGGGCTGGCCCCTCGCGTGGCCCATGTGACGGGCGACGACCTGATGGACCGGATCGGCGACCTGCAGGCCGCCGGGGTCGACCTGGCCAACCTGGACACCGGCCAGCCCCTCGCCTCGACCGACCGGAAAACGATCACGGCGAACGCGTATCTGGGCGGTTGGGGCATCGCGTCGGCGCTGGCGGCGGACGCCGACATCGTGGTCTGCCCCCGGGTCACCGACGCATCACTGGTGGTCGGCCCGGCGGCGTGGTGGCACGGCTGGGCCCGTGACGACTGGGACCCGCTGGCCGGGGCGGTGGCCGCTGGACACGTGATCGAGTGTGGCCCGCAGGCGTGCGGTGGCAACTACTCGAACCTGGAGGAGATCACCGACCGCCGCTACCCGGGCTTCCCGATCGCCGAGGTGGCGGCCGACGGCAGCAGCGTGATCACCAAGCACCCCGGCACCGGCGGGCTGGTCTCGCCGAGCACGGTGACCGCGCAGCTGCTCTACGAGATCGCCGCGCCGGAGTACCTCAACCCCGATGTGGTCGCACACTTCGACACGGTGTCCTTGGCGCAGCAGGGACCGCACCGGGTGCTCGTCTCCGGCTGCCTCGGCTCGCCGCCGCCGGAGACGTTGAAGGTGGCCATCAACCAGCTCGGCGGCTACCGCAACACGATGACGTTGATACTCACGGGGTTGGACATCGAGGCCAAGGCGGCGTGGGCGCTGGACCTGCTGTTCGAGAACCTGGGCGGCCGGGAGCGCTTCGAGGACGTCGACGTCCGGCTGCTGCGCTTCGACCACCCGGATGCGTCGACCAACGCCGAGGCGGGAGCGCATCTGCGGATCACGGTCAAGGACCCCGACCCGCGCAAGGTCGGGCGGGCGTTTTCCGGGGCGTTCATGGAGCTCAGCCTCGCCTCGTACGCCGGCTTCCACACCACCACCCCGCCCACGCCCGAGTCGGAGTACGGCGTGTACTGGCCGACCCTGGTGCCCGCCAGCTTCGTGCAGCACGCCGTCGTCCTGCCCGACGGCTCACGGACACTTGTCCCGCACACCTGTGCCAGTGCCTCACCACCGGCCGCACCGCGTGCCGCGGCACACTCCCCGACCCGGTTCGGGCCAACCGGCCCAACCGAGCGGGTGCCACTGGGACGGGTGTGCGGGGCCCGCTCCGGCGACAAGGGCGGCAACGCCAACGTCGGTCTGTGGACCCGCACCGACGAGCAGTACGCGTGGCTACGGGGGTATCTCACCCCAGACCGCCTCCGCGAGCTGCTGCCCGAGGCCGCCGAGCTCGTGGTGCTCCGCTTTGAGCTACCGCGGCTGCGCGCGCTGAACTTCGTCGTGGTCGGGTTGCTCGGCGAAGGCGTGGCGTCCAGCACCCGTCCGGATCCGCAGGCCAAGGGTCTGGGCGAGTACCTCCGCAGCAGGCTGGTCGACGTTCCGAACACGCTGCTCTGAACCCCGCGATGCCGTCCGTGTCCTAGTCGACCAACGTCAAGTACCCGATGCGCTACGCCATCCGGTTGTATCCCGGTATCGGACGCACCTCGGGACGGCGCGTCTCGTTGAACCAACTGACACGTGCCTTCGGCGTGCCTTCGGCTGACCGGCCATCGCATTACGACGAGAGGACCCCGAATGAACAAGTCCAGCCGCCGAGTTCTGCGGACCACTGCCGCTGTCTTGGGCGTGACCGCGCTCGGTGCCGTGGGCTCCGGAACCGCGTTCGCTGACACCGTGGGTGACGTCCATGGCGTCAGCAATGGACACAGCGACACCGATTTCGCCCCGGCGGACGACTCGGCCGGTCTGCCGAGCGACGAGTTGGGCGCACCGGACATGCACACCTTCCAGATGCCCTCGCTGGGCGGCCAGAATGTCCGGTCCACGCGGAGCAGCTCATCCTCCCACGACGGCGACTCGGGCTCCAGCGGCTCGGGCTCCAGCAGCTCCGACGAGAGCGGTTCGGGCTCCAGCAGCTCCGACGAGAGCGGCTCGGGCTCCACGGCAAAGTCGAAGTCCAAGTCGACGGAATTCCAGTCCGCCAACTACAAGAGCCGCACCTCCAAGGACGGCAGCTCCAAGGACAGCAGCTCGGACAACAGCTCCAAGGACAGCAGTTCCAAGGACAGCAGCTCCAAGGACGACAACTCGGACAGCAGCAGTGACCACGGCGACAGCGGCCAGTCGAGCGGTGGGCTCGACGGGCTCAGCGGGCTGTTCTCCTCCTAGTACCAGCCGGGCCGACCGGCCCGAGGCGCTCACCGACAAGGGTGAACGCCTCGGGTTCGTCGTGCCCACCCGAGCCGACGTTGCGCCCCGGGTGGCTGACGAGCGACCCGCAGGAGCCAGGTCACCGGAAATACCCGTATGCTCAACAGTCAACGAGTAGACTATTGAGCAGGGGTCGGTCAACGTCGGCCCGGAGAGGGGGCACGGCGTGGTTCCGGACGCCGATCCGGTGGAGTGGACCCGGCAGGCCTGGAGTGACGGCCAGCTGCCCTCCCCGGAGCACTTCGCGGCCATGACCTCGCTGCTGCGCACCCATCAGGCAATGGTCACCGAGATGGATCGCCGGCTGAAGCTGCACGGGCTCAGCCGCACGGCGTTCCTGCTGATGGCCACGCTGCTGATCTCTCGCGACCACACCCCGCCCGCTGGGTCAGCTCAGCCGGCACCTGATGGTGCACCCGACCACGGTCACCCTGGTGATCGACCAACTGGAGAACCGCGGCCTGGTCACCCGCCGGCCGGACCCCACCGACCGTCGCACCGTGCTGGCCGCGCTCACCGAGACCGGGCGGGACGCGGTAACCAAGGCCAGCGAAGACCTGGCGGCCGTCCAGTTCGGCCTCCCCGGGGTGAGCGAACCTCTGGCCCAACGAACCACCGCCGTCCTCTGCCAACTCCGCACCAAACTAGGCGACCCGCCCTAGCCAACCAGCGTCCACACTCCCGCAGCCTCTGCCCACTCCCGCTGCCTCCCCTGCCCGCTCTGCCCCGCTGACGACCCTGCCCGCGTCTGCCCTTGGTCGCCGGTGTGCACCCAGCCGTTGTCGTCGATCAGATCGACTTCGCGCGAACTCCCGTAGCCCACCGTCTGGCCGGGCGTGCGCACCACGATCTCGCCGTCGCCCTCGGCGTTCGGGTTGTAGCCGCCGCTCAGGGCGCAGAGCCGCGGTTGCCGGACCACCGCGACGATCGGCGGTAGCGTTGGCCAATCGAGCAGCGCGGCTCGGGAGGTCCTTGAGAGCTAGTGTGACAACAACATCACGGCATCGTATTCTGCGTGACAGTTGTGTCACTGGCCGGTCTGGGCGAAGCAGAGGAGACCTCTGTTACCTGACCTGGCGCCGGCATCGGAGCAGCGAGATTCACCCATCCGCTTGACACAATTAGGTTAGGCGCTCTTAACTCAGTGCAACATAACCTTGGTTGCGCGATGGGTGGAGGACTCGTGGGTGGTCGGGCGAAGTTTCTGATGGTGGCGCTGGTCGTGGCGGCGTCGGTTGCGCTGACCGGATGCGGCGGTGGTGGGTCGGCGGCGGGCGCTGCGGACACGGCGGGCGCGGCGGGCGCGGCG
>JALYVZ010000305.1 GCA_030852965.1 Actinomycetota bacterium | reverse complement strand
AGTCCCGGTCGTCGGCGCAGCCGCCTTCGGGGTCACACCGGAAGCGATGGTCTTGCCCCCGGTCGAGCCACCGGCTGCGCTTCCGCCGCCCGCTCCACCGAGGGTCCCACCTCCAGAACCGGAGCCACCGGCACCGAGGCCTGCACCGCCACCAGACCCACTGCCGCTCGTGCCACCGCCACCACCTGAACCGCCACCGGGCGTCCCTCCACCGCCCGTTGGCGGCGGGGCCGGAGTGGTCGCGCGGACAGATCCTACGGAGAAGCTCGGACCGCCAGTGTTACCACCGATGTCGGTCGCGCCGTAGACCCATGCGTCGACGCTGCCCGCCTGCGGCCGAGAGCTGGCAGCTCCCAGGGTGCCGTAGGACCAGCCTGACTGGCCGGGGTCGGAGTGCCAGTAGGACCAGTACCTTCTCGCCGGCGGGGTCACGATGCACGGGTCCGCGCTGGCGGTGGGCATGCCCTTGATCCGGCAGATGAAGGCCGGGCCATCGTGCAGGGTTCCCACCGTGGGGAACCCGGCGGTATGCATGGCCTCGAAACCCGTCGTGGGCGTCGGGTCGCAGCCTCGCTCGATACCGCCCCCGAACGGGCGGAAGTCGACGACGACGACGACGCCGGACGTGGGTGTACAGGCCCCCGGGTCGGCGGCAGCCGGGACGCCCGACGCCCCGACCACACCCGCCGCGGCGATGGCCAGCGCGGCCACCGCCCGAGGGAGGGCCTGGGTGACCCAGGTCACAACCTGCCCCTGCGTGCGCTCAGTCGTCCTCCCACGAGCAGGACCAGACCGACGAACAACAACAACAGCGCGATGCCGACGACGAGTGAGACCGGTGTGCCGGTGTGGGCCAGGTCGCCGTTCGCGGTGGGACCCGAGGGGTCGGTGCCACTGCCCGCGGAGGTGGACCTGCCTGAGCTCGTCGGTGAAGTTGTCGGTGAGGTTGTTGCTGACGAGCTCGCTGAGCTGGTGCTGCTCGTAGTCGATGTCGTCGTGCCGGTGCTCGTAGCCGTGGTGGTCGTGCTGGTGTTCAGGGCCGTGCTGGTCGAGGTGGTGCTCGGTGCCGTGGTGGTCGTGGTGGTGCTGGTCGGCGGCGGGCCGACGGGAGTGACCCGGTCCAGCGTGGTGGTGAGGAAGGCCCCGGAGAGCGCAGGCACCGCCTGTGTGGTCGCTCGGATGCGAGCGCCATCGTCTCCAGGCTGGGGCGCCGACACGTCGAAGCCCCCGCCCGCGCGCTGGAGCCCCAGGAGGAACGTAAAGGCCGCCTGGGCGCCTTCGACGGAGCCCGCCGGGGTCGCCCCGCCAGCCACGGCAGCGACGGCCGCCGCTACCTTGGGCTTCGCGGTTGTGGCGGCCTTGACCCTCGCGCCCGCGCCGGTTCCTACGTATCCACCCTGCTCGAGCAGGGCCAGCACCGCCTGGGTCGCCAGACCGGTGGAGTTCGCGTTGACACCGGACGCACCCGCCCAGCCGCCGTCGGCGCCCTGGACGGTCCTCAGGTACTCCCACCCACGGGCGACCGCGGCCTGGCTGGTCGGCTGCAAGCTCAAGGCCTGCAGCGCATACCCGGTCGTGTCGACCTCCGAGGTGCAGGCAGTCCCGGGCGCGATGAGGGTGCTGGAAAAGCCGCCGTCGGCACACTGCAGCTGGCCCAGCCGGGTCAGAGCGGGGGCCGGGACCGCGACGCCGGCTCGCCCGAGCGCGAGCACTCCGAACGCCTGCGAGGAACCAGAGAAGGCGCCGCGGAAGTCGCCGGCCGCCGAACAGGGGTCGAATGCTTTGGGGTCCGAGTTGTCCGTCGTGCAGACGTTGTCGGTGAGCACCTTCAGCAGGTCGACCCCGCCGAACGAGGTCGGGTTCTGACCGGTCGACTCGGCGAGGACGGCGAGCTTGCCTGCCCCGCCGCCATAGGGACCACCGATCGAACCCTTCTGGTCGACATAGTCGCCGACGTGCGCGCGCAGGTAGCCCACCACCTTGGCCAGGCTGGCGTTCTGGCTTTCGGTGCTGGCGAGTGCGAGAGCCAGGTCGGCCGTCAGGCCGTAGTCGATGAACGTCGTGACGGTGCCATCGCCGTTGTCGAAGGAGGACTCCAGGTGGGTGCCGTCGGTCAGCTTGCCGACGAGGTATGCGGCGCCGGTCACCGCATGGGACCTCGCGCCCAGGTCACGGAGCAGCGTGGCGTAGGACCGTCCGACGGTGCCGCTCACGACCTGAGTCGTGGCCCGCACGTCCGAACCGTCATTGGCGCTGTCGATGTCGAAGCCGCCGTCGCGGTTCTGGGTGGTGGCCAGGAAGGCGAGCGCCTTGGCGGTCTGAGCCGTGTGGTTGGCGGCCGACAGTCGCAGGACCTGGAGCGCGAGCGCGGTGGAGTTCGTGCTGTGTGCAGGTTCCGACCCCGGCGGCGCAAACCCAGGAAAAGCACCGTCGGAAAGCTGGGTGCCGGCGACCCAGGCGATGCCGCGCTGGGCTGCGCCCGCAGCAGCGTCGCCGGGCACGAGGCTGAGCGCCATCACCGCCATCGCGGTGCTGTCGATGTCGGAGCCGCCACCGCCGGAGGGGATGAGGCTCGCCCAGCCACCGTTCGCGTTCTGCAGGCCGAGCAGGTAGGCGGCGGGCTGGGCGACGGCTGCCTCACCGGCACCGCCGCGTACCTGGCCGATGATGCCCACGGCCTGCTTGAAGACCGAGGACCCTCCGGCGTAGTTGCCGTTCCCGTTGCAGGTTGACTTGCCGATCGGCGCCGCACCTGTGCAGGTGGCTTTGGCGAGTGCCGCGATCAGGTCCTGACCGGCGAAGCTGTGCGGGTCGCGCCCGGCGGCCTCGGCGAGCAGCGCGAGCTTGCCCACCGAGCCACCGTCGAGGTAGTCCGTGCCGATCCCGGTCCAGGACACGACGTCCGTCCCCGCCGGGTCCTTGCCGTTGGTGGCCAGGAAGTCCACGAGCTTCGAGTACGCAGTGTCGTTCCCGCCCTGTGCCGCGAGCGCGTAAGCCCCGTCGATGGTCAGCCCCCAGTCCGCCCGTCCCAACCCGTAGGCGTCGTAGTAATGGCCGTCTACCAGCTGCCCCGGCGCCGTGAGGTAGCCGACCGCCTTCTGCGCATCTGGCCCACCAGGCGCAGCCGAGGCCTGCTGGGCGATCACCAGAGCGGACCCAAGTGCGAGCGCGGTCATGCCGGCGAGGGCAGTGCGCCAGGTTCGGCGGGTGGGACGGGCAGCGGGTGCCATCGGGTCCTTCTCGTACGGTCTGGCAACGCCATGCGCGTGTCGGGGGACCCGATCCGACTCCGCCGACCGACACACGGAGATGCCGGCAGCTGCCGCTCGGAACTCCCACCGCATGCCACGACGATGTCTGTCGGAGTTGTTGCCACCCAGCGGCGATCCGGCTCGAGGCCGTCAAGGCCCCTCACGGTTGCGGGACAGCGCCGGACTCACACCGGCTTCCCCGCAAGGAGGCAGAGCTGGAACCGGAATGATCCGGACCCGGCGCTGAACCTATCCCTCGTGGGGGTCGGCGTCAAAACAGGGCGGACCCTCGCAGCACCGGCGCGATGCGGACCGGCCCGTCGGTCACGGCTCAGGCGCCGGTCTCGACTCCGATGTGCAGCGAGGGACGGCCGGGGACGACGACGGCCCGGGGCCGGCCCCGCAACACCGAGCGCAGCCGGAGCGCGGCGCCCACAGCCAGCCCGCTGACCACCAGGTGCGCGACGACGAAAGTCGTCCCGTGACCAGCGCCCAGCGCCACACCGGCGAGCAGCGGCCCCACCGCCGAGACACCGGTCTGCAGCGCGGCTACCAGACCCAGTGTGGTCCCGACCATCCCGGCCGGAGCCAGGCTGGCCGTCAGGGGGTTGAGGACAGGCGCGAACAGCGTCTCCCCGACCGCGAAGATGCCGTAGGTCGTGACGAACAGCGTCGCCGCTCCCTCCCCCTTCCCATCCTGGTGTGCAGATACGGAACGCCGCCTCTCAGTTCGGACATCGGCGGAGGCCCGCTCTACGCCGTCCACACTGTCGCGGCCAGCAGATTGGTCGAAGGTCAGCCATTGGCGCGCCGGTGGCTGCCGGTTAGCGCACGGTTAGCCCGCGGTTAGCCCCGTTCACCGGGACGGATCACCGAACCGGTCTTTCGGGACACCCCCGGGGACGGTGGTGACTTCGGTCCGGTCCGGTCCGGCTTCGTCTGTTGGTCCGCCGGTGAGCGTTCCCGTTTCGAAACCCCCTGAGTCCGCGACCGGGGCCGGTGTAAGGCGCATCTACCGCTCGACGGCGGGGTTAGCCAGAAGCCAGGCCAAGACCTGCTGGGCATGCTCATTGGGCGGGAAGACGGGGTAGAAGACCTTCTCGATCATTCCGTCCAAAACCACCAGCGTAAGTCGCTTGAACGGTGTTGCGCCACCGGCCCGAAACGTTAACAGTCCAAGGGTTTCGGCCAGGGCCAGGTCGGTGTCGGAGAGCATGGCGGAGGGAAGGCGGAGGCGTTCCACAACCTCGCGCTGATAGTCAGAGTCGCGTCAGAACATGGTGGCATCACCTGACTACGAGTAGAAGTGATCGTCCTCTGACGATCATCCTGCTAATCATCGGCTTCCTGGCCAAGATCACCATCCTGTGGACCATCGGGACCATCGGGACCATCGTCCTCGTGATTGGGCTGCTCCTACTGGTGCTGGGACTGGCTGGGCGGGCGGTCGGTGGCCGCAAACGTTGGTACTGACAGAACCTGACTGATGGGTTCGCCGGCGGGTAGTGCTTGGGCGCCGTCCATGACTGCCGATCCCGAAACCGGGTGATCGTCCGCTGTTCTCGACCTGCTCGACGGCAACCGGTAACCTGCTGCGAGTTCGGTCGTTGGTATGTCAGTGGGGGGCCGACCGGGCTTGGGGCAACGCGGGGTGAGGCGGTGAGCGGCGCTTGGCACTACGAGCCAATGC
>JALYVZ010000304.1 GCA_030852965.1 Actinomycetota bacterium | reverse complement strand
CGGGTCCGCCCAGTGCGGCGCCGAGCGCGGCCAGCGCTCCAGGCACCGTCGGCTCCATCTGGCGCCCCTCGAGGCTCACGCACGTCAGCGGCAGCGTCGCCAGCGTCCCGGTGACCAGCGTGGTCTTGCCGATCCCGCCCGGTCCGTGCACAAACACCGCCGCAGGTCCGTGCTGGGCGAGCAGTGCAGTCAGGCGCGCACGTTCCTCGGCCCGGCCGACCAAGGCTGCCGCCGCCGCAGCCGCCAGGCGGTCGGAGACGGAACCCCGCGGGCCGGGCACGCTCATCCCGGCATGCTAGAAGACTTGGGCCGACTTCGTCGGCCCAAGTCTCTAGAGTCCCTGGGTCAGGGTCGTCGGGTTGCTCGTGGGGTGCTGGTTGGCGTCAATCGATCGCACGGCGTACCCGCGGTTCAAGCGGGTGGTGTCGGCACGGGAGCTAGCGGAGGCCTTCACTCCGACGACTGACGAGGTGGAGTGGGCTGGCAGGCGCACCCAGTCTGGCAGCATCTGTTGGCGTTGGTGGTGTTGTTGAAGTGCTATCAACGGTTGGGGTATTTTCCGAGCTGGCTGGGGTGCCGGCGGTGGTGCTCGAGCATGTGCGCGCCGCGTTGGGGCTGGTCGAGGACGTTGCGGCTGTGCACGAGTCGGATCGGTCGCTGTTTCGGCATCGTGAGTTCGTGCGAGACCGACTCGGTGTGGTCTATGAGCCGGCTCGGGCGCGCCGGGTCGCTGAGGCGGCGATCCGCAAGGCGGTGCAGACCAAGGACAACCCGGCCGACTTGATCAACGCGGCTTTGGAAGAGCTGGTACGGGCGCGGTGCGAGCTGCCTGGCTACACCACCTGGACAAGATGGCGGCGGCGATCCGCGCGGAGACCAACACCGCGCTGTACGCGATGGTGGTCGGGCGGATGGAGCTGGCGGACCAGGCTCGGCTGGCCCGGTTGTTGTGGCTGGATTCCACTTCGCGGCGCAGTGAGTTCGACCGGTTGAAGTCCCCGGCCAAGGCAGCGACGTTGAGCAAGTTCAAGCTGCGCCTGGCCCATCTGCAGTACCTCGACGCGCTGGGTGAGACCGGGCAGTGGCTGGCGGGCATCCCGGCGACGAAGATCGCGCACTTCGCTGGCGAGGCCCGCGTGACCGATGTGGGTGATCTACGCATGGTCGCGAGGCGAAGCGGTGGACGCTGCTGGCCAGCCTGATCCACGAGTCCGGGATGACGGCCCGCGATGAGGTAGCGACCATGTTCTGCAAGCGCATGGCCGCGATCCACAAGAAGGCCCGCGACCGGCTGCAGGAGCTGCGTGAGGCCCACCGCGCCGAGTCCGAGCGGCTACTCGGTGTGTTCGGCGACGTGCTGGCGGTGGCACGCGAAGCCACCTCGGCACCGGAGACCAGTACGGACTCCGACACTCCGGTTCCGGAGCCGATGGACGTGGTGGCCGAGCGGGCCGGGCGGCTGGTCTTGAAGACCTTGGCTGACGCGGGCGGCCTGGAGTCGTTGTCCGCCGCGCACGAGGCGGTCAGCGCCCATCACGGCAACAACTACCTGCCGCTGTTGGACCGCTACTACCGCAGCCACCGTTCCGCGCTGTTCACGCTGCTCGACACCGTGGAGCTGGAGGCCACCACCACCGACCGGGGCGTGGTGGATGCGGTGGAGTTCATCCGCGCCAACCGGGCCCCCACCGGGGAGTACATCCCCCAGACGGTGATCATCACCCGGTCCGATGCCGAGACCGGTGCCATCAGTACGCGCACGCTGGGTATCGATATCGCGTTCGCTGGGGAGGCTTGGCGGACGCTGCTACGCGACAAAGACCACCCGGGCAGGTTGGTGCGTCGCCACCTGGAGGTGTGCGTGTTCTCCTACCTGGCCGCTGAGCTGCGCTCCGGGGACATCGCGGTCCTCGGCGCGGACTCGTATGCCAACCTGCACGCGCAGCTGATGAGCTGGCAAGAATGCGCACCGCTGGTGGCCCAGTTCTATGCCGAGGCCGGCATCCCTACCGAGGCCACCGCGCTGACCGCATTCTACCGGTCCAAGCTCGCCGACACCGCCGCCGGGGTGGATCGCGGGTACCCGCACAACACCGATCTGGTGCTCGATGGGGGTCGGCCGATGCTGCGCCGAGGCAAGGGCGCTGACCCGGTGCCCGAGCGCGCTGGCGTTGGAGGACGCGATCCACCAGCGCTTACCCGAGCGTGGGCTGCTCGACATCCTGGCTCGCACTGAGCACCTGGTGGGCTGGCCCCGGCACTTCGGCCCCCCACATCCGAGGCAAACTCCGCGAGTACCTACCTCGTCGCCCGCTCCAATCGAGTACTCGTCACCTGATGGGTAGTCGGCGGACCCGCAGGCGGTCCTCGCCGATGACGACAATGCTGCCGAGGCGCAGGTCGTCCTCGACCCGAGGCAGGTTGTCCACCATCAAGGCGGCCAGGGCATCCACTCGTCTGCCGACGACGCGCCGCACGAGTACCACTGACGGACCAGACGCGCGGGATGCGGCCAGCAGGGCGCCGAAGTCGGTATCGGCGCTGACCAGGATCCAACCGTGCTCCAGGGCGGTCTGCAACACGGTTTCGCCCCGGGCATCCCGCAGTCCGAGTGTGCGGAGGTGGACTGCGTCTCAACCTGCTCCCGCCAGGATCTCCGGGAGATGACGCGACAGGTTGTTGTCAAGGAGCAGCCTCATGCAGACGATCGGAGCGGGAGTTGCCGTTCCCGTACGGTCTCGGCCGCGTAGCGAAGTGCCTCGGCGACGTCCTCAGGCGTGAGATCGGGCAGGTCATCAATGATCTCGTCGGTGGTCATTCCGTCGGCGACCATGGACACCACAGTGGCGACGGGGATGCGCAGCCCACGAATCGTTGGAGCGCCACCCATCAGGCCGGCGTTGACCGTGATCCGCTCGAACGTCACACTGGAAGGGTACCGCCGTGGTTCCACTCAGGTGCGTGCCCCTCGCGTGACCCTTACGACGGTCAAGAACGGTCAGCAGCGGTCAATCCGGTCCCGCCGGTGGCCTTCGGCCGGTGGCATCGGCGCTGGTCAGTCTGCTTAGCCAGTGCCCAGTCTTCAAACTGGCTACGCGGGTTCGATCCCGTCCCCCGTTCCCAGCTATGGTGCGGAGCTCGTACCGGTGAGCTCGGCGAGGATGCGCTCCCGTGACGGTTTGGTGTGGGTGCTGTCGAACAGCCAGTCGTCGTATAGAACGGTGGCGATCATCATCGCCATGGTGGCCGGCGTACCGACTTCGGCGTCGATGTCATCCCAGCCGCGCGCTTCCCGTTCGGCCATCACTTGCGCGACGACGTTGTTGATGGTGTCGGTGACACGATACGCGGACGTTGCCACGGCGCGTCGGGAAGGTGGCCGTCAGTTCCCGGAGGAGCCGTTGCTGCTGCTGGTCTTCTTCTTGCCGGACCCGCTGCCGCTTGAGCCGCTGCTGTTGCCGCTTGAGCCGCTGCCGCTTGAGCCGCTGCCGCTTGAGCCGCTGCCGCTTGAGCCGCTGCTGCTGCTGGTCGATGGCTCGGTGCTCTGCTGCTGCTTCTTCTTCTTCAACGCATCCAGTTGGGCCTGACGGGCCTTGTCGGCCTCGGCCTGACGAGCGGCCGCCGCCTGACGCGCGGCTTCCGCGCGCCGGGCGGCTTCGGCCGCGGATCGCGCTTCTGCCCTTCGGATGACCGCCAGAGCCTTGGCGACGCGATCGGCCTCGGCTTGGGCGGCGCCCTGGGTGGCCTCCTGGTTGAACGCCGCGCTCGCCGCGTTGCGCAGGGCGACCTCGGCGGCGGCCACCCGGTCGCGAGCTGCCTGGGCCTGCTGTTCGAGCTGTGTCCGCTCGGCTCGATCGAGGACGAGCCAGGTCATCTCCTGGCGGCTCTGCGCGAAGGCCAGGACCAGGTCGTCCGCCGCCGCGCGGCCGTCCGTCGCGCTGTTCGCGGCGTTATTGAGGTCCACCCCCTTGGCGCCCGCCGGCGGGGCGGCGGGAACCCGTTCGACCATGTCCACCACTGCCTTGACCTGCCCCGGCACCGTGCACCCGACGCCGGGGGAATGCAGGCCCCGCTGGTTCGTCCAGGCTTCCCGCGAGGCCGCTTCGACCGGGGACAGCGACGGTGCGTCCTCGTTGGACTTGACTACCTCGGCGAAGCCTGCACGCACGACCTCGGCATTGACCAGCCGCCCATCTGGGGTGGAGACCGAGGCGACGGTGCGCCCGAACCTGTCCTTGTCGTATGCGAGTTGCAGCGTGGTGCCGACCGGAATGACTGAGGCCAGGAACGCCTGCGCTTCCGTGCCCAGGCACTGTGCCGGGCGGTCAGTTGCTGCGGGTGCGGGCGCGTCGATGTTCAACAACCGGATTCGGGTGAGCTGGTCGTTGGACCGGATGTCGAAGGTCTCGCCGTCGCTCAATGCCGCCACCACACCCTGCGCGGGTAGCGGCTGCTGCTGAGAAACCGAGATCGCGGTCGGGGTGGCGCCGGTGGCCTTGGCCACGCCCAGCCCGATGCCAGCAATGGCCACCAGGCCTATACCGACCTTCACGACACGCCTCATGTGGTCCTCGATCCACCCATCAGGACGAGTGGCAGTCTCGTCGCAGTCTACTGTGCTTGTCTGGAATACCGGCGGTTTCGTTACCGCCGCCGGTACGGTTCGGTGACCGTCACATCTCTTGAGTCGGCCGTGGGTGCGTGACCACCCTACGCGGTCCTCGCTTCCTCCGGAGGCCAGCGTCGGCGGTTGGGCACCCGAAGGCCACCTGATCACCGGCCACCAGCGGCAGCTGGGGGTCAGTCGTCATCCGTCCGCCGTTCACGGTCGTCACCACGCGCTCGTCCAGGTCCAGGCCGACCGCGGCGGCCGCCGCACCGAGGGTCGCGGCCGGCACCACCCGCCGCCCGGTCCACTCGACGGTGATCGCCGGCGCGGGCCGGC
>JALYVZ010000303.1 GCA_030852965.1 Actinomycetota bacterium | reverse complement strand
GGGCTGACCGGCCCGTTGGGCGCGGCGTTGACGGTCGCGATCTGCGCCGATGTCCTGCGGCCCAGCACCTCATGGTTCGTCCGCGCGGTGCCCCGCGGCGGGGCGCTGGTCCGCGGCATGGCCGACACTCGTGACGCCACGGGACTCGCCCGGTTGCGGCAGGTGAGCGATCGGGACGAGCACCTCCCCGCCGCGGCGGGACGGCACACGCTGCACCGTGCCGCGGTCGTCCTCGGCGCCCACGGCGGCATGATCGCCAACATCACTGTCGGGGATGTCCTGGAGTTGCTCGACGCTGAGTCCGCGGCCCACCGCAAGCCGATGGCTCATGGCATCGCGTTCTATCGGGCGCTGCACCAGTCGGGGATCCTGGGCCCGGATGCGCCGGCGCGGCTGGAGGAGCTGCGCAGCGCCGGTCAGCGCACTCCCGCCGAGCTCATCGACCGGTTCGCCCTGGCCTGCGGACCGATTCGCGATCTGTTGGTGGCCTATCTGTCCGAACGCCAACCGAGGTTGGACTACAGCAGCGTGCGCAGCCTCGCCGCGGACCTGGGAAACGTGTTCTGGAAGGACCTGGAACGCCACCATCCCGGCATCAACAGCCTCGACCTGGCACCCGAGGTCGCCACCGCGTGGAAGCTGCGACTGCGCACCCGGCAGAAGCCCGTCACCACCGCCACCGGCGAGAAGACGGCCCACACCGTGGACCGGATCGGCTACCGCCAGTGCCTGACACCGGTTCGGGCGTTCTACCTGGACCTGGCCCAGTGGGCGCTCGAGGACCCCGCCCGGTGGGGACAGTGGGTCGCTCCCTGCCCCATCGGCGAGGAGGAGATCAACCAGCGCAAGGCCGCCAGGCGCCGCAAGTCGCGCATGGATGCGCGCACCCGCCAGAGGCTGCCCGTGCTCCCGGTCCTGGTGCGCGCCGTCGATGCGCGGCGCAAGACCACCGAGGCGCTCCTGCTGACCGCCCGCCGAACCAGTCCCGGAGACTGCTTCACCCTCGCCGGGCAGACCCTCACCCGTGCCGTTACCAAGACCCCCACCGCCAGGGTCTGGGTCGACGACCCCGCCACCGGCAGGCGCCGCGATCTGGCGATGGAGGAGGACCTCGCGTTCTGGGCCTGGGCCACGGTCGAGGTCCTGCGAACCACCGGGGTCTTCTCCACGGGTCCCTGGCCCGTGGCATGACGTCGCCCGAACCGGGTGATCTTGGTGGTGGTGCGGTGGTTCTCCGTGGGTGTGGTGCTCGTGGCTGGTAGTCGTTTCCGATTGTCGACCATGAGAGCGAGTAGAGCATGCGGGCATTCCCGGTGAGGTTGCCGTCCGGTCAGCGGTACTGGACGGTTTTGGATGAGGATTTGCAGGTGGTGGCCGTGGCCGATGGTTTCCTGCGGCACCAGCGGTTCGGCCGCGACGGCGCGGAGTCCACGACGAAGGCGTATGCGCACTCGATCGCGTTGTTCCTTCGGTGGTGCGCGCGGTCGGGCCGGTCGTGGGAGGCCGGTGTCGAACAGCTGGGCCTGTTCATGACGTGGCTGGCCCATGCCGGGGCGGACACCTCGGGTGCCGAGGCGAGCGGTGCTGGTTCGGTGGTGGTGTTGACCGGACCGGGCAGCCGGCCGTCTCGTTCACCGGCGCGGATCAACGGGGTGCTGAGCGCGGTGCGGGGCATGGTGGTGCACGCGGTCGCCGCGGGGGCGGCCCCGGCACGTCTGGTCGGGTTGCTGTATGAGGTGGCTGATGACCGTGATCTGCCCGAGCAGGCCCGCGACGGGGACGGTTCGATGTCGTGGCGGCTGCGGGCGCGGCATCGGCGCCACGAGCCCGAGGTGGCGGTGGCGCGCGCGAGTGACGGCGACATCGTCGCGTTGCTGCGGGCGTGCCGTTCGGCGCGGGATCGGCTGATCGTGTTGCTGATGGCCCGGGCCGGGCTGCGCCGCGGGGAGCTGTGCGGGCTGCGCCGCGGTGATGTGCACCTGCTCATCGACTCGCGCGGCCTGGGCTGCGGGGTCGCTCGGGCGCATCTGCACGTCATCCGTCGGGAGGACAACCCGAACGGGGCGTGGGCGAAGTCCCGCCGGCAGCGGGTGGTGCCGCTGGATTTCCTCACTGTGGGGGTGTTTGACACCTTCGAGTTCGAACGGATGCGGGTTGCGCAGGCCGCTACCAGCGATTTCGTGTTCGTGAACCTGTTCCGGGCGCCGATCGGTGCGCCGATGCGCCCGGACGCGGTCGGGGAGCTGCTCGGGGCGGCATCGCGGCGGGCCGGGCTGGACCGGCCGGTCCGCCCGCATCAACTCCGCCACGCCTGCGCCAGCAACATCGCCGATGCCGGGTGCGGTATCGATGTGGTCGCGCAGCTGCTCGGACACGCTTCGGTCTGCTCATCGCAGGTCTATGTGCATCCGGACCCGGGCCGGTTACGGGCCGCGGTCGAGATGGTGCCCAGCCCCCGCGAGCAGGCCGGAGCCCCCCGGTGACCGCCGCCGCGGTGGTGCTCGCGGTCGCGGTCGACGAGGACGTGTGCGAGTTTCCTCGGGTGCTGGAGGGGACGGTGCTCGTGGGCGCGGCCGTCCACCTGGCCGCGATGCTGGAGCCGGCGTTCCTGGTCGAAGCCGGATGGGACCCGACGATTCGGGTGCTGTCGCTGCCCGCCCAGCATCCGTTGCTGGGCCGGAGGCTGTGCCGGGTCGATGGCTGCATGGCCAGCGTGCACGGCACCAAGATCGGCGGGCTGTGCTGGCGGTGCTTTGGCCGACTCACGCGGGCGGGGATGACCATCGAGCAGGTCATCTCCGCCCCCGAGTTGCCGCCGTTGGCGGACCGCCCGCCCGGATGCGCGGTGCCCGGGTGCCTGCGCATGTCCGCTGGGGGCCGGCCGCGGCAGCGGAGCGGGTTGTGCCAGACGCACTCTCGCCGGTTCCGCCGCAGGTCGGGGATGTCGTTGGAGCGGTTCCTTGCCGACCCCACGGTGCGGCCGTTGCCCGCGCTGGGGCCCTGCACGGTGGCGTCCTGCGCCCGACGGGCCGAGAGCGAACACGGCTACTGCCCCACCCACTACGTCCGGTGGCGCAACACGATCACTACCGTTCCCGGAACGGATCAACGGCACTGGGAGCTGACCCAGCCGGCGGTCTCCGAGGGCGGGCAGGTCAGCCTGCGCGGGCTGGCACCGCTGGTGGTGGTTGAGGTGCTGTTCGGGCTCCAGCAGCGCGTCCGCGGCGGAGCCAAGCTCACCGATGTGGGTCTGCGGGCGGTTGGTGACACCCTGCGCCGCGAACAGGTCGCCTCGATCGGGGAATGCGAGGACGGCCGGGTTCCCGGCAAGCCGGCCAGGTCGCTGCTGCGGGCGCTGGTCCGCGATGTCCGTCGGGCCCTGGCCGATCCCGGCAGCGAGCAGGTCAAGGACATCTGGGACCTGGCGGTGTTCGGCCATCCCGGCCGGCTCTCGTTCACCGCCATCACCCAGGCGTGGCTGCGCCATGCCGCCAAGCGGTGGGCGGCCGAGGAGCTGCCCCGCCACCGCGGCGCCGGAGCGTCCAACGTCCAGCAAAAGATCAACGCGCTGGCGCGGCTGTCCAACAGTCTGCGTTCCCGACCTGACCACGCGGACCTGCCGGCCGTCCTGACCCGGCCCGACATCGAGAATTTCCTCAACCGACTCGCCTATCTGGAGTCGGCTGGAAAGATCAGCCGCTACCGCCGCAACGTGATCTGCCGTGGCGCCCGCGCTGCTCTCGTCGGGATCCGTGCGCTGGGCCTGACCCGCCCCGGGCAGGCGGCCGCCGGGCTGCCCGACGTGTTCGCCATCGGGATCGGCGACATCCCCGCCGAGCCCGTACGCGGCGAACCGGATCGTGACCTGCCACCGGAGGTCATGGCCGTGCTTTGCGCCAACCTCGACACCCTCGCACCCGCCGAGGTCAAGGTCGCCATCCAGATCACCATCGACACCGGGCGCCGGCCCGAAGACATCCTCGATCTGGCACTGGACTGCGTCGGCCGTGACAAGGACGGCGCCGCCGTGCTCGTCTACGACAACGCCAAAGCCCACCGCCTGGGCCGGCGCCTGCCGATCAGCGAGCCCACCGCCACCGTGATCACCGGCCAGCAGCAGCGGGTCCGGGCACAGTTCCCCGACACCCCGCCCGACCAGCTGAAGCTGCTGCCCGCCCCGCGACGCAACCCCGACGGGCGCAGGCCCATCACCATCTCCATGCTCGAAGACCGCCACCGCGGTTGGATCAGCGGGCTCGGCGCACTGCGCACCCGCGACGGCGTCGAGTTCGACACGGCCAGAACCGTTCCCTACGCCTACCGCCACACCTACGCCCAACGCCACGCCGACGCCGGCGTGCCCATCGACGTCCTGGCCGAGCTACTCGATCACCGAAATCTCAACGTCACCCGGCAGTACTACCGCGTTGGGCAGGATCGCCGCCGCGACGCCGTCGACAAGGTCACCGCGCTGAGCTTCGACCGGCACGGTAACCGGATCTGGCGCGACGCCCACGCGCTGCTGGAGTCCGAGCACGCCCGCTACGCGGTCGGACAGGTCGCCGTCCCCTACGGCACCTGCACCGAACCCTCCAACGTGGCAGCAGGTGGCGGCGCCTGCCCGGTCCGGTTCCGCTGCGCGGGCTGCGACCACTTCCGCACCGATGTCTCGTTCCTGCCCGACCTCACCGGCTACCTTGATGACCTGCTACGCACCCGGGAACGCCTCGCCGCCACCATCGACGGCCTCGACGAATGGGCTCGCGCCGATGCCACCCCGACCGAGCAGGAGATCACCCGGATCCGGCGGTTGATCAACCGGATCAAGGGTGACATCACCGAGCTCGACGAGGCCGAGCGCGCCCGCGTCGAGGACGCGGTCGCGGTGATCCGCCGGCACCGGGCGGTGTCGCTGGGCATGCCGCGCACCCGCGCGGCCCAGCCCCCGCC
>JALYVZ010000302.1 GCA_030852965.1 Actinomycetota bacterium | reverse complement strand
GCCCGAGCAGTGCTGGACGCACTGCTCGGGCGGTTCGCCGACCTGGAGGTGCGATGCGTGCGGCTGCACACCAGTCGGTTCGGCGAGCCGCTCTACCGTTCGATCGGGTTTGACGAGCGCGGCTACCCGGAGCTGCAGCTACGGCTGGACTGAGCAGTTCGCGACGTTCCACACCGCGCTGCTCGCGCTCGCCGCGCTGGTCCCACAGCGCGGCGAGCGCGGCTCAGCCGCCGGTGTCTGAGCCCGACAGCGAGTCAGTTTCGCTCGACGTCGAGGTTCCGCTGGTCCGGCTGATGCCGCTGCCGGACTGGCCGTTGCCGCTGCCGGACTGGCCGTTGCCGGACTGGCCGCTGCCGGACTGGCCGTTGCCGCTGCCGGACTGGCCGCTGCCGACGTTCTTCGCGGAGCCGGCAGCGCCGGTGCTCGACGTGGTGCTGAGCTTTCCGTTGCACGGCGGTCCCCACAGGCCCCGGCCCGCCTTCTCGGCCTCGGCCTGGCCGGCCTTGATCTCCTTCGCCTGCGCCACCGGAGGAGCGCTGTCGTAGTAGCGGACCATCCCAGCCTGGGCGGCGAGCACGGCGTAGTCGAAGCCGCTCTCGGTGCGCAGCGAGGCCAGCCGGCGCCCAGAGCGGTCAGTTGGCGGCTGGGACGGGTCCGTGACTAGTGTGACCTTGCTCCCGCTGAGCGTCCGGGTAGCGAATCCGGTCGTGTCTGCCGCGCCGCACTGCTCCTTGTCGGCCCGGGGCGCGGAGATCCCGATGATCTCGACCAGCCCGCTGACCGGTCCTTCCACCTCGATCGTGTCGCCGTTGATGACCTTGGTAACCCGGACCACCGGACCGGTCGACCCGGCCGACGAGCCGGCGGCTGCCGGCGCCGGGTTGACCGTCGAGGGCGGGCCCGAGTGGCGGGAGACCACGATGACGCTTCCGACGACGGCCAGCGCGACGACCGCCGCCGCCCCGCTGCCGATCAGGATCCATTTCTTGCGTGACTGCTTCGCCCCTGGGTCTGCGCCCCGGCGGCCGGGCATCGGGTCATCCGTCAGCGTCTCGCCGCCATGGCTGGCTGGCCTGCTCGACGTCAGCTCGCCGGTGTCGTCGATCGGGTCCGGTCGAGTCCGACCTGGACCGGTGCCGGCGGGGTCTTGGCCGACCTGGGACGTGGCTCGCCTACCGCCGGTCTCCTCGGCCAACCGGGTGACCGGTACCTCGCCGACGACTGTGCCGCCGGTCCGCTCCGGGACGGGTAGACCCGCGGGCGCGGCGGCGTCCGCTCTGCGCCGGCCGGTCGCGGCACCATTGCGATGGCCGTGGGCCTGCTCCGGGACGACAGCCTGGTCTGAGACGGCGTGGGAACGCCCGGAGCGCCCAGCCGCTCTCTTCTGCTCGGGCACCCGCCCGGTCTGCTCGGGCGCCCGCCCGGGGGTAACGCCGGGGGCGCCCACGGGCTGCTCATCTCGGGGGGTCCGCAGCTTCATCTGGACGGCAAACCGGCCACTTCGGGAGGCCGAGCTGGCCGCCCCGTTCACCGACCTGACCGCCCCGGTCGCCGCGCTGGACGCGGCGAGGGCCAGGCTGCCGTGGGTGACCAGCCCTTCCTCGTCGGCGTCCACAGCCTGATCGTCGTGCGCGTCGTCCGGCAACAGCGAGCGAATGAACCTCACGACGTCAGCGCCTTCGTCGGGCTCGACCTGGGTCAGCTCGGCGGTGCTGTGGGCGTCGTGGACGACGATCGCGCCGCGTGCCGGACCGGCAACCCACCGGACCGACGTCAGCCGCTCGAGTGGGAAGCCCTCGCTGGCTTGTCCGCTGCGACCGTCACGCAGCAGCAGCACCCGACGGCTGGTGACCGCCAGCAGGCCGCCGCCAGTGCCGTACACGCCGGCGGCGAGTCGATGCACCGTCTCGCCCTCGCGCAGGTGCGCTCCGAGCTGGCGGAGCTCCCGGCTGACGTCGAAGCCGGAAGTGAGCCTCGCCGCCGCCTCTGTGATGTCTGGTCTGAGATCCACCGCGATACCCCTATCGCTGTCGTCGGCCGTTTCCCTCTCCCCAACGGGCCCGGCACTCGTCAGGGTCAACGACTGGTTGAGGGGTGCGGTACTGGGCATTTGGGGGTGTTCAGCGCCAATGCGGTGCCACGTCTGTTGCCAATGGTGCGCGTTAAGCCACGTGGTTTCATGTTCCGGCCGTAACTTGCAGCGGAGCGGCTCCCGTTTGCCCTGCCCACAGGGGATGGCATTGACAGGTGGTGCGCCGTGCCCACTTCCGGGGCGACCGACGGCGATGCGGTGCGTCACCAGCCGTTTGTCCCAGGCTTCACCCGATCGAGCGCGTGTCTTTACCGGCTTCGCGGCCGTTTACTGCTCCATTCGGACCACGGCGGCGCCCAGTTGACCGCGCTCAGGTGGCTTGACAGGGTCGTTGGATGGCTGTGGACCGGGTCGATGGGCTCGCCGCCGACCTGGCCAGGGCGGTCGCCGGAGAGGTGCGGTTCGACGCCGGCACCCGAGCGATGTACGCGAGCGACGCGTCCAACTACCGCCACCTGCCGATCGGGGTGGTCCGGCCGCGCGAGGTGGCCGACGTCGAGGCGGCGGTGGCGGTGTGCCGGCGATACGACGTCCCGGTGCTTCCTCGTGGCGCCGGCACCAGCATCGCCGGCAACGCGGTGAACGTCGCCGTGCTGCTCGACCTCACCCGCCTGAACCGGATAACCGGACTCGACCCGGACGCCCGCACCGCGCAGGTGCAGCCTGGCGTGGTGTGCGACGCCCTGCGCGATGCCGCCGCGCCGCACAGGCTGACGTTCGGGCCCGACCCGTCCACGCACAACCGCTGCACGCTCGGCGGCATGATCGGCAACAACGCCTGCGGCCCCCACTCGGTGGCCTGGGGCAAGACGGTCGACAACGTCCGTGAGCTGGACGTGCTCACCTATGCCGGCGAACGGCTCACCGTCGGTCGAGGGGGAGTGGTCGGCGTCGGCGGGCTGTTGCGTCCGGGTATGCAGAGCAAGGCGGTCGACGCGCTGCACTCGCTGGCCGACCGGGTGGCCGACGGCGTGCGCGCCGGGTTTCCCGATCTGACCCGTCGGGTGTCTGGCTACAACCTCGACCAGTTGCTTCCGGAGAACGGGTTCGACCTGGCCAAGGCGCTGGTGGGCACCGAGGGCACCTGCGTCACGGTGCTGGGCGCGACCGTAGACCTGGTGCGGGCGCCGCCGGGCAGGGCGCTCGCGGTGCTGGGGTTCCCGGATGTCTATCTCGCCGCCGAGCACGTGCCGGCGGTGCGGGCGCACACCCCACTGACCATTGAGGGCATGGACGCCGGCGTGATCGCCGCGCTGCGGGCGGCACGCCCCGGTGAGCGGACGAGCGCGCTGCTGCCGCCAGGCGGCGGTTGGCTGTACGTGGAGACCGGTGGTGCCACTCGCGCTGAGGCCGAGGCCGCCGCCCGGGCCGTGGCGAAGGACCTGGAACGTTGCGCTGGCGCCAGCCATGTGGTCGTGTCCGACCCGGCGCGGATGCGGGCACTGTGGCGGATCCGGGAGGACGGCTCGGGCATCGTGACCCGGGGGCCGGGAGGTTCCGAGGCCTGGCCCGGTTGGGAGGACGCCGCCGTGCCGCCCGAGCGGCTCGCGGGCTACCTGCGCGAGTTCGATGCGCTGCTGCGGGCGCACCGGCGGCGCGGGGCTTACTACGGCCACTTCGGGGATGGCTGTCTGCACGTGCGGATCGACTTCGACTTCTCCTGCGCCGCCGGGATCGCCGACTTCCGGCGGTTCATAGAGGAGGGGGCCGACCTGGTGGTGTCGCATGGCGGCTCGCTGTCCGGGGAGCACGGCGACGGGCAGGCCCGCGCCGAGCTGCTGCCCCGGATGTACCCGCCCCGGCTGATCGAGGCGTTCGGGGCGTTCAAGGCAGCCTGGGACCCGGCGATGCGGATGAACCCGCACCGGGTGGTCGAGCCCGCCCGACTGGATGACGACCTCCGCGTGTTCGTCGGTCTGCCCACCATGCGCGACCGGCCGCAACTGGCGTTCTCCCAGGACAACGGCAGCTTCACCCGCGCCACTCGGCGGTGTCTGGGGGTGGCCCGTTGCGTCACCGACAGCGGCGGGGTGATGTGCCCGAGCTACCAGGTGACCGGCGAGGAGCAACACTCCACCCGGGGTCGGGCCCGGCTGCTGTTCGAGATGGCGGCGGGCTCGGTGATCGGGGGTGGTTGGCGTTCGCCCGAGGTGGCCGAGGCGCTGGACCTGTGCCTGTCCTGCAAGGGCTGCAAGCGGGACTGCCCGGTCGGGGTGGACATGGCCGCCCACAAGACGGAGTACCTCGCCCAGCGCTACCGGCGACGCCCCCGGCCGAGGGCACACTACGCGATGGGTGCGCTGCCACGCTGGCTGCGGCTGGCCGCGCTGGCACCCGCCGCGGTGAACGCGGCCACCCGGCTCCCGTTCCTGGCCGCACTGGCCAAGCACCTCGCCGGAATAGCCCCCGAGCGCACCATCCCCCCACTAGCCCCCCGCACCCTCCGCCGCGAGCTCCGCCGCCGGGGCAATGAGCCCGCTCATCCGCCGTTCGGGGGTGCTGTCCGGGGCAATGAGCCCGCTCATTTGCCGTTCGGGCGGCGGGTGCTGTTGTGGGCGGATACGTTTACCGATCACTTTGATCCGGGTGTCGGGCATGCGGCGGTGGCGGTGCTGGCGGCGCTGGGGTACCGGGTGGAGGTGCCGGAGCGCCCGGTGTGCTGCGGGCTGACCTGGTACTCGACCGGCCAGCTCGGCGCGGCCCGGCGGGTGTTGCGGCGTTCGCTGCGGCGGCTCAAGCCGTGGCTGGACGCCGGCGTGCCGGTCGTCGGGCTGGAACCCAGCTGCCTTGCTGCCCTGCGCGCGGACGCGACCGAGCTGCTGCCCGGCGACCCGGCGGCCGCCACGCTGGCCGGGTCGGTGCGCACG
>JALYVZ010000301.1 GCA_030852965.1 Actinomycetota bacterium | reverse complement strand
CTGCCAGCCGGCCGCCTCGCTCGCCTCGGCAAGTGCGGCCACCGTCGCCGCCATCGCGGTGGACCGGGGCGCGGCCACTCGGGTCGGGCCGGGCACGGGTGACCCGAGCTGGGCCGCCAGCACCGTGACCACAGCGACGGGCGCCAGTACCCACGTTCGTTGCATGCGATGACTCCCGTCCCGGGCTGAGCGGCGAACGTAACTCGCCGTCGACCCAGCAGCGATACGACACCAGCCGTTCAGGGCAAGATCGCCCAAATGGGTGCTGGATGGTGATCGCACTCAGTAGTTGAGCCCGATGCGGCGGGCGTGAACACGGAGTCCGCTCGGTTGTCCGGCCCCGGGCGTCGGATGTGGGACAGTGGGAGGTGACGGCGCGGCTGGGCGAGAACGGCGGAGCAGAGCGATGGCGGTGAAGGTTGTCACCGGGATGGACGGTCGCATCTGGACGGTGCGCCGGCAGATGATGCTGCGGATGCCGCCGACCGGGGAGGAGGTCGAGTTCGAGCACGACGTCGAGGGCGGCCGGGTCGGGATGACCGTCATCCTGGCGATGCTGGTGCTGTTCGTGGTGGCCCTGCTGAGCTGGTGGACCAGCGCCATCCAGGTCCCGGGCTACATCAGGTGGGTGTTCGTGATCGGCGCGTTGTTCTTCCCGGTGCGGTGGGTGCTGCGGCTGCCGTGGCGGGTGGTCGCCGAGACTCCGGGCACCTACGACCCGGATCGCAAGGAAGATAAGGACCGGGAGCACTGGGTCGGCACCGTGCGAGGCGCCGCCAAGGCTCGAGATGAGTGCGCCCTGCTGATCAACACGATCAAGAAGCGCGGTCGCATCTCGAAGGCCGACGGCCTGATGAAGAAGAACTAGCAGCGAACCGCGCATGCCCGAGCTACCCGAGGTCGAGGCGTTGGCCCACCGCCTGCGCGCGCAGGCGGTGGGCCATCAGGTCGCGCGGGTCGACCAGGCCAGCATGAGCGCGCTGAAGACCTACCAGCCGCCGGTGTCCGAGCTGCACGGTCGGACGGTGACCGGCGCGCGGCGGCACGGCAAGTTCCTCGACCTGGACTGCAGCGACCAGCACCGCGGCGGGCTGCACCTGGTCACCCACCTGTCCCGGGCCGGCTGGCTGCGCTGGCACGACATGTGCTCGGCCACCCCGCCCAAACCCACCGGCAAGGGCCCGATCGCGCTGCGGGTGCACCTCGACGCGGTCGGGGGACCCGGTTTCGACCTCACCGAGGCCGGCACCCAGAAACGGTTGGCGGTCTACGTCGTCACCGACCCGGCCGAGGTCCCCGGCATCGCCCGGCTCGGCCCGGACGCGCTCAGCCTGACCCGCGAGGAGCTCGCGGCGCTGCTCCACAACAGAACCGAACGGATCAAGAACCTGATCACCGACCAGTCCGTGCTGGCCGGCATCGGCAACGCCTACAGCGACGAGATCCTGCACGTCGCGAAGCTCTCGCCGTACGCGGTGGCCGGCCGGCTGGACGACGCCAGGCTGGACGCCCTGCACGAAGCGCTGCACGCGGTGCTCTCCGACGCGGTGGCCCGGTCTGCTGGCCAGGTTGCGGCGAAGTTGAAGGGCGAGAAGCGTTCCGGCATGCGGGTGCACGCCCGCACCGGGCTGCCCTGCCCGGTCTGCGGGGACACCGTGCGGGAGGTGTCGTTCGCCGACCGGTCGTTCCAGTACTGTCCGACCTGCCAGACCGGTGGCAAACTGCTTGCCGACCGGCGGCTCTCCCGGCTGGTGCGGTGACGGAGTGGCTGACTTCCTCGGTTCCAAGTCCGCGCTGCTGTTCCTGCTGACCACCGTGGTGGCCGGCCTGGTCGTGGCGCTGGTGCTGCTGTGGCGGTCCAAGCGCCGGGAGTCCGCCTCGCCGCTGGAGCGGGCCACCTTCTCCACCCTGCACACCGTGTCGTTGGCCGCGCCGGCGCTGCGCGAGGGCCTGTCCCAGCAGTCCGCCGCGTTCGCGCTGCCCTACCTGCGCACGCTGCTGGAGACCTGCGGGCTGACCATGACCGACGCCGACGCCAAGGTGCTGTCCTGGGACGGGGAGAGCGACCACCACGCCGAGGAGGTCAGCGAGCTGGCCCGCGCCGCGCTGGACACCGGCCGGCTCCAGGTGGCCTCGCACACCCAGATCGAATGCGGGCGGGACGACTGCCCGGCGCGGGGGTTGGTGGTGTCGCCGCTGGAGATCGAGGGCCGGATGGTGGGCACCCTGGGCGCGATCACCGAGTCCACCCCGGGCCCGGTGCTGCTGCGGGCCACCGGCCAGGTCGCCCGGTACGTGTCCAGCCAGCTGGAGCTGGCCGAGCTGGACGAGTCCCGGTCCCGGCTGGCGCTGGCCGAGGTGCGGGCGCTGCGGGCGCAGATCTCCCCGCACTTCATCTACAACGCACTCAACACCATCGGCTCGTTCATCCGCACCGACCCCGACCGGGCCCGGGATCTGCTGCACGAGTTCGCCGACTTCACCCGCTACTCCTTCCGGGGCGGCGGGGAGTTCACCACGCTCAAGGACGAGCTGGCCAACATCGAGCGCTACGTGGCGTTGGAGATGGCCCGCTACGACGACCGGGTGAAAATGGTTCTGCGGATCGCGCCGGAGGTGCTGCAGGTGGTGCTGCCGTTCCTGTCCCTGCAGCCGCTGGTGGAGAACGCGATCCGGCACGGACTGGCCGACAAGCCAGGCGGTGGCACGATCATCCTCACCGCCGCGAACGAGGGTTCCGAGTGTGTGATCAGCGTGGAGGACGACGGCCTGGGCATGGACCCGCGCCGGCTGCGGGAGGACGTCGCCGACGCCCACCTGTCCGGCGCGCACGTCGGCATGGGCAACGTCGACGACCGGATGCGCTCCACGTTCGGCGACGACTTCGGCCTGGTGGTGGACACTGCCCCCGGAGCCGGTACCAAGATCACCCTCCGAGTGCCAAAGTTCCGAGCCGGCATCCGCGCATAGCCCCGCCCCGGCCGTGCGCCGCCCCGGCCGCTGCGAGCTGAGGCTCGCGTAGCGTGCACGTATGGCTGGTGTGCAGAGAGTGTTGGGGCGGATTCCGCATTCGGTGACCGAACGGCTTCCCAGCAAGCTCGCCGAACGCATCGACCGCTCGGTGATCGGCGTGGTCCGGCTGCACGGCGTGATCACCCCGGCGATGAGCCCGATGGCCCGGTCGGTGCTGAACCTGAGCGTGGTCGAGCCGGTGCTCAGGCGGGCGTTCGACACCGACCGGCTGGCCGCCGTCGCGCTCCAGATCAACTCCCCGGGTGGCGCGGCGACCCAGTCCGCCCTGATCGCGGACCTGATCCGCGGCCTGGCCGAGGAGCACGAGGTGCCGGTGCTGGCCTTCTGCGAGGACGTGGCGGCCTCCGGTGGGTACTGGCTGGCCTGCGCGGCCGACGAGATCTACGCCCACCCCACCTCGATGGTCGGCTCGATCGGCGTGATCAGCGGTGGCTTCGGGATGGTTGGGCTGCTGGAGCGGATCGGGGTGGAGCGGCGACTGCACACCGCCGGCGCCTGCAAGTCCCGGCTCGACCCGTTCCTGCCAGAGAAGCCCGACGACGTCGAGTGGCTCACCGGGCTGCAGACCGAGCTGCACCAGCAGTTCCAGGACTGGGTTCGCACCCGACGCGGCGCCAAGCTGGTCGGCGGCGCGGACGAGCTGTTCACCGGCGAGGTCTGGACCGGTGCCGCCGCGCTGAGCCACGGCCTGGTGGACGGGCTGGGCACGCTGCGGGAGATCCTCGCCGACCGGTTCCCGGACGCCGAACCGGTCGCCGTGGAGGGTCGCAAGCCGTTGCTGGCCAAGCTCGGGCTGGCCGGCATGTCCTCCGGTGGCGGTGTCGTCGGGGGAGCGGCGCTGGGCGCGGGGGCGTTCGAGGAGCTGCTGTCGCTGGCCGAGGCTCGGGCGGCGTGGGCCCGATTCGGCCTGTAACGCGGTTGACACCCCGTTTGGCGCAACAGGAAACTTAATTCTCACCTGGCACTCCGAGCGAATCACCGCCACGATGGGTCGGTTCGAATTACCCTGATGGGCAGGACTGTCGACCCGACGATTCGGTCGACGCGACTCGCGATGCGCGCAGGATGAGGAGATCGTGAAAAACGGAGATGGCTCAGGCGGGCTCGTCGTGCTGGCGGTGGACGATGAGAAGCCCGCGCTCGAGGAGCTGGAGTACCTGCTGGGCCAGGATCAGCGGGTCGGAACGGTACTCATCGCGTCGAACGCGGAGAACGCGCTGCGGATGCTCAGCACCCGCGAGCGACCCAGGGATGGCCTGGACGGGTATGCAACAGGCCCGATCCACCCGCTCACCGGCCTCCCGGTCGCCCGCAGCACCGACATCGACGTGGTGTTCGTGGACATCCGGATGCCCGGGCTCGACGGGCTGGAGCTGGCCCGGGTGTTCTCCACCATGGCGGTGCAGCCGGCGGTGGTGTTCGTGACCGCGCACGACGACCGCGCGGTGGACGCCTACGAGGTCGGCGCGGTCGACTACCTGCTCAAGCCAATGCGCGCCGAGCGGCTGCGCAGCGCGTTGGACCGCATCCTGTCCGCCCGCCCGGTGGCCGGTGGCGGCGATGGCTCGGCCGGCTCCGACGGCCCCGGCGACGACGAGGTGATCCCGGTCGAGTTGGCCGGCACCACCAAGCTGGTGCCGCGGTCCGCGGTCCGCTACGTCGAGGCCCAGGGCGACTACGCCCGACTGCACACCAACGACAACAAGAGCCACCTGGTGCGGATCCCGCTGTCGGTGCTGGAGGACCGCTGGCGTGAGGCCGGGTTCGTGCGCATCCACCGGTCCTACCTGGTGTCGTTGTCGCTGGTCACCGAGCTGCGGTTGTCCGGGTCGGGGTATGTGGTGCGGATCGGCTCTGGCGCGGAGACCGCCGAGCTGCCGGTCAGCCGCCGCCACACCCGGGAGCTCAAGGACCGCCTGGTCCGCGCCACCAAGCAGGCCTGGAGCCAGCGG
>JALYVZ010000080.1 GCA_030852965.1 Actinomycetota bacterium | reverse complement strand
TCGAAGAACAGCCGCATCCCCACGATGAGCCGCTCCGCGTGCGAGTTGCATCCGCGCAGGCCGGCGGTGATCTCGTCGAGCAGCGGAACCCGCCCCTTGGGGGCGCTGGCCCACTCCTCGATCGTCAACCGGTCCTCGCCGACCAGCGAGCTCTCGTCGAACTCCGCGCCGAACACCGTCCGAGCGAAGTCCCGCAGCGCGGGCCCGCCATGGTCGCCGCCGCCGAGGGTCGCCGAGGTCGCCACCGGGGTGATCGCCCCGAGCGGCCGCTCGGCGGTGCTCACCCCGAGCGCCATGCCGAGCCGGCGCAGCAGCATCGCGACGTCGGTGCCCTGGGCGCCGTCGTAGGTGTGGAACTCGTCGAGCACCAGATAACGCAGCGACTCGCCGGCGCCGGCGAACAGCGGGGTGTCCTCGCTGCGCAGCAGCAACATGTCGAGCATCTTGTAGTTGGTGAGCAGGATGTCCGGCGGGCTGCGCCGCATCGCGTACCGGTCGCCGATCACTGCTGCCTCGGTCATCTGGATGCCGCCGACCGAGTCGCCGGTATAGAGGCCCGCGGTCACCGGCCCGAGTTCGTCGCGGTGCTGATGGACGAGCTTGGCGATCCGCCGGGCCTGGTCGTTGGCCAGCGCGTTCATCGGGTAGAGCACTATGGCCTTGATCCCCGGCTGGCCGGCGCGGCGCTGGCGTCGGCAGTGGTCGAGCAGCGGGATCAGGAAGCTCTCGGTCTTGCCGGAGCCGGTACCGGTGGTGACGATCGTCGGCCGGGGAACGCGGTCGCGGGAGGCCAGCCGTACCCACGCCTGCGCCTGGTGGCGGTGTGGCTGGAACCCGCGCGGCGCCCAGTCCAGCTCCGCACGCCAGCCCTCGTCAGCCGGGCGGAACGGCAGCCGAAGCCGTACATACGGACCCCGGAACACCCCGCCGTCCGGGTCGGAGACGAACCGCTCCAGCTCGGCCCGCACGTCGTCGTCACCGAGCGCGAACGTGGTGCCCAGGAAGCTCGTCAGGGATGCCCGCAGGTCCTCGGCGACCAGCGACGGCAGCATCCAACACCTTTCCCCGGGAGCAACTCAGCGTAGTCAGTTCTCTCACCCGCGTGCTGAAGTCGTTACCCGATGGTGTTGCCGGAGGAAGCCGGCATCAACGCCTACTCGGTGATCTTCGGATGTCCGGATCGCCCCGTTTCGACGGCACAGGTCAGGCTCCCTCGGGCGCCGGAACGGGCCCGAAGTCGCTGTCGAGGGGGCGGGAGAGCTCTCCGCGAGAGCCGGATCCGCATAGATCGACGCGGTGGCCTTCCACTCGACGAGGACCTGAACCAGGACCGACCACTTTCCCAACTCGGCGGAGGCCTGGACCGCCCGAACGAAATCGAGCGCGAAGCGTTGCCGATCCGGTTCGGGAAGCGGTACGACAGGAGGTGCCGCTGGCCGGGCAGGCGGCTTACGACGTGCAGGTCACGGAGATGAGCGACCAAGACGAACATGAGGTGTTCGATGGATCTGCCGGCGAGAGCTGGGCGTGTCGGGGTCGGAGTTCCTGGCAAGATGGACGCTGGCGAGTACGCACAGACGACGTCGACGAGGTCGACGGCCTCGCAGAAGCAGTAGGGGCCATCTCGCTGGTCCGGTGACGACCCCCACGACAAGGACGCCTCCATGCCCGGCTGTACGCCCGCAGAGGGGATGTCCTCGTCCCTGGATGGCCACATCTGCACCACCGCCGGAGAGGCCGCGAGGCTGGTTGGCGACCTCGTCACAGCGGTCGGCGATGCGGCGACGGACCAAGAAAGCACGCTATGGATGCCTCGGCAACCTATAAGAAGAACGACCAAACGTTATAGGTTGACCGCGTGGACCCAACGAAGTTTGTAGCTCCGAGCTGGGGACGCGCGGTCTCGACCGGCGGCTCCGCCGCGTACGACGCCTTCGTGTCGGCGCCCGTGCCCCGGGAGCTCACCCTCACGCCCAGGGCGATCATGCTCCTCTCTGATGCCGATGCCGCGCTGGGTCGATTGGCCGGAGCCGGACGTCTCCTTCCTGATCCGCACCTCCTGGTCAACGCCTACATCACCCGCGAGGCGGTGGCAAGTTCCCGCATCGAGGGCACCCAGGCCTCGGTAACCGAGATCTTCGACGCAGCCGTGACAGGACAGCCTGCGCGCGGCGACATCCAAGAAGTGCGCAACTACATAACCGCGCTACAGCATGGGCTGAAGAGAATTACGGAAGGTTTTCCGATCTCTCTGCGACTGATAAAGGAGATGCACGAGCTGCTACTGACGAATGTGCGCGGCCAGGAACGAACTCCTGGCGAATTTCGCACGAGCCAGAACTGGATATCCTCTCCAGACAATCGTCCAGATACCGCGCGATTTGTTCCACCGACGCCGCACGACATGTGGCGAGCCTTGGACGACTGGGAGAAGTATCTGCACGATGAGGAGCCTCGCCTCCCGCTTCTCATTCGTTGCGCTCTGTTGCATTATCAGTTCGAGACCATTCACCCCTTCCTGGACGGCAACGGTCGTCTTGGCCGGCTGTTCATCATCCTCTACCTCGTAGATCGCGGTCGCCTGCCAACGCCCCTGCTCTACATTTCCAGCTATTTTGAGCAGCACAAGGAAAACTACTACGACAGACTCCAGTATGTCAGGGAGCGAGGAGAAATCGATGCTTGGCTTGCGTTCTTCTTGACGGCGGTCGCCGAGCAAGCGACAGACGCTGTCAGCCGTGCGGAGGTGCTCGCTGACCTACGCGAAAAATATCGACTCGCCCTCAAGGGGAACCGGAGTCGCGCCATTGAGGTCGTGGACCTGCTCTTCGCCAATCCGATCATGACGGTGCGACTGGTACAGGACCGTCTCGGTGTCAGCCAGCCTGGCGCGGGCAACCTGCTACGCACACTCGCCGAGCTGGACGTCGTGCGCGAGGTTGGATCGGGACCAGGCGTGCGCTACCGCTGGATCGCTACGGACATACTTAGCGTCCTGGACTCCGGTATGCCCTGAGCACGCCGGCCAGCACATCGTCGGCTCGGTCCGTGTCCACCTCAGCCGCTACCAACACCGTCCAGGTGACCGTGGACAAGCTATTGATCACAGAGAGGTCGAGAAGAACGTCCTGCTGAACGCTTACTGAAGGTGGTGTGGGCGAGGGTCATTTCGGACTCGCGGTCGACGGGGGTGAAGGGGAGTTCGTAGCGGCCGAGCTCAGCGCGGGGGCCGTGGCGGTCGTAATCCTTGAGGATGTCTTTGGGGACCTGGCGGCCGTTCTTGTCGTGTTGCATGACGCGCTCGTACTTGCGCAGCACGCCGAACTGGGTGCGGTAGATCGCGCACAGCTCCTCGGCGGTGATGCCGAGCATCACCGCGGCCAGGGCGTCGATCTCGACGAGCGCCTGGCGACGTTCGGCGTCTTTGCGGAGTGGGGTGGCCATGGTCCAGGTGTTGGTGACCTCGCCGAGCGGGCGGGACGGGATGTCGCAGGTCCAGCCGTCGTGTTGCCAGGAGGGGTCGAACAGCTCTTCCCAGAGGGGGGCGTAGTCGGCGGTGAGACAGTTCAGGCGGAGGGCGCGGAGGATCAGCTCGGGGACGAGCGGGTGAGAGCGGGGGTGGGGGAAGCGACGAATGATCGTCTGGTTCATTTCGGACGAGCCAGACACCTTCACGAAGAAGTCGACTGGCAACGACGCCCACATGCCTGCGGCCACCGCGAGGTCATGTTCATTTTCGACCGTCATGGTGAGCACCCCATGAATATGCTTCGGCCCAGGCGGTACGAGCGCCGCATGCAGGGTTCGCACTGTAGAGGAGTCGGCCATACGACGCCACGCCAGCCGCCAGAATCGGTTGGCCGGCACACCGTCCCACCTCGGGTACCCGGCGACATATTCCGGAGTCGGTTTGTCCCGCTGGTAATTGGTGCGCGGGATCTGCCGCTCCTCCAACTCCTCCAGGTCCCAATCGGAATAGTCGCGATGGCTGCGCATAGTCAGGTTGGGCTGCTTCGCGTATGGCGTAGCCACCGTGAGGTGCGGGCCCTGCAGGATCACATCATGGAGAGACTGCGGCACGGCCGAGCGGCGAACGAAGTAGCCGGACCTTCTGTCAGAGTCCTCTTCCCAACCGCGGGTCCACTCAAACGACACCGCGCCGAACCGAGGCGCGTCGGCTAGTTTGTCCAGCACCTGCTGACTCGCGGCCGTGATTGGGCGCAACATACGCGCCTCGATCGGCGGGGTGCCCGGCTCATCAATCAGCGCGGCCCAAGTGGCGAGAACCTCGGTATCGACCGGCACCAACCGGGCCGCATGCGGGCGGGTATCCCAGCGGTCGTCGTCGTCCTTGATCCCCGGCTCCGACCCGCTGCCGTCGTGGCGCAGCGATCGCTCGATAGTCTCGGGCTGGTAGAGATGGGAGGCCTTCAGGAAATGCGGCTCCTGAGCAGAGCCGTAGATGTGCACCCCGAACTCCCGGGTGTTGCCGACCTCGAACAACCTGTGTTGGTTGACGAACTGCCAATGCCGCCGTAACCGCTGGTAGGTCTCCCGCCTCAGTCCCGCCGCTCGTGCCTCGGTGAAATGCGACTCGGGGTGGATCAGCCCGACCACCCCGTCCGCGCCCATGCTCCGCCAAGTGCGGTCCATGAAGCAGCGATAGAGGTCGGGTTGTGTGCCGCGCAGCAGCGGCCGGTCCACGTTGCTGCCCAGGTGCGCGCTCGTTGCCGCCAGCGACGCCCGCTCGTCCAAGTAGCGAACGTCCCCTTCATCCAGCACCCGCTCCCGGCGCTCCCGCACGACAGTGACCGGCGGTTTGTCGGCTAGGCCGAACCAGGCGTCGTCTTCGGCGAGGACCAGGTTGTCGTCCCAGTCGGGGCGTACCCAGGGCGGATTCCCCAGTTGCAGGTCGAAGCCGCCTCTGGCGGCGAATACCGGGGCGAAGTCGAGTTCCCAGTGGAAGAAGCCTTCGCGGTCGGCGATTCGTTCGCAGACTTCCAGCCAGGGGTGGGCGGCGAGTACCTCGGGGATGGGTTTCATCTGGGCGAAGGCCAGCTCGTTGTGCTCGGCGTCGTCCAGTTCGGCCCAGGTCACCCCGGCGCCCCACATGCCGCGGCCGCGGCGGGCCTCGGCGCGGCTGGTTGTGCCGAGCAGGGCTTCGAGCGCGGCGAGCCACTGATCGCGGGTAGGCGGCTCGATCGACGTGGTCACGGGCCAGAACCAGAGGGCGGCCCAGGCGTCCATCACTCGGCGCAAGCGGCGGTAGGCGCTGCTCGCGTCGGTCAGGCTGACCTCGATCTGTTCGCGCCGCACCGCGCCGGAGCCGACCGGCAAGGAGCCAGCGCCCCAGATGTCGATCGGGCGGCGGATCTCCGCTTCGGCCACCTCCAGCCGTCGCAGCGCCAGTGCCCAGAGGGTCTCGACGCGGCCGGCGAGACCTTGCAGCCGGGTCAGCTCGGTCTTGCTCAGGGTCGCGGAAACGGCGCGGCGCCAGGCTTTCAGCGCAAGGGTGGCGGTCGGGCGGCCTTCCTTGGCTTCCTTCGTGTCGGCGACCGCGCCCCAGCCGGCAGCGGGTAGCAGGAAGTGGTGCACCTCGGTGGGTTCGATCGGCGAACCGAGCGGCCGGGCGCTGGGCACGCAACCGAGCCAGCCGCGTTTCGCCAGCTCGGCTGGGCGATAGGTCTCGTGGCGGGCGCCGATCAGGGAGTTGCCTCGGCGCAGGTGCAGGCCGAACCAGGGTGCGCGCAGGCCGGGGTGCATGGCGTCGAGCCAGAGGGTGATCTCGGCGAGCTCGACGGCGGTGGCGTTGAGGTCGACGCCGTAGCAGTTGTGCAGTGCCAGGTACGCCTTCACCTTCTGGGTTTCGGCGGGCACCTGCTCGGGCGGGATGTCGGTGCCCAGCTCCCTGGCGCGGCGCTTCAGGTATTCACTCGCGAGTTGGTTGATCGCCTCCACCAGGAATGCGCCGGAGCCCAGCGCCGGCTCGCAGACTCGTAGCTCCAGGATCTCGGCGGCTGTGGTGTCATCGGTCAGCAGCTCGGCCAGCGAGTGGGTGACCACGCAGCGGGTCAGCACCTCGGGCGTGTAGTAGGAGGCGCTGCGCTGGCGGTCACGGCCGGACAGCCGGAACACGAAGTCGCCCGGTCTGTAGGTGACCCGGCAGACCACCCCGGTCTCCGGGTCGGTGGTGGTGACGAACCAGTGCTCCTCGAACCCCTCGGTGCTGGCGACCGGCACCACCCAGCTGCCCTTCGCCGGATCCCCGTCGCGCGCCACCTCGACCATGTGGTCGGTGGCGATCGAGCCGGAGTAGGACATCAGGCCCTCGTACACCGCGCCGAGCTGGTTGATGCCGAGCTGGGCGTAGGAGACGTAGCCACGGTCGCGGCCGCGTTGCTGCCGCGACAGCAGCAGCCGGCGCAGCACCCGCTGCAGACACCGATCACCCAGGCCCACCTCGTCGATCAGCGCGGTCGCGTCGGTTGCGAACAGGTCCGCGCGCAGCGCCTCGAACCGGAGCTCCCCGCCGTCGTCGGATACCGGGACCGAGACGCCGTCCGGACCCAGGGTCTCGGGTGGGTAGCCCTCGTTGACCAGTCGGAACAGCACCCCGAGCGACTGGTAGAGGTGCGTCCGGTTCTCCGAGTCGGTGCTGGTCAGCTGCACCAGCACCAGCTCGCGCAGCCGGTCCAGCCCGTAGCCCTCCGCGTACTCGGTGGCACCGACCGGCAGCACGCCCAGCTCGGGACGGGCTTCGGCGTAGAGCAGGAACAGGATGCGGTAGAGGTAGCGCAGCGCCTGGCGGGTGAGGTCTGCGGCCAGCCCGTCCGGATCTGACGGCAGGCCCCGTGCGGACCGGCGGCGCAACACCTCGGTGGCGAGCAGCTCGATCGACTCGCGCACCCCGTTGCGCAGGTCCTTCGACACCCCCACCGCGTGCTTGACCGACTCATCGAGCAACGTCAGCAGCAGCGCGGTGCCGTCGTCACCGGGAATCAGTGCGTCCCACGAGACCAGCGCGGCGATCGTCTCCAGCTCGCCGGCGGCCTTGGTGTCGCGGCGGTCCAGTGCGGTGGCCAGGTCGACCGCGAGCCAACGACCCTCCGGCCAGCTGCCGCGTTCGGCGAGCAGCAGCCACGCCCCGGCGGTGACCAGCACCAACGACGGCGGCTCCTCGGCCCGGAACACCGCCGAGATGACCCGCGCGGTGCTCGTCTCGGCGGCGGGGCCGATGGCGGCGGGGCTCAGCAGGTGACCGGCGCCGCCGGTGCCATCAGCCCCAGCGTCCAGCAGGTCCTCGACGGTGGCTGCGTCGCGGGCCTGCAGCACCAGCAGGTGCCCGCCGCTGAGCGCCACCGCCGGCACGGTGAGCTGGACGCCGGCGCGTTCGCTGGTCCAGTTCGTCTCGTCGCCGCCCAGCAGCAGCGCCTCACGGACCTGGGCGTGCAGCGCGCACAGCCCGTCCAGCTGGGACTGCTCTCGGATCCGCGCCAGCGCCGGACCGAACGCCCCACTGAGCGCAATCAAGCCGGACCGCGACGTCAGCTTGCCGAGATCCTCCCGTTCCTTCCACCCGGCTCGCAGCGAGCGGACGGTCGCCGGGAACTGCTCGGCCAGCCAGTGCTCGGAGACCAGGTCGTTGCCGACCACTATCGAGTCGAACCGGGTCATCGCGCGACCTCGGGCAGCAGCAGGAGCAGCACCCGCACCATGGGTTCGGCCCTGGCGCTGAGGGACTCGACGAGGCCCTGGGCCTGCGTGCCGTGCTCGGCGATCCGGCGTCGGACCCGGGCGGCCTGCGCCGGCGCGAGCGTGGCGGCCAGCGCCTCGGACTCCTTGCGCCACGCTGCGATGCCGCGCGCCGCGTCCTTCAGCGGCTCGCTCAAGGTGCTGGCCCGCTCCTGCTTGAGCGCGCGCAGGTAGTCCTGCATCTGGGCCACTGCGGCCGGGACCAACGCCTGGTGCTCGGTCAGGTCCAGCGCGGCCCCGGTGTTGACGCCGCCGGTGCGGAAGCCGGCGTGTTCGAGCAGCTCAGGCACGTCCTGGTGGATCACGGGGTCGACCCTCGGGGAGAAGAACTCCATCCCTACCACCGCGCGCAGCACCACCTGCCCGCGCTTGTTGGTCAGGGTGCCCAGCACGACCGCGGTGGGCGCCGCCACCTGGGCGGTGGCCACCGGCACCTGGTTGCGGCCCAGCCTGGTCAGCGCTCGGTCGACGGCCCAGTCGAGCACCGGGTGCAGCGGGGAGAGGTGGTGCGCGGCCGGCCACTGGGTGCTCTGATCGCCGGGCGCGACTCCTTGGGTGGCCCGGCGCAGTGACTCGACACCGGCCTCCGGGGTGACCGCGAGCAGCAGCTTCTCCTGGACCTTGCGTTGGGTGAGGTAGCCCTGCGGCAGCACTTCGAGCCGGGTCAAGAGGTCACGTGGGGGGACCAGCTCGACGATGCCTTCACCGGGGTGCTCGGTCCAGCCGACGCCCTCGCTGGGCGACCTCGACGCCGGGTTCGGGAACGCCTCGCGCAGCGCCTCGCGCAGGAAGTCGACCTCGCTGTCGAACAACCCCCGATCGCTCGACACCGCCGGCTCCGGTACGTCGTCGTTGCCGAGGCTGACGAAGAAGGCGTCCAGCTCCGCCAGATCGTCCAGCTCCGATGGGTCTGGCACCACGTCGTCCAGGTCCGCGCCGGTCATCAACGCCCGCCGGATCTCGGCCTCCTCAAGCGCCACGTCGTGCAGCCGCAGCAGCGACGCCGCATCACCGAGCGCGGTGTGCGCCGCGTGCTCCTTGGCCAGCAGCCGGGCCAACACCCGGACGTCACCGCTGAACCGCTCGTCGGTGGTGGTCAACGCCAGCGCCACGATCCGGGGAGGGTGGCGCTGGCCGTACCGGTCGATGCGGCCGTTGCGCTGCTCGATCCGGATCAGGCTCCACGGGATGTCCACGTGCACCAACTCGTGGCACTGTTTGTGCAGGTTGACACCCTCGCTGGCGACATCGCCGGTGATCAGCACTCGGACCGGGGTGGTGGCCCGCTGGAACTCCTCCACCACCGCCAGCTGCTTGTCGTCCGGCAGCCCGCCATGCAACACAGCGAACGCGTCCTCCGGGATGCGCAGTCGGCCGGGCAGCTCGCGGCGCAGCCAGTTGAGGGTGGCCACCCGCTCGCTGAACAGCACGGCCCTGGTGTCGCCGCCCCGCGTCACGCCGATCGTGCGCAGGTGCGCGACGAGGGCGTCGAGCTTGGCAGATCCGCTGTTCTGCGCGGCGGTGGTGAGCTCGGCCAGCCGGGACAGTGCCACCCCTTCCGACCCGTGCAGCTCGCCCTTGCCGGACAGCGTCTTCTGCCGGTTCTCGATCGTCTCGGCCAGCGCTGCCGGGGAGGACAGGAACGCCTTCGCCAGCGTCCACGGGAACAGCTGCCGGCCGGCCCCGCTGATCGGCGCGCCTGTCCCGGCGGGGTGCAGCCAGGTCGAGGACAGCTCGACCGCGACGGCGTCCTCCGCCGTATTCGCCGGCACCGGGAGCACCTCGGGCTCGGGGCGTTCGGCCCACATGTGCCCGACCTCGCGGGCCACGTCCGGCGAGTGCCGGTGGCGGCGGATGAACAGGTGCTCGATGTCCTTCACCGCGTAGTTCGAGCGGTCCACGATCGCGGTGGGATCGAGCAGGTTGATCAGCTCCGCGAACGACTCGGTGTTGCCGTTGTGCGGGGTGGCCGAGGCCAGGATCAGCGCCTCGGTGTTGGGTGCGAGCACCCGGGCCAGCTGGTTGTTGTGGGTGCCGGAGTTGGTCAGGTTGTGCGACTCGTCGATCACCACCGCGTCCCAGCGGTGTTTCTCCAGGTGCGCCCGGTAGCGCGCCGACTTGAGGGTGTCGATCGAAACGATCACCTTGGGGAAGAAGGTGAATGGGTTGCGGCTGGCCGGCAGCTGCTGGCGGACCCGCTGGATGCCCTCGGAGTCCAGCCGCACCAGCGGCAACGCGAACCGGGTCCACAGCTCGTACTGCATCTGCTCCAGGACGTGCCGGGGCGTCACCACCAGCACCCGGTCGGCCCGACCACGCCGGGCCAGCTCGACGAGGATCATCCCGATCTCCAGCGTCTTGCCGAGCCCGACGGCGTCCGCGATCAGCAGCCGGGGACGCAGCCGTACCGGGTCCAACGCCTGGCTGACGGCCCGCCGCTGGAAGTCCAGCGGGTCGAGCAGCATGTGCTGGCTGACCGTGAGCCCTGGCTCGTGCAGCGGAACCGGTGTCTTGCGCAGCACCGCCTCCACCCACAGGCGGCTGCGCCGAAACCGCGGCGAGTCGTCCCGGACCAGCACCGCGTCGGAGGGGTCGAGGGACTCGATCTCGTCGAGGGCGCTGTAGAAGGTAGCCGTGGTGGAAGCCACCAGCTCGGAGCTGCCCACGCAGCGGATCTTCCAGCCGTCGCCGGCGCGCTCGCACGAGGAGACGATCCACTCCTCGTCGCGCACGACCACCACACTGCCGGCGGCGAATGCCGTCGCTGGCGCCGTAGACGACACTCAAGCTCCCCTCCGGACGTTTGAGCTCGGACCGAGGCGCGCAACGTTACTGCTCACACCGCGCCTCAGCATGGGCGACGAGCACGCTCTCCATCACCCGCTCCTCGTGCACGATGCGTCAGTGGGTCGGGTCTCAGTACCGCGGGCGTAATCGACCGTGTGATCGGCACTCCTACCGGCGTCGCCCGGCCCGGCCCAGTAACCTCGGAAGCTGTGGACCTCACCGGCGCTTCCGAGTTCATCGTGGTGGCCAACCGGCTGCCGGTCGACCTGGTGGTGGCCGAGGACGGCACCCGCTCCTGGAAACAGAGCCCAGGTGGTCTGGTGACCGCGCTCGAGCCGATGCTCCGCTCCCGGGCCGGCGCCTGGGTGGGGTGGTCAGGGGTGGCCGACGCCGACGTCGAGCCATTGGAGAACGACGGCCTGCTGCTGCACCCGGTGCGGCTGACCGCCGCCGAGATCGCCGACTACTACGAGGGGTTCTCCAACGCCACCCTGTGGCCGCTCTACCACGACGTCGTGGAGCGCCCGGTGTACGACCGGAGCTGGTGGAACGCCTACGCCAAGGTCAACAAACGGTTCGCCGAGGCGACCGCCAAGATCGCCGCGCCCGGTGCCTGCGTGTGGGTTCAGGACTACCAGCTGCAGCTGGTGCCCGCCATCCTGCGCGAGCTGCGCCCGGACCTGCGGATCGGGTTCTTCCTGCACATCCCGTTCCCCCCGACCGAGCTGTTCATGCAGCTGCCGTGGCGGACCCAGATCGTGGAAGGGCTGCTCGGGGCGGACCTGGTCGGCTTCCACACCGCCGGTGGGGTGCGCAACTTCCGCTGGCTCGCCGGGCGGCTGTCCGGCGCCCAGTCCGCCACCGGTGGCCGGGGCGAGGTGCGCTACCAGGGCCGCATGGTGCGGGTGGGGGCGTTCCCGATCTCCATCGACTCCGGCGCACTGGACCGGCTGGCCCGCTCGCGATCGGTCCAGGAGCGGGCCGCACAGATCCGCGCCGAGCTTGGATCGCCGAAACGAGTGATCCTCGGTGTCGACCGACTGGACTACACCAAGGGCATCAACCAGCGGCTGGTCGCCTTCCACGAGCTGCTCGCCGCCGGCCGGATCAGCTCGGACGACACGGTGATGATCCAGCTGGCCACGCCGAGCCGGGAGCGGGTGGAGCACTACCAGCGCCTTCGCGCGGACATCGAGCAGAGCGTCGGACGGATCAACGGCGAGTACGCTCGGGTCGGCTATCCCCCGGTGCACTACCTGCACCGCTCGCTGCCGCGTGACGAGCTGGCCGCCTTCTTCGTGGCCGCCGACGTCATGCTGGTGACCCCGCTGCGCGACGGGATGAACCTGGTGGCCAAGGAGTACGTGGCGTGCCGGCACGACCTGTCCGGGGCACTCGTGCTCTCCGAGTTCACCGGCGCGTCGATCGAGCTCAACCAGGCCTACCTGGTGAACCCGCACGATCTCGACGGGCTGCGCAACACCCTCTACGACGCCCTGACCGCCGACCCGGACGAGGCCCGGCGACGGATGCGGGCGCTACGCCGACAGGTGCTCACCCACGACGTGGACCGGTGGGCTCACTCCTTCCTCTCCGCGCTGGGGCTGCCCGAGGCGCAGGACGACACCGGCGTCGAGGTCGGTGCGGACGACGAGCGGTTCCCGATGCCCAGCGGCGCGGCACGGGGCTGACCCGGTGAGCTCAGCTCCACAGCGCGGACAACTGGAGGCCCCGAAACCCGACAGTCCGACGGCGTTGCTACAACCCGGAGAACCAGCGGTCGGCGGTGCGGGCCGGACGAGTGGTGGTGCCCACCAACAGCTCGGTCGGCAGTACCACCGAGCGGGTCTCAGTGCGCTCACCGCGCTCGAGCAGCAACTCGCCCGCGGTGCGACCCTTCTCCCGGATCGGCTGCGCGACGGTGGTGAGCCCGGCGGCGCGCGCCTCCGGTATCCCGTCGAACCCGGTGACGCTCAGCGCGCCGGGCACCGCCCAACCGCGCTCGGCGGCCAGCCGGAGCACACCGAGCGCCAGGATGTCCGAGGTGCACACCACGGCGGTCAGACTCGGATGGACGGTGAGAAGCTCGTCCGCGGCGGCGGCTCCGGCATCAGCCGTATGCTGGTGGCGCTCCACGACCGGCACCTCCGCCCAGTCCACGCCGGCCGCGGTGAACCCGTCACACAGTCCGGCCAGCCGTTCGCGCTGGACCCCGAACGCCGCCCCGCGCTGCCGTTCGACATCCGCGAACCCCTCGTGTGGCGTGTTGCTCAGCCGCATGCAGACCACCCCGATCCGGCGGTGACCCAGTTCGACGAGATGCTCGGTCAGCCCGCGCATGCCGCCCCGGTCATCGACCCCGACCCGGTCCACCCCCGGGGTGTTCATCGGCTGGTCGGCCACCACGATCGGCAGCGGTCGCCGCAGTACGGCCTCGAAGTGCGGATCGTTCTCCGGTACCGAGTAGACCACGAAGCCGTCCACGCTGGCCTGGTGCACGGCGGCCAGATCGGCGTGCCGGGAGCTGGCCGGGATCAGCAGCAGGCCCTGCCCGGCGTTCTCGCAGGCTTGCGCCAGTCCCTCCAGAAAACCCAGCGCGGCCGGATCCCGGAAGGCGAACGACAACTCCTCGGTGAGCAGCAGGCCGACCGCGCGGGCCCGCCGGGTGCGCAGCGAGCGCGCCACCGGGTCTGGTCCGGGGTAGCCCATCCGACGCGCGGTCTCGAGCACCCTGCTGCGCAGCTTCGGGGAGAGCTGGTCAGGGCGGTTGTAGGCGTTCGACACCGTGGTGCGGGATACTCCGAGCTCGGCCGCCAGCGAGGCCAGGGTGGCCGGCCGTCGGACGCGCGAGCTGCGGGTCATCCTTCGACGGTAACGGTTCAGCTGAACCGGCGGTAGCCGCGTGATCTCGGACATACCTGTCGGCGGCCACGGCCTACCCCAGCCCGACCAGATCGATCTCGGCGGGGAACGGCTCGGTGACCCGGAGCATGCCGGTCACCTCGCCGCCGTCGGCGTAGCCGAACGCGCCGGCCTGGTGGCAGGCCAACACCGATACCGGCTCGGTGAGGTCGACGATCCAGTAGTGCGGAATGCCGGCGTCGGCGTACTCGCCGCGCTTGACAGGTAGTCGGCGATCGTGTAGAGCCGGGGCTCAGGTAGCGACGACGGCTCCGACAGCGGCAGTGGCTGGGCCATGCTCACGAGTGTGGCACGGGGCTCGGACAAATCGGGGACGGCTCAGTGCCGATGCTGGGCCCGCCCCGCCCGCCCCGCCGGCTCCCGTCCCCCGGCCGGGGGACGGGAGCCTCAGTGGGCGAGACGTCGGCGGCGGGCCACCTCGGCGAGCAGCACCCCGGCCGCGACCGCGGCATTCAAGGACTCCACGGGCCCGGACATCGGGATGGACACCGTCACGTCGCAGGTCTCCCGGACCAGCCGGGACAACCCCCGCCCCTCCGAGCCCACCACGAGAACCAGTGGGTCGGCTGACAGCTCGAAGTCGTCCACCGACACCGCGCCGTCGGCGTCCAGCCCGGCCAGCATCAGGCCGGCTCCTGCGTACTCGCGCAGCGTGCGGGTGAGGTTGGTGGCCCTGGCCACCGGGATGCGCGCCGCGGTGCCGGCCGAGGTACGCC
>JALYVZ010000300.1 GCA_030852965.1 Actinomycetota bacterium | reverse complement strand
GTCCACACCTTCGTCGCCCGGGTGGCCACCGAGGCCAGCGCGGGCGACCACAGCACCGACTCCTTGAGCTCCCGGCCGACGGCGACGAACTCCACCTCCCAACCGAGCGGAACCGCCGCCCGGTCCAGCCCCGGTGCGGCCTTTACCCCGACGCTGGCCACCCGCTCGGTGAGCGCGGCACACCAGGCCAGCGGCGGCTCACTGGCACCGGTACGCAGCCGCCGTCCGGCGGCTCGCCTGGTCGGGTCGACGAACGCCGCGTCCACCCCGGTGAGGTCGGCGTCCCGGACGTCCACACACTCCGAGCTCACGCCGGCCCCGACCTGGTAGGCGGCGGCGTTGAGCAGCGCCATCCGCAGGTGTAGCGGGTCCCGGTCGATCGCGACCACCTCGCCGGAACCGGAACCGGCCAGGCCGATCAGGTCGCCGCCGATGCCGGTGCACAGGTCAGCCACCCGGCGTACACCGACGTAGCGCCGCGCCCGGTGTCGGGCCAACGACTCGCCGGAGGCCTGTTCCAGGCCGTCGCGGGTGAGGTACATCTGATCGGCTCGGGTGAACTTGGGCCGAGCACGGCCGCGCAGCTCGTGCATTCCGAGTGCGGCGGTGACCAGGTCGGCGGGGTAGCGCACCCGCAGCCGCCGCGCCACGGCCAACTCGTTGGTCGGGGTAGGCTCGAGTTCGGCCAGCTCGTCGAGCAGCGCCTGCCCGACGGCGGTCAGCAGCAGCTCAAGCCCGGCGTCCACCATCGTGGGCGGTGACCTTACCCGGTCCGGCCACTACGAGTTGCTCAGCCGGGCCGCCCTCGGGCCCGCCGACCGGGGTCAGCCATGGAATGGTTCATGAAGACTGTGCGCCAGTACGCCGATTTCAACGGCCGCGCGCGCCGCAAGGAATACTGGATGTTCACCGGGGTCTGCACGCTGATCATGATCGGGATCCTGGCGTTCGGCGGACTGGCCGTGGCTACCGATTCCCACGCGATGCGCTTCGTCACGCTTACACTGTTTGTCATCTTCTTCCTGGCGCTGCAGCCGGGTGACACCAACCAGCACGTCGGACAGCCCATCGGCGTCCATCTCATTGCGCAACTGGTCGGCGCGCAGCGTGGCCCCGAGCCCGTCGTAGTGCCCGTGGACGGCGCGGGTGGCGTCCGGGGCCATCGTCCGGTGCCGGTGCGCGCAGTCTTGGCGCCGCGCCACATTAGAGTGGCCCCGCGGACCGGTTGAGCGTGCTTCCGCTGTCCGGATCCCGCCGCAGCCCAAACCATGCCAGGGGTGATCGTCGGTGCTCCAGCGCAGGCAGCCGAGAGTGGCCGTGCTCGGCGGCGGCTCTGAGATCCTGGGCGGGGACCCTTAAGACGTTCACCGGGCTGGCCGGTATCGGCGATCTGTTCGCACCTGCACCAGCCCGGCCAGCCGCAACCGCCGGGTCGGCGAGGAGCTGGGCAAGGGCAAGACCATTGAGGAGGTGCTCGCCGGGATGAACCAGGTCGCCGAGGGGGTCAAGGCAGTGAGCGTGGTGATGGAGATGGCCACTCGGCTGGGCATCGAGATGCCGATCGCGGCCGAGGTGCACGGCGTGGTGAACAAGGGGCGGACCGCGGCGGACGCCTACCGGGGTCTGCTGCGCAGCACCCCGGGCCACGAGATCCACGGGGAGGGCTGGTGAGCACTCACGCGCTGACCGACCGCGGCGAGCTCGGCACGTGAAGGCGCGCTCCCGAGCTGCTCGGGCTCGACGCCGGGCGGTGCTGTCCGGGCTGGGCATCGCGGCGGTCGGCGCGGTCGGCGTAGCCGCGGTGGCCCGTTCCCGCTCGGCCGCACCGGTCGCTCCGTCGTCCACCCGGTTGCCGACCCGGTTGGCCACCGAGCACATCGCCGGCGACACCGAGGGCCACCGCGGCGGCTCGGGGACACCGCTGCTGCTGCTGCACGGGATGAGCGTGACCTGGCGCACCTGGAAGCCGGTGCTGCCGCTGTTGGAAGCCCAACACGACGTGATCGCCCCGACGCTGCTCGGGCACAGTGGCGCGGCGATGTTCCCAGATGGGGTCGAGCCGTCATTGGAAGCGCTGGTGGACGGCGTGGAGGCCGAGCTGGACCGGCTCGGGCTGGACACGGTGCACGTCGCCGGCAACTCCCTCGGCGGCTGGATCTCGTTGGAGCTGGCCCGACGTGGGCGGGCCCGGTCGGTGGTGGTGTTCTCCCCGGCCGGCGGTTGTCGGTCGAACCTGCGGTACGCCGCCCTGGTGCGGAGCGTGGGCACCGGGTTCCGGCTGGTGGAGACCCAGGGCCACCGGTTGGAGAAGCTGGCCTGGACCCCGCGCGGACGGCGCATGCTGGCCTGGACCCAGTTCGAGCACCCGGAGCGGGTCGACCCGCTGGAGCTGATAGCGGACATCCGGGCGATCAAGAACGCGCCGGCGGTACGCCCGCTGCTCAAGGTGCTCGGGTCCGCCCCGATGCGACCGCTGCCCAACCCTGGATGCCCGGTGCGGGTGGTCTGGGCCCGGCGGGACCGGGTGATCCCGTACAAGCACTTCGGCCAGCCGCTGCTGGACCGGCTGCCCAGCGCCGAGCTGGTGTGGTTGGACGGGGCGGGCCACGTACCGATGCCGGACGATCCCGAGGCTGTCGCGCGCTTGATCACCGAGGTCACCTCCTCGGTCGACCGACTGCAGGTGCGCTCCGACGAGCACTGACGGTTGGTCCACTCGATTCATGACAGAGTGGTAGGAATATGGTAAATTCATGCCATGCGCACTACCATTGACGCCGCGGGCCGAGTTGTCATCCCCAAACAGCTGCGTACCGCGGCCGCGTTGGAGCCGGGCCAGCAGCTGGAGATCACCGAGCGGGACGGCCGGATCGAGATCGAGCGCGTCTCACCGCCGATGGCGCTGGTTGAGCGCGACGGTTTCCTGGCCGCCGAGATCGCCGATGGTGAGGCTCCCCCGCTCACCGCCGAGGACGTCCGCGACCTGCTGGAGCGGACCCGACGTTGATCGCCTGCGACACCTCGGTCCTGGTCGCCGCGTTCAGCCGCTGGCACGCCGACCACGAGCCGGCCCGAGTGGCACTGGCCGAGGCCGACGCGCTGATCGAGCACGTTGCCATCGAGACGTTCTCCGTGCTGACCCGGCTGCCGGCCCCTCGGCGGGTGCCGCCACGGCTGGTCGAGGAGTTCCTCACGCACCACTTCCCAGACGCCGCGGTTCGGCTACCGAGCTCGGCGGCCGCTCGCGTGATCGAAATCGCCCGCAAGCACGCGGTGACCGGCGGCGCGGTCTACGACCTCGTGGTCGCGCTGGCGGCAGCGACGTCGGGTGCCGCGCTGCTCACCCTGGATCGGCGCGCCGCGGGCACCTACCGCGCGGCCGGAGTGCGCTACCGCATGGTGAGCACGCCCGAGTAGGAGTACCGGTGCCCACCAGGAGAGTTGTGGCTATAATTGTCGTGATCCTGTAGCCATAATGGACTGGAGCCCGGTATGGACATCGGAATTCGCGAGCTGCGCGACGGCTTGAGTCGCCACCTCGCCACGGTCCAGGAGGGCCACACGCTGGTGGTGACCGATCACGGTCGGCCAATCGCCCACATCGTGCCCATCCAACAACGGTCCACCCTGGACCAGCTCATCGCCGAGGGTGTCGTGCGGCCGCCGGCCTCTCCTCGGCGCAGCGCACCGCGTCCGGTCGAAGCAACAGGTTCGGTCAGCGGACTGGTTGGCGAACAGCGTCGGTGATCTGCTACTTCGACACCTCCGCGATCGTTGCGCTGCTCGTGATCGAGCCCGGTACGCCGCGCGCCAGTCGGTTGTGGCAACAAGCCAGCCGGGTGGTGTCCTCGGAGCTGCTCTACGTGGAAGCGGCCGCCGCGCTCGCGCAGGCGAAGCGGATGGACCGACTCGATCCACCGGCCTACCAGGTGGCCTTGGACCAGCTCGACGAGCTGTACGCCGACCTACATCTGATCCACGTCGAAGAACGCCTGATCCGCCGGGCGGCCGTACTCGCCGCGGATCTCGCACTGCGCGGCTACGACGCGGTGCATTGTGCATCGGCGGAGCGGCTGGTCGCCGACGACGTCGTCGTGGTCACCGGCGACTCCGCGCTGCTGCGCGGCTGCCGCAAGCTCAGCCTCTCGACAGCGGACACCTCCGAGGTCTAGCGCATCCGGCTGCGGAATCCGACAGTCGTCGGTGCCTGGTGTCATGCTGCGCAGCATGACCGGATCCGATCCGAAAGCGGACCTGCACCGCTACCTGCAGGCAGCCCGCGACGCCCTGTTGTGGAAGCTCGACGGGCTCTCCGACTACGACCTCCGGCGCCCACTCACGCCAACCGGAACCAACCTGTTGGGCCTGGTCAAACACTTGGCCAGCGTCGAGCTGGGCTACTTCGGCGACACCTTCGGACGGCCCTCCGGCGAGCCGTTGCCGTGGTTCGACGACGATGCCGAACCCAACGCCGACATGTGGGCCGACGCCGACGAGTCACCCGCGCAGATCGTGGGCCTGTACCACCGAGCCTGGGCGCACTCGGACGCGACGATCGAGGCGTTGGCGCTCGATGCGATCGGCCAGGTACCGCACTGGCCCAGCGGGCGCAGCCAGGTGACCTTGCACCAGATCCTGGTGCACATGATCGCCGAGACGCACCGGCACGCCGGCCACGCGGACATCGTTCGGGAGCTCATCGACGGAGCCACGGGGTTCCGTGAGGACAACGACAACATGGCACCAGGAGACAAGGCTTGGTGGGAGAGCTATCGAACCCGGCTGCAGCGGGTGGCCGAGCAAGCCACGGTCAGCCGGTGATCCCGAATGCGCGGTCGACCTCCGTGGCCAGCGCCTCGGTGCCCTTCCCGAACGCCGGGCTGGCCGCGGCGCCGGCGCTGCTCTCCAGTTCTTGCAGTCTCCGGTGCAGGTCGGTCCGCGTGTTCGGGGTGATCCAGGGGGCCTGGTCGAACGCGGTGGTGAGCTGTTCGTCGGCGCGGCGCAGCGC
>JALYVZ010000299.1 GCA_030852965.1 Actinomycetota bacterium | reverse complement strand
GTCGACGCGCGCGCGGGCCGTGTCGGCGTCGACCTGGGCCTGGGTGTGCAGGGCCTATGCCTGGCGGTGAGTGCCTCGGCGGCCTGGGTGGCCTGGCGGATGATCACGGCGGCGGCGTCCTCGGCGCGGCCACGCAGGGCGGTTGCCTCGGCGTCGGCTTCCCGGCGGGCACGTTGGGTCTGTTCTGAGGTGCGGGCGGCTGCGCCGGTCACCCGTTCCACAGCCGCGGCGTAGTCGCGCGCCACCCGGCTCAGGAAGGCCGCCACCTCGCCGCGGTCGTAGCCGCGCCAGCGCCGCCGGAAGGTCGCCTCGGTGATGTCCTCGGGCCGCATGGGCATGCTCGGGCTCCTGTCCGGGGGGTTGGCGCGCCGCGCCGCCTCGCGCAGGAACGGCCACCCGACCACGAACTGCACCGGCTTGGCCTGCGCGAACTCCGCCCAACCCGTCCACGCCCACGCTATCCACGGCCCGGGAAAACCATCGTCAGCACACCGACCGCGGCCGCGAGCGGCGTCCCTGGTGGGGTGGAATGGGAGCCTCAGTTGCCGGGCCTCATCATCTGGTTCATCATGAGCGATCACGTCCCTGGCGGTGAAGCTGAGCCGGCGACGGTAGGCGCCGGCTCGACGGAAGAGGGTCGGCAGGCTACCGCTCATTAGCTGCTCCGGAGGCCCTCGCCAAATGGCACAGTTCCACGGCCAGCATCCTCTCTGACCTCGGACATGAGATCCCCACCGCTGGTTAAGCTGACGCCGATGACCATCTCTGACAACCGGCGGACGCTGCTCACCCGGCGGGTGCGACTGCTCGTCGCGGCCACGATCACCTACAATGTCGTCGAGGCGGTCGTGGCGATCGGCGCGGGCACGGTTGCCTCCTCGGCCGCGCTCATCGGGTTCGGGCTCGACTCGGTCATCGAGATCGCCTCCGCCGCTGCGGTCGCCTGGCAGTTTTCCGGCCGCGACCCCGAGACACGCGAACGCGCCACGCTGCGGATCATCGCGCTGTCGTTCTTCGCGCTCGCCGCGTACGTCACCGCCGAGTCCGCCCGCGCGCTGTTCGGCGACGCCGAGGCCCGGCCCTCCACGGTCGGGATCGTGCTCGCCGCGGTGTCGCTGCTGGTCATGCCCGTTCTCTCGCACGCCCAACGCCGGGCCGGCCGCGAACTCGGATCGGCCAGCGCCGTCGCGGACTCCAAACAGACCCTGCTCTGCACATACCTGTCCGGCGTCCTGCTCGTCGGGCTGATCCTGAACAGCCTGCTGGGCTGGTCCTGGGCCGATCCGATCGCAGCCCTGGTCATCGCCGCCGTCGCGGTCAGGGAAGGCCGCGAAGCCTGGCGGGGTCACCACTGCTGCTGATCTGAATTGGACGGCCTGGAGCACCCGATCCAGGGCGGCGGACATGTACTCCATCAGGGAGTCGGCCGGATCGGGTGCGGGCGAGCTCGATGAGCAGTGCCGTTGTCGCCGGGCGCGGCGATCTCGTTGAGCAGGATCCGGACGCGGTGCTCGATCTCGTCGCGGATCGGGCGCACGTCATCGAGGGTGCGGCCGGCCGGGTCGTCGAGGGCCCATTCCTCGTAGCGGCGGCCGGGGAAGACGGGGCAGGCGTCGCCGCAGCCCATGGTGATCACGACGTCGGCGGCGCGGACGATCTCGTCGGTCCAGGGTTTGGGGTATTCGCCAGAGATGTCGATACCCAGTTCGGCCATCGCCTCGATCGCGGCTGGGTTGATCGTGCTCGCCGGTTCCGAGCCGCCCGACCACGCGAGGGCCCGATCACCGGCGAGCTGGGTGAAGAACCCGAGCGCCATCTGCGAGCGCCCGGCGTTGTGGGTGCACAGGAACAACACCACCGGCGTGCCGGTCATGGCCGTGCCCCGTTGCTCGCGGCGGTCTTCAGGGCGAGCTTCTGGTCGATGGGCAGGGTGTCGCGGTGCCAGGTGCTGGGCATGACTGCCTCCGTTGGCCTGAGGACTGCACTGGATCGGACGAGACGGTGTCGCGGTCGTTGTGCTGGTTGGTCTCGTGCGCGACGATCACGGCTGAGGCGCTGCGACCGACATCGGGGTAGAGCGCCAGAACCAGGCCCGCGCCCAGCCCGGCGCCGACCATCTGGGCGAGCACGAATCCCGGCACCGAGGTCGGGGCGATGCCGGCGAAGGTGTTGGAGAAGATCCGACCGATGGTCACCGCCGGGTTGGCGAACGAGGTCGAGGAGGTGAACCAGTAGGCCGCGCCGATGTAGGCGCCGACCGCGCCGGCCGACAGCCCCGCCCGGTCCGGGCCAGGGTGAAGATGAGCGCGATCAACCCGGCGGTGGCGACGATCTCGCCGATCCACTGCCCGCTTCCCGATCGCATTTTCGTCGAGACCTGCAGGACAGCCAGCTCGAACGTCGCGTTGGCCAGCACGGCGCCCAGTACCGCACCGACGCACTGGGCGAGGGCATAGGCCAGGACGCCTCGCGGTGCCAGGCCCGAGCCCGTGCGGCGACCGAGCAGCCAGTCGACGCCCGAGACGACGGGGTTGAAGTGCGCCCCGGACACCGGGCCGAACAGCAAGATCAGCACCGCAAGCCCGAGCACGGTGGCGCATGAGTTCTCCAACAGCTGCAGCCCGACATCGTTGGGGGACAGCTGCTGGGCGGCGATGCCCGAGCCGACCACCACCGTGACCAGCAGCGCGGTGCCGACCAGCTCGGCCAACAGTCGTCGTGCGAGCGGGGCGTTCACGCGCCCATCCCGGTCGACACCAGCCCGGTGGGCAGCAGCACACCCGCCAGCGTGGCCAGCACCTCGGGGTGCACCCGGTAGTAGATCCACGTGCCGCGCCGCTCCCCGGAGATCAGGCCCGCTTCACGCAGCACCTTGAGGTGGTGCGAGATCGTCGGACCGGTCAGCTCGAACACCCCGGACAGGTCACACACGCAGGCCTCCCCGCCGGCGTGGGAGGCGATCAGTGACAGCAGCCGCAGCCGCACCGGGTCGCCCATCGCCTTGAACAACCGCGACAGCTCGACCGCCTGAGGACCTGTCAACGGCTCGCGCACCAACGGGGAGCAGCAGCCCACCACGTCGGCCAGCTCGGCGAGCATCCGCCCTTGGTTTGACATGCTTCTAGTTTGACAGTTCTCAAACCAAGGTGCAAGCTCTGTATCGACAGATGTCGAATCAAAGGAGTGACCATGTCCCGAGTACAGCTCGCCCTGCGGGTCTCCGACCTGGAGGCCTCGATCGAGTTCTACCGCCGCCTGTTCGGTGTCGAGCCGGCCAAACGTCGTCCCGGCTACGCCAACTTCGCCCTCAACGAGCCCCCCGTGAAGCTGGTGCTCATTGAGGGCAAGCCGACGCCCCGGACGCCACCAGCGTCCATCCCCTCGGCCAGGTCGACACCGGGGACTGCCTCTGCGGTACGCCGGCGACCGCCGGGGGCGAGCAACTACCGGCCTGCTGCTGAGCCTCGGCCAATGGCACAGTCCCGGACATGGCTGAACCAGAGGACACCACAGCCCCGGCAGGGACCTGGTCTCGGTTCCGGCCCGATTGGTTCACCCCCGGGGTCGGCGGGATCGGCACGGCCAGTCTCCTCTCAGACCTCGGGCACGAGATTCCGACCGCGCTACTGCCCAGCTTCGTCACCGCCACCCTGGGCGCCCCCGCCGCCGCGCTCGAGCTGATCGAAGGCATCTCCGACGGCCTGGCCGGCCAAGGGCAACGAGTTCGACCTCTGACGCGCCGGCCAGTCTGCGGCTCGCCTACCTCGAGGTGACCCTTCGGTCGGAGCTGCTGTGCAGCGCGCGACGCACCAGCCCCGCATCATCCGGTTGAGATGGACGCCGGCCGCACCGGCAGGCGTCCCGGGGGAGGTAGGTGACCCGAGCTACTGCCGGTCCGCACGAGCTGGCCCATGACTTCGACGCGGGAGGTCTCCCACATCTGGAGTCCGCACCCACGGACGACAGGCCATCCGGCCGGTATCTGGGAACTTGATCACCGTCAGTACGAAACCGGCGTAAGCCGAACCATCGACAAGGAGGGTCAACCGTGGGCAGGAGCGACGAGTCCAAGCTGCCGAAGCTGATCAAGTGCCCGAGCGGCTGCAACAACGGCTCCGTCAAAGTGAAGCGACAGGCCACCATCGACGGCAACTGGACCGAGGCATGGGACGACGCCGAGTGCCCCGGGTGCGACGGAAGCGGGCAGGTCGAATCACCGGGGCAGTAGCAAAGACTCAGGTGCGATCCGGGCCTCCTCGGCGTCTGGACGGGAGGCCCAGATTGCACAAGGCACACGGCCCACGACAATGAACGGGCCCACGAAGATCGGAGCGGCTATGCCTGAGCAGGGTCCAGACCACGCACCCGCCCCCCGCACCACCGGTGCGCGCACCCTATGTCACATCTGTCACGGAGACGGGTTCGTTGTCCAACCGACCGCCGCCGTGATAGGCGACCAGCCCGTTGCCGGGGGCACGATCAACGTCCCGAAGCCGTGCCAGCCGTGCGAGGGCCGCGGCTGGCTGTCGGGGCTCGTCATCCCCGTGTAGTCCACCGCAGCTTCCGGGCTGTCCGTGTGGATAGCCCGCCTCGAAACAATCGGCAAACGCTGCCGAGACCGCGAGGTAATCTTGTGCAGCGGCGGCGGCCACAGCTGCTGGGATCCGTCCGGCGGCGGTGCTGACTGAGGTAGGCGCACCTCTTCCGTTTCCGTGCAAGGTACTTCATGGGCCGACCACCTGGAACTGGTCGGGGACGATGATCGCCTGGTCGGGTTCGCTTGGGCGCTGCCGTTGCGGCTGTTGGCCGAGCAGACCGGGCTGCGCGCCGGGCTGTCGGCGGCGATGGCGCGCGGGGTTCGCCCCGGTGTATGAGCGAGGTCAGATCCTGATGTAAACATTCACCACCGGTGCGGTTCAGTTGCGGTGCGTGACGATCTTCGGTGGGGTAGTCGGGTCTGGTGCGACACGCCGGAGTCTGTGGGTGCGTGCCTGAGCCCGCCGGTTGTGGTGATCTTC
>JALYVZ010000298.1 GCA_030852965.1 Actinomycetota bacterium | reverse complement strand
GGCCGCCCCGACGACGAGATCGAGCGCCGGCTGGCGCGCGGCGACATCCTGCGCCGGGCTCCGGAGCTGGTGCTGCCGTTCCTGGTGCCGGACGGCGCACAGCCCTACCCGGACCAGGCCCGAACCGCCGCCGAGGCGACCATGTTCACCGTGGCGGGCGGGGCGGCAGTGCAGTCGCTGCTGGTGGCGCTGGCCGCCGAGGGGTTGGGCTCGTGCTGGGTGGGCGCGACCATCTTCGCCGCCGACACCGTGTGCACGGTGCTGGGGCTGCCCCAGCTCTGGCAGCCGCTGGGCGCGGTCGCGGTCGGTCATCCGCTTCGGCCGCCACCACCGCGCGGCCGGCTCGGCCCTGACGCCGGGCTGCTCGAATGGTGAGCCTCGAATGGTGAACCTCGCTCGTCGCGCTCACGATCGCCAGAACATGAACGCAGAGTAACCACTGCCGGCGGCGCCTGAATCTCCGCCCAACCCGGCGAAGATGGCCCGGCCGGCGTCGAAGAACAACGCGCCGACCCCGTGCAGGCTGACGATCAACACGAAGAACGCCAGCGGTGCCCAGGGTCGGACCTTCGCGGCCAGCTCGCGGGCGCGCTCGGGCAGGTAGGGCTCGAGCACGCCGAAACCGTCCAGCCCGGGCACCGGCAGGATGTTCAGCAGGAACGCAAGTATCTGGACCAGCGCCAGGTAGGACAACCCGTTCAGCAGTCCGTCCGGCATCCCGGCGCTGGCCACCACCACTACCAGGACGGTCCCCAGCAGAAGGTTGACCGCCGGCCCGGCCAGCGACACCAGGCTGCGGGCGGCCCGCGACCGGATGGCCCAGTTGTTGATCCAGACCGCCCCTCCGGGCAGCGGGATCCCGCCGAGCAGCAGCAGGATCAGCGGGAGCACGAAGGAGAGCGTCGGGTCGGTGTAGCGGCGGATGTCCAGGGTCAGGTAGCCCTTGTCGGCCACCGAGGTGTCGCCGCCGCGGTAGGCCACCGCCGCGTGTCCGAACTCGTGCAGGCACAGCGACACCGCCCAGCCGCCGAGCACCAGCAGCACCACGCCGGCGGTCACCGGCACCCGGCCGCCGAGGGTGCAGAGCAGACCACCACACACGGTGACGACGATCAGGAGTACGAACACCAGGCTGACGCGGGCACGCTGAGGGCGGGTGGACACCGCTCCAGTCTGCCCACCAACGATCAGATGAGGGAACTGACCTCCGCGTGTGGCTCTTCCCCTTGACCTACTAGAATTCCCCCGGTGTAATAACAGTGGTGTCATTCGGCGCTGCTGGACCCTTGACCGGGGTCAGGGCCTCTGCGGGCGAGGCTGCTCCGGTCGGGGAGGCGAGCGTGCGATGGCAGGCGAGGGAGATTGGCGGGTGAATGTGATCGTCGGGGCGGCAGACCGCAGCGACCAGGATGGCGGGGTGCCCCACCTCGACCGGTCCGGGACGTTCGCCGATCTGGACACGTTCGAGCTGCTCGAAGCAACGTGCGAGGTGGACGAGCCGGAAGACTGGCAGGAGCGCGCACTCTGTGCCGAGACCGACCCCGAGTCGTTCTTCCCGGAGAAGGGCGGCTCCACTAGAGAGGCCAAGCGGATCTGCAGTGGGTGCGAGGTCCGCGCTGAGTGTCTGGAGTACGCGCTGGCGCACGACGAGCGGTTCGGCATCTGGGGGGGACTGTCGGAACGGGAGCGACGCCGCTTCAAGAAAGAAGCCGGTTAGTCCGCCTCGCCGCCGTCCAGGGCGTCGGGCTCGACGCCGAGGTAGCACGCGACCTGCTCGATGAGCACCTCGTGCAGCAGCTCCACCAGATCCACCCCATCGCGGGAGCGTGCCTCCAGCGGCCGGCGGTATAGCACGATCCGGGCTCGCGTCGGGTGACCCCGTCGATCGACGCCGGCCGGTACCAGCTGGGCCAGCGGGACGCCCATGTCCTCCACCACCTCTGGCGGCCAGGAGCGGACGTCCGGATCGGTCTGCTCGATCTCCGGCACCAGGTCTACGGCCAGGTCGAGCTCGGTCAGCTCGGCGCCCCACCGCTCCTCGATTGGCTCGAGTGCCTCCAGCACCATCGCGTCGAACCGCTCCGCCCGATTCTTGAACACCGGCGTGGTGGTGGGATAACGCAGCCCACGCAGGCCACGCCCGCGTCGATCGCGGCGGGTCGGGGCCGGACGGGACACCTTTCGTGCTGACCTCACCCGGCGAGGGTACGCGTCGCTGCGCCATCCGGTGCGCGGCAGGAGATAAGGTGCGCGGCGTGCGGGACGTACGGAGGTGTTCACGAAGCGGCTGCACCGAGCCCGCCGTGGCCACGCTCACCTACGTCTACGCGGAGTCGTGCGCGGTGGTCGGGCCACTCGCCACGCAGGCCGAGCCGCACTCCTACGACCTCTGTGCACAGCACGCCAAGCGGTTGACGGTGCCACGTGGCTGGGACGTGATGCGCTACGAGGGTGAGCTGTCGGCGCCGCCGTACAACGACGAGCTGACCGCGTTGGCCGAGGCGGTGCGGGAGGCGGGGCGGGCGGTCCAGACCGAGCCGGCGCCGATCGGTTCCGGCCGGCATCTGCGGGTGCTGCGCGGCAGCGAAGACTGAACGACGCGGCATACGGACCGAACGCCCGGCACCAAGAGCGGCCAGCCACCACCACGGGCCGACAAGCCGCACGACGTGCGCGCCAAGCCCCCGTTCCAGCCCGGCACCCAGGCGCCGTCCGAGCCCGCCCGACCGTCGAATCTCCCCGATCAGAGGCCTCCGGGCCGCCCGGACAGAGGCGGCTGAGACGCCGGTGGCGAGGAGCAGTACGTGCGCTTGCGCGTCCGGGTGCGCGACGATCAGTTGTCCGTGACGACAGTCACCTGGTGGACGGCCCGCTGGCGCAGACCACAGCTTTCCCCGGGTCGAACGCTTACGAGTCACGTTCGGCGAACGCCTGCTGCACGCGGGCGCGCTGCCCGACCTCGGAGTACAGCGGTCCTTCGGCAACCCGGCAGGGCGGACCCCGACCATCTGACCCCGAGCGCGGTCCACCTCGCCTGGATGGACGCGGCGTAGATCCCGTGGCAGCCTGTCCGGACCGGCTGGCCGCCGAGATCGCCGGCTTCCTGCGGGAGCGTTCGCCGAGCCGATAGGCTGGCTGCGTGCTCCAGATGTCAGACTTCGTCCCATCGTTCATGGCCTACGACATCCGAGGGGTGGTCGGCGAGCAGCTCGACGCCGGTGTGGTGCGCGCGCTGGGCGCGGCCTTCGCCCGGCTGGTCAGTGCTCCGTCCGACAGCCCCGTGGGCCGGGCATCTACCGCCGTGGTCGTCGGGCGGGACATGCGGGCCAGCTCGCCAGAGTTGGCTGCGGCGTTCGCCGCCGGGGTGACCGACGTCGGTCTCGATGTGGTGGACATCGGCCTGGCGAGCACGGACATGCTGTACTACGCCGCCGGCAGCCTGGACCTGCCCGGCGCGATGTTCACCGCCAGCCACAACCCAGCCCGGTACAACGGCATCAAGCTGTGCCGGGCCGGCGCCGTCCCGATCTCCGAGGACACCGGGCTGGCCGCCTTGCGGGACGACCTGCGCGCCGAGTCGTCCCCCGCCGTCCGACCGGGAACAGTCACCAAGCGCGACCTGTTGGCCGACTACGCAGGCTACCTGTGCGGCCTGGTGAACCTGTCCGGGATCCGGCCGTTGAAGGTCGTTGTGGACGCCGGCAACGGGATGGGCGGACACACCGTGCCGAGTGTCTTCGCCGGGCTGCCCCTGTCGCTCACCCCGATGTACTTCGAGCTGGACGGCACCTTCCCCAACCACGAGGCCAACCCGCTGGACCCGAAGAACCTGGTCGACCTGTGCGCCCGCGTCGTCGAGGAAGGCGCCGACATCGGGCTGGCCTTCGACGGTGACGCGGACCGGTGCTTCGTGGTCGATGAACGCGGGGAGCCGGTCAGCCCGAGTGCGGTCACCGCGCTGGTCGCGGTCCGCGAGCTGGCCCGAGAGCCCGGGTCCGTGGTGATCCACAACCTGATCACCTCACGGGGGGTGCCGGAGATCGTCAACGAGCATGGCGGGCGACCGATACGCACCCGCGTCGGGCACTCGTTCATCAAGCAGACCATGGCCGAGACCGGGGCGATCTTCGGCGGCGAGCACTCCGCGCACTACTACTTCCGGGATTTCTGGCGGGCGGACTCGGGAATGCTCGCCGCGCTGCACGTGCTCGCCTCGCTCGGGGAGCGGGACGGCACACTGTCCGAGCTGATGGCGGACTACTCCCGATACGCCGCGTCCGGCGAGATCAATTCGTCGGTGTCGGACACAGCCGTCCGGTTGGCCGAGGTCAAGCAGCACTACGCGCCGGTCAGTGGAGTGACGATGGACGAGCTGGACGGGCTGACCGTGGCGTTGCCGGATGGATCGTGGTTCAACCTCAGGCCGTCGAACACCGAGCCGTTGCTCCGGCTGAACGTCGAGGCTGCCGACGCGGGAGCCATGGCCGCGCTGCGTGACGACGTGCTGGCACTGGTCCGAGGCGAGACCGGGGCCGGCGATGTCGGGGTCAAGGCCGGGCCGGGACCGGCAGAGCGGGGTTGACGGTGGGCGTCGAGTTGGATCCGCGGCTGTTGGAAATCCTCGCCTGCCCGTCGCCGGACCGTGCCCCGCTCCGGGTCGGCACCGCCGCCGACCCCGATGCCGAAGCGCTGACCTGCACGTCGTGTGGCCGCGAGTACCCGGTCGTGGACGGGGTACCGGTGCTGCTGCTGGACGAGGCCGTGTTGCCGGGTGAGGGGCCGCCGGGGGATGAGCCGCCGGGGGATGAGCCGCGCGACAGCGTCACCACGGATCAGAGTGGGCCGGTGGGCGGTCCGCAGAGTAAGCCGTGATCCAGGTGCTGGACGACACCCTACTTGCGGATTCGGCAGCGCTCACCGCTGCCGACAGCGCCGGGTTCCTCCGTTCGGCCGCGACCGCCGGCGCCCAGCTCCGGGCGGTTGCCCACGCCGCCGAGGAGGCCGGCGTCGCCAGGGTGCTCGCCGGCGCCCGGCCCAGGGCGCTGGTGCTGCTGCGCCGACCAGGCACCTCGCGCTGGGCCGCGC
>JALYVZ010000010.1 GCA_030852965.1 Actinomycetota bacterium | reverse complement strand
TCGGGCTGTCCGGAGCGGTGCAGGCGTTCGTCTCCCGCGGCCAGATGCGGGCGGCGCTGGGTGATCACCGTCCGGCGACGGTCGGCAAGGCCGGGTTCCTCGGGATGGTGTCCTCGTCCTGCTCCTATGCCGCCGCCGCGCTGGCCAAGTCGTTGTTCGCCCGGGGCGCGGACTTCACCGCCTCGATGGTGTTCATGTTCGCCTCCACCAACCTGGTGGTGGAGCTGGGCATCGTGTTGTGGCTGCTGCTGGGCTGGCAGTTCGCGCTGGCCGAGTTCGTCGGCGGCACCATCATGATCGCGGTGTTGGCGCTGGTACTGCCCCGAGTGATCCCCCCGCGGCGGATCGAGGACGCCCGCGCCCGGCTCACCACCGGTCATGGCGAGGCCGGAGATCACGCCCACCACGGCGAGGATGACGAGGCGTCGGGGCGTCGTCCGGCCCGGGAGCGGATCCGCACCCGGGCCGGCTGGTCGGACGCCGCCGGCTACACGATCAGTGACCTGACCATGCTGCGTAAGGAGTTGGTGATCGGGTTCGTGGTCGCCGGGTTCGCCACGGTGCTGGTACCGGTCTGGGTGTGGCAGTCGCTGTTTGTGACCGGGCACGGGTTCTGGTCCTCGCTGGAGAACGCGGCCCTCGGCCCGTTGCTGGCGATCCTGGCGTTCGTGTGCTCGGTCGGGAACGTGCCCCCGCGGCGGCGTTGTGGGTGGGCGGGATCAGCTTCGGCGGGGTGATCTCGTTCGTGTTCGCCGACCTGATCACGCTGCCGCTGCTGCTGATCTACCGCCGCTACTACGGCGGGCGGCTCACCCTGCGGCTGCTCGCGGTGTTCTGGGTGATCATGTCGCTGGCCGGGTTGGCGGTGGAGTACCTGTTCAGCCCACTCGGGCTGGTCCCGACCAGCCGGCCTCAACTGGTGGCGATGGAAGGGATCAGCTGGAACTACACCACCATCCTCAACATCATCGCCCTCGTCGGGTTCGCGGTGCTGTACTGGCTGTATCGCAACCGGGAGCGTTTTGGTGGCGGCGCCGGCTACGCGAAGGACCCGGTGTGCGGGATGCAGGTCGAGACAAGCGCGGCCCCGGCCACCGCGGTCCTCGGTAAACAGGTCCACTACTTCTGCTCCGATCACTGCCGGCAGCGCTTCACCCCCACCACCCCGGGGTCGGATCGACCCAACACGGCCAGTGGCGCGACCCGAGAGGACAGCTGATGCAGAATGTGGGCGCCGGGCCCCGGGTGAGCCGGCGACGGTTCCTGCTCGCCGCCGGCGGGGCTACCGCTGCCGGCGCGGCGGTACTGGCCGGCTGCGCATCCCCAGCCACCACCACCCCGGGGCCGGCACCCTGACCGGCCCACGGATCGGGCCGGGTTCCCCGCTGATCGCCCAGGTTGAGCAAGCCCGCCGGGCGCCGGGCCAGCGCAGCGTCGCGGTGGCCCTCGACGCCCAGGTGGGTCCGGTCGACCTCGGCGGGCCGGTGGTGACGACCTGGACCTACGACGGGCAGCTACCCGGGCGCGAGATCCGGCTGCGCCGCGCTGACCTGCTGCGCCCAGGTCAGCAACCAGCTGCCCGCACCGACCACGGTGCACTGGCACGGCATCGCGATCGACAACGCCATGGACGGTGTTCCCGCCCTGACCCAACGCGACATCGCCCCGGGCGCGGCGATGGACTACGAGTTCACCGTGCCCGACCCGGGCACCTACTGGTTGCACCCCCCACGTCGGCCCCCAGCTCGACTGCGGCCTGTACGCCCCGCTGATCATCGAAGACCCGGCCGATGGCGCCGAGTACGACCAGGAACTGGTGGTGGTGTTCGACGACTGGCTCGATGGCACAGGCCGCACCCCCGACCAGGTCCTGGCCGACCTGCGAGCCCACGGCATGGCCGGAATGGCGATGGCGCCGATCCAACCCACCGAGGCGCTGACGTGGGCGGTGAGCGCGAACTTGCGCCACCGCGGTGTCATGGCCATCGCGATCAGTGCCCGGCCATGGCGGCGGCGCCGAGGGTGTTCTCCAGGACGCCCGCCACGACCAACGCGGAGACCAGGACGGTCCCGAGGACTTTTGCCCACCGTGGTGCGCCCGGGAATTCCTCGCCACCGGTTCCTCCGCTGGGTTCCGGGGTCTGATCACTGACTGGTTCCGGCGCCGCATCATGCTGGCTGTTCATCGCGTCCGCTCGTCGGTCACCTGCGGGGTCGTCCCTGATCTGCTACCACCGCGAGCAGGGCGGCCCCGAACTCGGCGCACTGCTGCACCGAGGTGAACACGTCGCCCAGACGCAGCGCCAGCTGATCAAGTTGTTCCGAGACCTGCTGATCCAGGTCGCCCAGACCGGCGAGCTACGCGACGACCTCCGGCCTGAGGAGCTCGCCAGCTACTGCCTCCACGCCCTCGCCGCAGCCAGCACCATGTCCTCCCCAGCGGCCGCCCGCCAGCTCACCGCCGTCACCCTGGCCGGACTGCGGCCACCACGCTCGGCGATCTGAACCTGAGCGCGCACCGTCGGCCCGGCGATATGTCGATGACACCCAAGCCGAGGATGTTTTCCTCCCGCCCATGATCCAGCGCATCAGGCGGGCGCTGCCCGCGCCCGCCGGTAAGCCCAACAAGCCTGGCGCGGTGGAGTTTCAGAAGACCGCACGGCGGATCGCCACCGAACGCGGCGCCGTGCAGCGGTGTCCCGTCGGGTTCAGTTGATGGTCGTGGTCATGTAGTGGGCGTCGCTGAAGTACTGGGGGGGCACTTCGGGGATGCCCTCGTAGTGGAATATCCGGGTCATACCGACAGGTGCCCCGTTGTAGCCGGAGCTCATCCCGTTCGCGGTATGGTGCGGGAAGTGGCAGTGGAAGATCCAGTTCCCGGGGTTGGTCGCGGTGAACTCCAGCTCGTAGAAGTCGCCGGGATTGACGGTCTGGGTGGTCTCGCGGACCTGCGGTATGGCGTGGCCGTTCTTGGACACCACAACCTCGTCGTGACCGTGCAGGTGCATCGAGTGGGTCTGCTGCGAGGCGTTGTAGATGCGGATCCGGACGCGGTCACCTTTCTTGATCGTGATGGGTCCGCCGGAGGCGTCGCCGGTCTTGCCGTTGATGGTGTCGAAGGGGAACTGCTTGGCCGGCCCGGTCCCGAAGGGCTGCACGAGTGAGCCTTCCTTCTCCCAGCCCCAGATCTGCAGGGTCATGTTCAGATCAACATCGACCTTGACCGATTCGTGTTCCTGGCGGGGCAGCACGTCCCACATGCCGTCGAGCCCGCGCATCTCCTGCACCGCTCCGTCGAAGTGGGCGTGGTAGGAGAAGGTACCGATGTGCCCGGGCACGAAGGCCGGGTAGCTGAAGGTTGCGGCCGCCGCGATCGGGGTGGGCTGGCTGATTCCGGACACCCCATCGGCGTCGTTGGGCTGGTGTAGACCGTGCACGTGGATGGTGGTCGGCTCGGGCAGCGTGTTGGTTTCCCGTATCTGCACCCGCTCTCCGGCGTAGGAGATCAGAGTGGGCCCGGGCGTGGAAGGCGGTTGCCCCTCGGCCTGATAGCCCCACACGGTCGCCGTCTTCATCGGGAAGTTGGCGACCTGCTGGGTGAACGCCAGCGCGGTGAGACTGAAGATCCGGGTGCAACCATCGGGTGCGGGCTGCTTCGGGTCGGTCTGCTGGCTGTTGGCGCACATCAACTGCCCAAAGTAGGTCGGCACGCTCGGTGTCGTGGGGATAGTCGGCGTCGTCATGGGACCGGTGCCGGTGCTCTCGTACTCGGTCCCGAACTGGCCGGGCGCGGTGTCGGCAGCACCGCCGTCAGAGATCGAGCTATCCGCAGAGCTGCCACCAGAGCCGGTTGAACTCCCGGCAGCGGCGCACCCGGCCAGTAGCAGCGCGCAGACCACCCCGATCGTCAGCGGCACCCCACGCACGAAACGGTTTCGGGGATGCCGTTTCAGCGAAGAGATCACGGACACCTGCACACCTTTCTGAATCGCGCACGCCGGGCAGCGAGGCAGCCGCGGCAGTATCACTGGGGAGTGTGGCTCGATCTTCAGTTCCCGGCAACTTGGAGCTGGCAGGAACCGGCTCCTCCGACTACCGCCGTCGTCGGCGCGTCTCGAGTCACCACGCGCGGTGACCATCATGGTCTGTATGAGACCTCGATGATTGCGCAGGCGGTGACGGGGTTGTCGTCGGTGCAGTCGTCGGCTCGCTGGCGGCCGTGGCGGATGTCGAGGACCTCGCTGATGTCGCCCAGGTGCAAGCCGAGAGAGCGCGCTCGGCGGATGAAAGTCAGCAGCTCGACGTCGCGGTCGGTGTAGAGCCGGTAGCCCGCAGTGCTTCGCTCGGCGGCGGGCAGCAGGCCCTGGGCTTGATATCCTCTACGCCGTCCTCCGCGAGCTCCAGACGCTGATCGGGATCCGGGGGTCGCCTTGGCGGATGAAATAGGCGTGCAGGGAGTGCACATAGCGGTTCGATGGCACCGGGCGTCCGGCGGCCACCAGAGCCTGTCCCGCCACCTGGCCACCGAACACCCGGGTGGGTGAATGCGGCGGGCTGACCCCTCGAACAGGTTGACCTCGAGCTGCTCGAGGTCAAGCAGTCCGACGAGGGCGTCGAGCGCGTGCTGGCCCCGGGCCACCCCCTCGGAGCCAACTCGGATTCGGGATTGTCGACGGTATGCACGTGATCAGTCTGGCAGCTACGCGTGGTCGTCCTCACCGAGGCGGTGCACCCGAATGAGGTTGGTCGAACCGACCGTGCCAGGTGGCGAACCGGCCACGATCACCACCAGGTCACCGGGCCGGGAACGCTCGATGGACAGCATCGCCTGGTCGACCTGGCGGATCATCGCGTCGGTGGAGTCGACGAACTCGACCAGGAATGTCTCGGTACCCCAAGTCAGCGAGAGCTGGCTGCGCACTGCCTGCTCCGGGGTGAACGCCAGCAGCGGCAACCGGCTGTGCAGCCGGGCCAGCCGCCGCACGGTGTCGCCGGACTGGGTGAAGGCCACCAGCGCCCGGGCGCTGAGCCGCTCGCCGATGTCGCGAGCCGCGTAGGACAGCACGCCGCGCTTGGTACGCGGCACGTGGTTCAGCGGCGGCACCCCGAACGAGCCCGCCTCCACCGCCTCGATGATCTGGCCCATGGTGCGCACAGTCTTGATCGGGTACCGGCCGACGCTGGTCTCGCCGGAGAGCATCACCGCGTCGGTACCGTCCAGCACCGCGTTGGCCACGTCGGATGCCTCGGCCCTGGTCGGACGTGGGTTGGTGATCATCGACTCCAGCATCTGGGTGGCGACGATCACCGGCTTGGCGTTCTCCCGGGCGATCTGGATGGCCCGCTTCTGCACCAGAGGCACGTTCTCCAGGGGCAGCTCGACGCCCAGGTCGCCGCGCGCCACCATGACCCCGTCGAACGCCAGCACGATCGCCTCGAGGTTGTCCACCGCCTCGGGCTTCTCCAACTTGGCGATCACCGGCAGCCGGCCACCTCCCACCCGGTCCATCACCTGGTGCACCGCTTCGATGTCGGCCGGGCTACGCACAAACGACAACGCCACGAAGTCGACCTTCAGCCCGAGGGCGAACTCCAGGTCCCCGATGTCCTTGGCGCTCATCGCCGGCACCGAGACGTTCATCCCGGGCAGCGAGAGTCCCTTGTTGTCGCTGACCGTGCCGCCCTCGGTGACCTTGCACACCACGTCGAGCCCGTCGACATGGGACACCCGCAGCCCGACCTTGCCGTCATCGACCAGCAACCGGTCCTCCGGGCGGGCGTCGTCGGCCAGCCCGGCGTACGTGGTGGACACCCGGTCGTGGGTGCCGGCCACCTCCTCGACGGTGATCCGCACCTGCTCGCCGGTGATCCACTCCACCGGGCCGGTGGCGAACCGGCCGAGCCGGATCTTGGGCCCCTGCAGGTCAGCCAGGATGCCCACGGCCCGCCCCTCGGCGTCGGCCGCCTCCCGGACGAGCTGGTAGACCCGCTTGTGGTCCTCCCGGTTACCGTGGCTGAAGTTGAGCCGGGCGACGTCCATCCCAGCCCGGACCAGATCCCGAATGCGGTCCGGGCTCGCGACGGCGGGCCCGAGGGTACAGACGATCTTGGCACGACGACTCACAGATCGAGCCTACGCCCGTAGTCACTCCTGCCCAGACGTCGAGTGGTGAACATCTTGTGGCAGCTCCAGACGGACCCTCGGCTGCGCTCAGCGGCGGGGGGCTCAGCGGCGGGGGGCTCGGCGACAGGGGCTCGGCGACAGGGGACTCAGTGACACAGACTCAGTGACGACACAGACTCAGCGGCGGACCTGGTCGCTTGGCCCGACGTGGTCGACCAGCCACTCGGTGAGCGGCCCGAGCGCCCGCCAGTTGGCGGCCACCTGCTCGACGAGCTCGGGGCTCAGCATCAGCTCATCGCCCGGCCAGCGGCGCCAGGCATACAACGAACGGTGTCTGAGCAGCTCGATCCGAGGATGGTCCTCGGCGAACCCGCGCGGACGGGTCTTCAGCCGGTCACCGTCCACAGTCAGGCCGGCTTTCTCCAGCTTGCCGAGCCGACGCCGCAGGTCTTCGCCACGGCGGTCCTCCTCGACGGCCACCCGAAACCGGCGGACCTGGTCACCGACCATCTGGTAGTAGCCGCCGGCCACCATCAGCCCCTCAACCGAAACCTGCACGTAGTACGGGCCGGCGGTAGCCCCGCACTGCGTCTTGTACGGTGTCTTGTCTGCGCTGAACCGCATGTCACGGTACGGCCGGAAGATCTTCCCCGACCCGAACTCCGACTCCAGAGCGCCCAGCAACGCCTCCATCGGCGCCCGCACGTGCTCGGTGTAGACGGCGCGGTGGTCTGTCCAGTACGCCTTGGAGTTGTCGGCGGCCAGGCCGTCGTAGTAGTCGACCAACCGCTCCCCGAAACCCGAGAAACCCATGACCGGAGGCTAAACCCGGGTCCAGACAGTTCGAGCACCGCCCGCTCAGCCACCGGCCGCCAGGGTCTCGAGCACGCCCTCGCCGTACTTCGCCAGCTTGTTCTCCCCGATGCCGCTGATCGTGCCCAGCTCGTCCAGGCTCGCCGGCATCCGCGTGGCGATCTCGCGCAGCGTGGCGTCGTGGAAGATCACATAGGCGGGCACGCCCTGCTCCTTCGCGGTTGTGCCCCGCCAGGCCCGCAGCCGTTCGAACACCGGTGCGGCGCCGGCCGGCAGCTCCACGCTCGGGCCCTTCGAGGCCCGGGTGCGGGCGAGCTTGGCCTTCTTCTCCGGGTCGCGGCGCAGCATGACCTGGCGCTCGCCCCGGAGCACCTCGCGGCTGGCGTCGGTGAGCACGAAGGTCTGGTAGTTGCCCTCGACCGACAGCAGCCCCTGAGCCATCAGCTGTCGGATCACGGCACGCCACTCGCTCTCGGTGAGGTCCGCACCGATCCCGAATACAGTCAGCGACCCGTGGCCGAACTGCTCCACCTTCGCGGTGAGCTTGCCGCGCAGGATGTCGATGATCTGCCCGGCGCCGAACTTCTGGCGCCGCTCGCGGTCCAGCCGGTACACCGTGGAGAGCACCTTCTGTGCCGGCACGGTGCCGTCCCAGGACTGCGGCGGGGTCAGGCAGGTGTCGCAATTGCCACAGGACTGCGCTGGCTGCCCGAAGTAGTTCAACAGTCGCGCCCGCCGGCACTCGACGGTCTCGCACAGCGCCAGCATGGCGTCGAGGTGCTGGCTCAGCCGTCTGCGGTGTGCCAGGTCCCCAGGCGAGTCGTCGATCATCTTGCGCTGCTGCACGACGTCGGAGAGCCCGTACGCCAGCCACGCGGTGGACGCCAGTCCGTCCCGCCCGGCACGCCCGGTTTCCTGGTAGTAGCCCTCCACCGACTTGGGCAGGTCGAGGTGGGCGACGAACCGCACGTCGGGCTTGTCGATGCCCATGCCGAACGCGATCGTCGCGACCATCACCACGCCGTCCTCACGAAGGAAACGCGCCTGGTTGTGGGCGCGGGTGCGGGCATCCAATCCGGCGTGGTACGGCAGCGCCGCGATGCGCTGCCCGACCAGGAAATCGGCAGTCTGCTCCACGGACTTTCGGGAGAGGCAGTAGACGATGCCCGCGTCCCCGGGGTGCTCGGTTCGCAGCAGATCCAGCAGCTGACGTCGCGGCTCGTCCTTCGGCGCGATCCGGTACTGGATGTTGGGCCGGTCAAAGCTGGCGACGAAGTGCCGGGCACCCCGTCCCTCGGCCAGGTCGAGCCGGGTGGCGATCTCGGCGTGCGTCGCGGGGGTGGCCGTCGCGGTCAGGGCGATCCGCGGCACCGACGGCCACCGCTCGTGCAGCCGCGACAACGCCAGGTAGTCGGGCCGGAAGTCGTGGCCCCATTGCGCGACGCAGTGCGCCTCGTCGATCGCGAACAGCGCGATGGTGCCCCGGTCGAGCAACCGCAGCGTGGACTCGACCTTCAGCCGCTCCGGGGCGAGATAGAGCAGGTCGAGCTCGCCGGCCAGGAACGCCGACTCAACTGTCTGACGCTGCGCGCCGCTTTGCGTCGAGTTGAGGAACCCGGCGCGGACGCCGAGCGCGGTCAGCGCGTCGACCTGGTCCTGCATCAGCGCGATCAGCGGCGACACCACCACCCCGACGCCGTCTCGGGCCAGCGCGGGAATCTGGTAGCACAGCGACTTCCCGCCACCGGTCGGCATCAGCACCAGCGCATCGCCGCCGGCGACCACGTGCTCGATGATCTCGGCCTGGTTGCCCCGGAAGGCGTCGTAGCCGAAGACTCTCTTGAGCACATCGGCGGGCGTGGACGTGGTGCGGGGCATCAGCTCGTACGGTCGGACGCGCCCGGAGTCGACTGCACAGACTGGTCGCCAGCGACCGCCCCGCCAGCACCGATGGCGCTACCAGCCGGGACGGGCACCGGGCGCTCCCCGGTCAAGCCCAGCTCGGCCGGATCCTCCCGAGACCCACGCACCGCCACCAGGTATACCAGCGCGCCCACGAAGACCACCGCGGAGACGACCACGTTGATCCTGATGTCCCCGAAGACCCGGGTCGCCGGGTCGGCGCGCATCAGCTCGATCCAGAACCGGCCGAAGGTGTAACCCGCCACGTACACCGCGAAGGCGCGGCCGTGCCCGAGCCGGAACCGCCGGTCGGCCCATACCACGAGGAGCGCAACGAGGAGGTTCCACAGCAGCTCGTAGAGGAACGTCGGGTGCACCACCGCGATCGGGGTGTGGTCGATCGCTACGCCGCCCAGCGGGTCCGGGGTCGAGGTACCCGGCACCACCCTCGAGTAGATCTCCAGGCCCCAGGGCAGCGTGGTCGGGCCGCCGTAGAGCTCCTGGTTGAAGTAGTTGCCCAGCCGGCCGATGGCCTGCGCAACGACCACTCCCGGTGCCACCGCGTCGGCGAAGAGCGGCAACGGCAAGCCCAGCCGACGGCACCCGATCCAGGCACCGACGGCGCCGAGCGCGATTGCACCCCAGATGCCCAGGCCACCGTTCCAGATCTTCAATGCGTCGATCGCGTTGCCACCGGGGCCGAAGTAGGTCCTCCAGTCGGTGGCCACGTGGTAGAGCCGCCCGCCCACCAGCCCGAACGGCACCGCGTACACCGCCACGTCCAGCACCGTGCCTGGACGGCCACCGCGAGCCAGCAGCCGGCGTTCGCCCCAGGTCACCGCGACCACGATGCCCGCGATGATGCAGAGGGCGTATGCCCTGATCGGGATGGGGCCCAGGTACCAGACCCCTCGGTCCGGGCTGGGAATTGTCGTGGGGAACCCTGGGGGAAACACAGCCAGAAACGTGCTCAGCACACCGAACACCGTACTGGCCGGCGGATCAGGCCGGTTGGGTGGCCGGCCGGCGGACCCCGGCGGCCAGCTCCTCGGTGAGCGCCCGTAGCGCCGGCTCCCCGGTGGCGGCAGCGCTGACCAACGCAGAGCCCACGATGACGGCGTCGGCGAACCCGGCGACCTCGGCGGCCTGCGCGCCGGAGCGCACCCCCAGACCGACCCCGATCGGCAGCGTGGTGTGCGGACGGCAGCGTCCAACCAACTCGGCGGCCGCCGGTGCCAACTCGTCGCGGGCGCCGGTCACCCCCATGAGCGAGGAGGCGTAGAGGAAGCCGCCGCTCGCCGTGGCCGTGCTGACGATCCGTTCTTCGGTGGACGACGGTGCAACTAGGAAGATCGGGGCCAGACTGTGCTGGGCGGCCGCCGCGAGCCACTCGTCGGCCTCGTCCGGGATCAGGTCCGGTGTGATCATCCCGAGCCCCCCGGCGGCGGCCAGGTCGCGGGCGAACTTGTCCACGCCGTAGCGCAGCACCGGGTTGAAGTAGGTCATCACCACCGCCCGGCCACCGGCGGACGCAACCCGCTCGACCACGGTGAACACGTCACGCAGCCGAACCCCGGCGCGCAGCGCGGTCTCGGCGGCAGCCTGGATGGTCGGCCCGTCGATTACCGGGTCGGAGTAGGGCACCCCGACCTCGACCAGGTCCGCTCCAGCGTCCACCAGTGCGCCGAGCAGACGGGCGGAGTCATCGACAGTCGGGTATCCGACCGGCAGGTAGCCGACCAGCGCGGCCCGCCGCTGCGCCCAGCACTCCGCGAACATCTCGTCCAGTGCGGTCACAAACCGAACCACTTCGCGGCGGTGTCCACGTCCTTGTCCCCCCGGCCAGAGAGGTTGATCAGGATGATCGCGTCCGGGCCGAGCTCACGGCCCAGTTTCAACGCCCCGGCGATCGCGTGCGCGGACTCGATGGCCGGGATGATGCCCTCGGTACGGGCCAGCAACGCGAAAGCGTCCATCGCCTCGGCGTCGGTCACCGGGTGGTACTCCGCGCGGCCGATGTCCTTGAGCTGCGCGTGCTCCGGGCCGACGCCCGGGTAGTCGAGCCCAGCCGAGATCGAATGTGACTCGCGGGTCTGGCCGTCCTCGTCCTGCAACAGGTACGACATGGCGCCGTGCAGGACGCCAGGGCTGCCCTCGGTGAGCGTGGCGCCGTGCCGACCGGTCTCGATGCCGTCCCCGCCCGGCTCGTAGCCGACCAGCCGCACATCCGGGTCGTCCAGGAACGCGTGGAAGATGCCGATCGCGTTGGAACCGCCGCCGACGCAGGCGGCGACCGCGCTGGGCAGCCGCCCGCAGCGGGCCAGCACCTGCTCGCGGGCCTCCAGACCGATCACCCGGTGGAAGTCGCGCACCATCACCGGGAACGGGTGCGGGCCGGCCACGGTGCCCAGCAGGTAGTGGGTGGCGTCCACGTTGGTGACCCAGTCGCGCAGCGCCTCGTTGATCGAGTCCTTGAGGGTGCGTGAGCCGGTGCGGACCGGGATGACCTCGGCACCCAGCAGCCGCATCCGGGCCACGTTCAGCGCCTGCCGTTCGGTGTCCACCTCGCCCATATAGACCACGCAGTCCAGCCCGAGCAGCGCGGCGGCGGTCGCGGTGGCCACCCCGTGCTGGCCGGCCCCGGTCTCGGCGATCACCCGGGTCTTGCCCATCCGCTTGGTCAACAAGGCCTGGCCGAGCACGTTGTTGATCTTGTGAGACCCGGTGTGGTTGAGATCCTCGCGCTTGAGCAGCAGCCGGGCGCCGCCAGCGTGCTCGCCAAGCTTGGGCGCGTCGGTCAGCGGCGAAGGGCGACCGGCGTAGTCGCGCTGTAGCCGGTCGAGCTCGGCCAGGAAGCCGGGGTCGACTCGGGCCTTCTCGTAGAAGACCGTCAGCTCGTCCAGCGCGGCGATCAGCGCCTCGGGCACGAACCGGCCGCCATGCCGACCGAAGTGGCCGCGCTCGTCGGGCTCGTGGCCGCTGCGCTGGGACAGTCCCAGGCTGGCGGTGGCCCCGGTGTCGTGACGCATGCCGGTGTCGTGCGACGTGCCGGTGTCGTGCGACGTGCCGGTGTCGTGCGACGTGCCGGTGTCGTGCGACGTGCCGGTGTCGTGCGACGTGCCGGTGTCGTGCGACGTGCCGGTGTCGTGCGACGCGCTCACCGGGCGGCCCGCGAGCACGACGGGTGGAAGCCCGCCGCGACCAGCTTGGTGACCGCCGTCCTGGGGTCGCCGCTGGTCACCAGACCCTCGCCGACCAGCACCGCATCCGCACCGTAGCCGGCGTAGGTGAGCAGATCGCCCGGACCCCGCACCCCCGACTCGGCGATCTTCAGCACGCCACTGGGCAGACCAGGGGCCAGCCGGGCGAACACCGAGCGGTCGACGTCCAGGGTGTGCATGTTGCGCGCGTTCACCCCGATCACCGAGGCTCCAGCCTCCAACGCCCGGTCGGCCTCTTCCTCGTTGTGCACCTCGACGAGCGCGGTCATGCCCAGCGACTCGACCCGGTCAAGCAGCGAGGCCAGCACGTTCTGCTCCAGCGCCGCCACGATCAGCAGCACCAGGTCGGCGCCGGCAGCCCGGGCCTCGTGCACCTGGTAGGTGCCGACCACGAAGTCCTTGCGCAGCACCGGCACGTTCACCGCGGCCCGCACCGCGACCAGGTCGGCCAGGGAACCACCGAAGCGCCGCTGCTCGGTGAGGACACTGATCACCCGCGCGCCACCGGCCACGTACTGGTCGGCCAATGCCGCCGGGTCACTGATCTCGGCCAGCTCACCCTTGGACGGGCTGCGCCGCTTGACCTCGGCGATCACCCCGATGCCGGCAGCTTTCAGCGCGGCCAGCGCATCGATCGGCGGCGGCGCCGCCAGCGACGCCCGCTTGACGTCGTCGAAAGCGCGGACCCTAATGCGTTCTTGGACGTCCTCACGAACGCCTTCCAGGATTGACTCCAGCACACTCACCGGGTCACCTCTCCGCGATCGGGGGCGGTGTCGCTGGCACATCGAGACTGGCGGTGGCTCGGCTCGCGCACGAAAGCGGATCCCCCTTCCGGGTGTGGCCGTCCTGGTCGGCGGCAAGGGCCGGGACGCGAATCGCGTCGGCCGGCACTGTGCTCAGCATGCTAATCCGTGGAGGTCAGGGAGCGGGCCGTGGGTCCGCCCCAGGGCCGGTCGACGCCGTGGGATCCTGACCCCCGTCGAGTGCGTCCCACCAATCCCGATCCTGGTCCGGCTCCCGCCGACGATCATGCCTTACGGTGAACCGAGACCCCAGCCGGGGCAGCACCTGCTCCCGGGTGGCCAACCACAGTCCGCCGGCGAACATCGCCAGCCCGCCCGCCACGGCCACCCAGGGAGCCGAGGTGACCACCAGAGGCTGGTCACGCAGCGCATCGGGACTGACGCCCGACGGCGGTGTGGGGTACCCCGGGTCGAGGGGTGTGGGGGTCGGCCAGAGCACCGTGTGCACCGCAACCACCGCGACCCAAGAACCCAGCGCGGCAAGCAGAGCACCAAGCACCCGACGCGCGAGCCCGGACAACGCCAGCGCAGCGGCGACCCCAGCCAGAGACACCGGCGCCAGCCCCAGCAGCGCAGGCCACACCTGCCCCCCGGCGAAGGTGACCGGCACTGGACCCCGCAACGGCACCAGTGCGGTGACCCGGTACCACGGCAGCGCCGAGGACACCCAGAGCGCGACAGCGGCCAGCACCAACGTCGCACAGCACAACGCCAGCAGGCGCCGAGGGCTCACGGCTTGGCAAGCGTCGCCGCTGAACCAACGCGCGGCTTGGCAAGCGTCGCCGCTGAACCAACGCGCGGCTTGGCAAGCGTCGCCGCTGAACCAACGCGCGGCTCCGCAAGCGTCGCCGCGGTGGCAACCGCGGACAGCACCGCGCGGGCCTTGTTGAGGCACTCGGTGTCCTCGGCGACCGGATCGGAGTCCGCGACGATCCCCCCACCGGCCTGCACGTAGGCTGTGCCGCCCCGGATCAGCGCGGTGCGGATCGCGATCGCGGTGTCGGCGTCGCCGGCGAAGTCGAGGTAGCCGACGATGCCGCCGTAGAGACCGCGACGGGTCGGCTCCAACTCCTCGATGATCTCCATCGCGCGCGGCTTCGGCGCGCCGGACAGGGTGCCGGCCGGGAAGCACGCCAGCACCGCGTCGAACGCGTTGCACCCGTTGGTGAGCCGCCCGGTCACCGTGGACACCAGGTGCATCACATGGCTGTAGCGCTCCACCTGGAAGAAGTTGTGCACCTTCACCGTGCCCGGCACGCACACCCGGCCGAGGTCGTTGCGCCCGAGGTCGACCAGCATCACGTGTTCGGCGCATTCCTTGGCATCGGTGCGCAGGTCCTTCTCCAGCAGCAGGTCTTCCTCCTCGGATCCGCCGCGCCACCGGGTGCCCGCGATCGGGTGCGTGGTCGCCTGCCGGTCCCGCACCGTGACCAGTGCCTCCGGGCTGGAACCGACGATGTCGAAGCGTTCACCCTCGGCATCGGCGAGCCGCAGCAGGTACATGTACGGGCTGGGGTTGGTGGCGCGCAGCACTCGGTAAACGTCCAGCGCGTCGGCCGAGATCTCGGTCTCGAACCGTTGCGAGACCACCACCTGGAAAGCCTCCCCGGCCAGGATCTCCGCCTTGGCGGCCTCCACCGCGGCGCAGTGTTCGACCAGGCTGCGCCGGCGGGTGAAGCCCGGCTCGGCCGGCCGGTAGCTGGCCACCGTGGAAGGGGCCGGGGCACTGAGCTGTTCAGTCATTCGGTCCAGCCGGGCCAGCGCGTCATCATAGGCGGCGTCCACGCGGTGCGGGCTGTCGTCCCCCCGCCGCGAAGCGCCAGATGTCATTTCGAGTACCGCATTCGCGATCAGGGTCACGCTCCCCTCATGGTGGTCCAGCGCGGCCAGGTCCGTGGCCAACAGCATCACCAGCTCGGGCAGCTTCAGGTCGTCCTCAGCAAACCTCGGCAGCCGCTCCAGCCGGCGCACCACGTCGTAGCCGAGGTAGCCGACCATCCCGCCGGTCAACGGCGGCAGCCCCGGCAACGGCTCCGTGCGCAGCTCCTCCAGGCACTGGCGCAGCGCGGCCAGCGGGTCACCGCCGGAGACCATCCCAGTGGGCCGGGCACCCAGCCAGGTCGCCTGCCCGTCGCGCTCGGTGAGGGTCGCGGCGCAGTGCGCGCCCACGAACGACCACCGCGACCAGGACCGCCCGTTCTCGGCGGACTCCAGCAGGAACGTGCCCGCCCGGTCGGCGGCCAGCTTCCGGTACAGCCCGACCGGCGTCTCGTCGTCCGCCAGCAGCCGTCGGGCCACCGGGATCACCCTGTGCGCGGTCGCCAGCTCGCGGAACTCGTCGCGCCCCGGCGTCACCGCCCCGAGCTCCATCGTGCTCACCGTCACTCTGCTGTCCCTCGAGCTGTTCCTGGTCTGGCACCCATGGCCGCCATTCTGCCGGCCCCGCCCGGTCGGTCGCACACGAGTTCCCCGAGCTGGGATCATGTCGGGGTGACCGAGCGCGAGCGAGCCGAGCCGGCCGGGCCCCCGGTCCGCCGACGGGGTCGCCGTCCAGCCGGTCAACAGACCAGGGAGGCGCTCCTCGCCGCAGCCAGGGCCGAGTTCGCCGAACGCGGGTATGACCAGGCCAGGGTGCGCTCTATCGCCGCCGCCGCGGGGGTCGACCCGGCGATGGTCAACCACTGGTTCGGCGGCAAGGACGGCCTGTTCACCGCCGCTCTGGACCTGCCGGTGGATCCCACAGCGGTGATCAAACTGATCCTCGGCGGTGGCCCGGAGCAAGCCGGGGAACGCATCGTACGCACGTTCCTGTCGGTCTGGGACCCCAACGCAGGCGGCCCGTTCGTCGCCCTGCTGCGCAGCGCGTCCAGCCACGAGCAGGCCGCCCGGATGGTGCGCGAGTTCGTCACCGACCGGATCTTCGGCCCGCTCGCGGCCACCCTCGACTCAGACCAGCCGGAGCTGCGGGCGACCCTGTGCGGCTCGCAGGTCGTCGGGCTCGGGATGACGCGCTATGTGATCCGGCTTGACCCCATTGCGTCGGCCGATGTGGAGACCCTGGTTGCCGCGATCGGCCCCACCCTGCAGCGCTACCTCACCGGCCCGCTCTCCTGACCTTCGCAGCGCTCGCGCCAGTGCCGCGTTGCAAGGCTGCTGTGGCCAGCTCACGCTTCAGACGGTCGCGGGCGGGTCGGCGGCGAGCAGGACGTCGGCGTCGAAGCAGCTGCGGGTGCCGGTGTGGCAGGCCGGGCCTTCCTGGTCGACGACCAGCAGCAGGGCGTCGCCGTCGCAGTCCAGGCGCACCTCGCGTACCCGCTGGGTGTGTCCGGAGGTCTCCCCCTTCACCCAGTACTCACCCCGGCTGCGCGACCAGTAGGTCGCCCGACGGGTGGCCAGGGTGCGGCGGAGCGCCTCGTCGTCCATCCAGGCCACCATCAGCACCTCGCCGGTACCGCGCTGCTGGGCCACCACGCAGACCAGGCCGTCGGCGGTGCGCTTGAGCCGCTCGGCGATCCGGGGGTCCAGACTCATCGGGTGTGTTCCTCCTGTTTGTTCACCAGGTCCGGCACTTGGCCAGATGCGGGTTCCGGCTGCGGTTCCGATGCGGGTTCCGGCTGCGGTTCCGATGCGGGTTCCGGCTGCGGTTCCGATGCGGGTTCCGGCGTTGGCTCAGACGCCGGGTCGAGTGCGGGCCGAGTCAACTCGACCACATCAAGCACCGAGGTCTCGATGAGCACGACCGGCTCGGGCTGCGCCGCGTCTTCGGCGGTCTCGTCGGGCTCGTCCCAGTCGTGGTCATCCAGGTCGTCCTCGGCGGCGGTCAGCAGGAACAGCAGCACCAACGCCCAGGCATGCGCCACCACCAGCACCCCGGAGCAGCCCCGGATCCAGATCGGACCGCCGCGCAACATCACCAGTGCATGCACCAGCAGCCCGAAGACCGACAGCCCCTGAGCCACCGGCCGCACCGGGTACCAGCCGGTCAGCAGGGCGGCAGCGATCAGCAGGTCGGCGGCCAGCAGCACCAGCGGCAGGGTCAGCGCCCCGGTAAGGCCCGCCGAAGCCAGCCGGGGAATCCCGAACCCGACGAACAGCACGGCGCCGCCGACGAGCACCCCGGCGACCGTCCGCTCGCGGCCGGACGCCGGTAGCTCGATCACCGGACTTCCACCCGAGCGGCCCGAAGTGCGTCCTTGACCTCACCAATCCGCAACTGACCGAAGTGGAACACGCTGGCCGCCAGCACCGCGTCCGCACCAGCCGCCACCGCCGGCGGAAAGTGTTCGCACGCGCCCGCGCCCCCGCTGGCGATCACCGGTACGTCCACCACCGCGCGCACCGCCGCGATCATGGCCAGGTCGAACCCGGCCCGAGTACCGTCGGCGTCCATCGAGTTGAGCAGGATCTCGCCGACCCCGAGCTCCTGGCCCCGAGCGGCCCACTCCACCGCGTCGATGCCGGTGCCGCGCCGGCCGCCATGCGTGGTGACCTCCCAGCCGGACGGAGTCGGCGCGGAACCCTCGGGCACCGTGCGGGCGTCCACCGAGAGCACGATGCACTGGGCGCCGAACCGCCGGCTGGCCTCACCGAGCAACTCCGGGCGGGCGATCGCGGCGGTGTTGATGCTGACCTTGTCGGCGCCGGCGCGCAGCAGCCGGTCGACGTCGTCGGTTGCCCGGATCCCACCGCCCACGGTGAGCGGGATGAAGACCTGCTCCGCAGTGCGCGCGACCACGTCGTACATGGTGGCGCGCTCCCCGGAGGAGGCGGTGACGTCGAGGAACGTCAGTTCGTCCGCGCCCTCGGCGTCGTAGATCCGGGCCATCTCCACCGGGTCGCCGGCATCGCGCAGGTCCGCGAAGTTGACCCCCTTCACCACCCGGCCGGCATCCACGTCGAGGCAGGGGATGACACGCACCGCGACCGACATCTGGCCAGCCTAAGCTGTACCGAATGGACGAGATCAGTCGGCTCGGCGCCGGCTCCTACCTCTTGTTGACCACGTTCCGTCGGAATGGTGCCGCAGTGCAAGATCGTTGGGCACGCTACAGGTATTCGGTCAGGAGCGAGAACGAGTGAAGCTGACTCACAGCGGCAAGGTTCGAGACATCTACGAGTTCGATGACGGGGATCTGCTGCTGGTTGCCTCGGATCGAGTATCGGTATACGACGTCAGCCTGCCCACCCCGGTACCGGACAAAGGGAAACTGCTGACGGCATTGTCGGTGTGGTGGTTCGAGCGGATGGGTGACGTGGTTCCGAACCACTTGATCTCGGCCGATGATGTACCGTCCGAGTACGCCGGCAGGGCCATCAGATGCAAGCCGCTGCGCATGGTCCCGGTCGAGTGTATCGCCCGTGGCTACCTTACGGGTCTTGGCCTGCGTGAGTATCAACGAGACGGCGGCGTCTCCGGGGTGCCGCTTTCGCCAGGGCTCGTCGAGGGCAGCCAACTGCGCGAGCCCGTCTTCACGCCCACCACAAAGTACTCCGATACTGGGCATGACGAGTTCATCAGTTTCCAGGCCGTGGTGGACGAAGTCGGTCAGGCAACCGCGGGCCGGCTGCGCGATCTGACCCTGGAGATCTACACGCGCGGAGCCGAGCAAGCCGCTGAAAAGGGCATCATCATTGCCGATACCAAGCTCGAGTTCGGCTGGAACATCGACGGGGAACTCACGCTCGGTGACGAAGTACTGACCTCGGACTCCTCGCGATTCTGGCGGGTCGACGAATGGGAACCCGGGCGCGAAGGTGGGCAACGCGCCTACGACAAGCAGTACGTTCGCGACTGGAGCCTCAGCACGGGGTGGGACAAGACAGAACCCGGACCGCCGATTCCTGACGATGTGGTCAATGCGACTCGTATCCGTTACATCGAGGTGTACGAACGTATCACCGGAAATACCTGGACTTAGCGCTTGCGCTGAGCCTCACGCCGTCGCGGCGGCGGCCGACACCGGCTCGGGAGCCGTCAAGCCGGCGAGCGGGGCGGGCAACGGTGCAGTGTGCAGCACGCCGAGCCGCTGGGTGGCCCGGGTGAGCGCCACGTACAGCTCGGCGGCCCCGGACCGGGAGTCGGCCAGCAGCCGGTGCGGTTCGCAGAGCAGGACCGCGTCGAACTCCAGCCCCTTGGCCGTCCTCGGGGTAAGCATCGACAACCGGTCAGCAACCTCGCCAGGGAGCAGCGAAGCCAGCCCGGCCGGTAGCGGGATGCCGGACGGTGCGATTACCGCCACCGTGCCCTCCCCGACCTGTTCGGCGAGCTCGACCACCGCATCCACCAATGCCCCGTCCAGCGCGGTCACCGACCGAGCCCAGGGCCGGACGCCGGTGCGACGGACCGACGCCGGCGGGCGCAGCGCGGGGTCGACCTCGGCCAGCACCAGGGCCGCAATGTCCATGATGTCGGCCGGGGTGCGGTAGTTGACGGTCAGCTCGCGGTAGGCCCAGCGACCTTCCACGAACGGGTCAAGCATGGCCGCCCAGGAACGGGCGCCGGCCGGGGACTCACGCTGGGCGAGGTCGCCGACGATGGTCACCGACCGGGTCGGACAGCGCCGCATGAGTGCCCGCCAGTCCATCTCGGACAGCTCCTGCGCCTCGTCGACCACGACATGCCCGTAGGTCCAGTGCCGGTCCGCGGCTGCCCGCTCAGCGAGCGACCGCAGGTCGACCTCCTCCTGGCGCTCGGCCAACCGGCTGGCCTCGATCAGGTCGACCGCCCGGAGCACCTCCTCGTCGGGATCCTCCTCGGTGTCCAAGATCTCCAGCACGCCCTCGGCGTACTCCCGCTCCTCGGCATCCGCCACCGCCCGCCGCGCGTCCTCGGTGCCGTCCGAGCCGAGCATGTCGACGACCTCGTCCAGCAGCGGGACGTCGGAGATCGTCCAGGCATCGCCGGCCGGCCGGTACAGCGCCGCACGGTCGCTCGGACCCAGCGAGGCGGCGGCGACCTCCAGCCGCTCCGGTGAGCTGAGCAGATCGGCCAACAGCCGCTGCGGGGTGAGCGTCGGCCACAGCTCGTCGAGTGCCTCGGCCAACGCGGCACTTCCGGAGATCTCGGCACGGACGTCGGCAACCAGGTTCTCGCCCAGCGGCTCCTCGTCGAGCACCTCGCCGAACTCGTCGAGGATCTCCTCGGCGATGTGGTCGGGCTGTGTCGGTTCGAGCCAGCCGTCACCGATCAGTCCCACCGCGCGCCAGGTCAGCGTCTCGATCACCTGGTGGTCGAACACCGCGCGGGCCTGGTTGTGCACCAGCCGGCTGGCCCGGGCGGCGTCCCGGGCGTTGCCGGCGACCTCAGCGTCCAGCTGGAGCGTGACGTCGTCGAGCGAGATCTCAACCGGCTCGTCAGGGATTCGCTGACGGTCCAGCACGGCGGCCACCAGCACCTCGACCATCGCCGCCGCGCCCTTGACCAGGGCGGTGTGTTCGGTGTCGCGTTCGGCTGTGTGCACTCCGGGCAGCAGGGAGCCGAGGGTGGCAAACACCACGTCGGTCTCGCCGAGGGCCGGCAACACCCCGCTCACGTAGTCCAGGAAACCGGGGTTGGGCCCGACCAACAGCACCCCTCGGCGGGCCATCCGCTCGCGGTGCTCGTAGAGCAGGTAGGCCACCCGGTGCAGCGCGACCGCCGTCTTACCGGTGCCCGGACCACCCTCGACCACCACCACCCCGGTCGAGCCGAGCCGGATCACCTCGTCCTGGGCAGCCTGGATGGTGGCCACGATGTCGCGCATGCCGTCGGTGCGTGCCGCGTTGACCGCCGCCAGGAGCGCGGCGTCCGAGCCGGCCTTGACATCGAGCCCGGCGCCGAACCATTCGTCGGTGAAGTCGACCACCGTCCGGCCTCGGGTGCGGAAGTGCCGGCGCCGTGAGATGCCCTCCGGACTCGCCCCGGTAGCGGTGTAGAACGGCCGGGCAATCGGAGCTCGCCAGTCGGTCAGCGGCGCCCGGTGGCCGCCGGCGACCCCGTCACCGGTGTCGTCGCCGGGGCTGCCGCTGGGGCCGTCGTCGCCGGGGCTGCTTGGGCCGTCGTCGCTCAGCCCGATCCGGCCGACGTGCACCGGACCGTCACGAGCGGTGTCGATCCGGCCGAAGCACAGTCCGCTGTCGGAAAGCCGCAACCTGCGGCGACGGTCCGCCCAGGTGTCCACGGCGGCGTCGCGCAGCCAGCGGGCCTCCAGCTGCGCGCCGGCGGACTGGTCGGACTGCGCCTTGTCCATCTCGCGGGTGACCCACACCCGTTCGGCATCCAGTCGGGTGTACAGCCGGGCTACGTAGGCACGCTCGTCGCGCAGTTCATCGTCATGGCGTGGGTTCGACAATGGCTACGTCACGTCTGCTCGAGCTCGGCGACGGCGGCCAACGCCTCAGGGAGCGTGAACCGTCCCGCGTAGAGCGCCTTGCCGATGATGGAGCCCTCCACCCCGTCGGCGGCCAGGCCGGCCAGCGCCAGCAGGTCGGCGACCTCGGAGACCCCACCGGAGGCGATAACCGGGGCGTCGGTGGCCTTGCAGACCTCTCGTAGCAGCTCCAGGTTGGGTCCGCGCAGCGTGCCGTCCTTGCTGACGTCGGTGACCACGTAACGGGCGCAGCCGTCGGCGTCGAGCCGCTCCAGGGTCTCCCACAGGTCGCCGCCGTCGGTGGTCCAGCCCCGAGCGGCCAGCCGGTGACTCTGCTCGGTGATCCGTACGTCCAGCCCGACGGCGACCCGGTCACCGTGCTCGGCGATCGCCCGCGCGCACCAGGCTGGATCCTCCAGCGCGGCGGTACCCAGGTTCACCCGGGCGCACCCGGTGCTCAGTGCCCTGGCCAGCGACTCGTCGTCCCGGATGCCACCGGACAGCTCCACCCGCACGTCGAGCCGGCCCACCACGTCGGCCAACAGCGCGGCGTTGCTGCCCCGCCCGAACGCGGCGTCCAGATCCACCAGGTGAATCCACTCGGCGCCGCCGTGCTGCCAGGCGAGCGCGGCCTCCCACGGGTCGCCATAGCCGGTCTCGGTGCCGGCCGCACCCTGGACCAGACGAACGGCCTGGCCATCGGCCACGTCCACAGCCGGCAGAAGTACAAAGCTCACGGGTCGAGACTACCGGGCTCCCGTTGGTCCTCCGGCCCGCGATCCGCCAGACCTCAGCTGACCCGAGTGATACCCGGGTATCGCTCGAAGCCGCGATCGAAAGACATGATCGTGTCGAGACCGTGGCGTCGCATGATCGCGATGTGCAACGCGTCCCGGGCAGACAGCTGGTACCCGGCCTGGACGACTTCCTTGGCGGTCACCAGACGCTGACCGCCGGCCACGGCGCTCTCGATCGCCGCCGCGGCCGCGTGCTTGTTCGGATGGTCCGCGCCCACGAGGTACATCGGAATGTTGGCGTCGACCAGGATCATTCCGGCTCAGCCAGATAGCCGCGCTCGGTCTCCTCCAGCATCTGCTCGATGTCGCCGGTCGGGAACGAGTGCCGCATCGCCTCCCGGACGGCGGCAAGCTTACGCGCCGGATCGCCGGTCGAATGTCGCTTGCCGGGCTCCGTGGATCAGCTACCGGACCCAGGCTGACACGGTCATCCCGCTGCGCGCGGCGATATCCTGAATCTCGGCCAGCTCTTGCTCGTCGAGCAGAACCTGGAGTCGCTTGCTCATGTGATGGGTATATCGCACTCAGGCATGAGCATCGGGGTTGTGCGGCGTCGCCGGCACGTCTCAGCCGACGACGGTGAGCAGCCAGTTGCGCAGCACGGTGGCACCGGCGTCGCCGGACTTCTCCGGGTGGAACTGGGTGGCGGCCAGCGCGCCGTGCTCCACCGCCGCCACGAAGTCCTCCCCGTGGTGCGCCCAAGTCACCAGCGGCGGGCGGAACGGCTCCTGGAGCTCGAGCGTCCAGCGCCGGGCGGCGAAGGAGTGCACGAAGTAGAACCTGGTGTCGGCGTCGAGCCCGGCAAACAACACCGAGTCGGCCGGGGCGCGCACGGTGTTCCAGCCCATGTGCGGCAGCACCGGCGCACTCAGGCGCTCCACGGTGCCCGGCCACTGGCCACAGCCCTCGGTGCGCTCACCGTGCTCCACACCGAGCTCGAACAACACCTGCATACCCACACAGATCCCGAGCACCGGACGTCCACCGGCCAGCCGCTTGTCGATGATCTTGTCGCCGCCAGCCGCCCGGAGCCCCGCCATGCACGCCGCGAACGCCCCTACCCCCGGCACCACCAGACCGTCGGCCTCCAGCGCGGTGCCGGCGTCGGTGGTCACCGTGACGTCGGCGCCCATCCGGGCCAGCGCGCGTTCAGCGGAACGCAGGTTGCCCGAGCCGTAGTCCAACACCGCGATCTTCGCCACCACGTCAGCCTAATCGCGGCCGACAAGGGCGGCCCGAGGACACCGCGCCGTGTCCGAACGACACCGCGAGCACGCCGCGGTGGATTTGTGCGGATGTCGCACGTCGTGCACCTGGAAGCCGAGCGCGTGTTGCAGGTAGCAGCGCGGCTGTTGGGTCTCCAGGCCGGACACCACGGCCGCGCGGTCGCTGATGTCCACAACCACCAGACCACGCGCCTCGGGCAAGGCGCGGGCGACCTCCCGTATCTGGTCGGGTGACGGGGGACGATGAGCGCTGGCGCACTGCTCAAGCTGACTCAGCGGGCAGCTGTCGCAGAGTTCACGGATGCCGTGGTGGCCGTTGTAGTCCGGCAGACCGTGCGCGTAGGCCACCGCACACGAAGTCTTGCGGAACAACGGCGTCGTGGCGTCGAAGACGGCCAGTACCCGCCGTTCCAGCGTCGCCGGCACGATCTTCCGACGCGCAGTGTCCTCGTACGGTTCAGGCAACCCGTTGGCCTGTAGTACTCCGTAGTACTCCGCGATCTGGTCGCGGTAGAACAGGCCAGCGGACGGTAGCCGCCCTAGGCGAGCAGGGTGGGGTGGATGGTGACCGTGCCGGCGTGGGCCTCGGCGAGGGTTTCGAACCCCGCTGGCTCGTCGGTCAGTGCCTCGGACAGCAGCGGGATCACGTGCTCGCGGACGGGGAACGGGGACAGCGCCCGGCGGTAGGCCACCACCGAGGCGAACCGGACCACGAGCACCCAGCGGTTTCCCTCGTCGACCGCCCGCCCGAGGGTGCCGTCCAGGCACCCCGGCGCCTCGGTGAGCAACACCAGCGCACGCTCGGCCCGCTCCACGAACTCGGCCACCTGCTCGGGTGAAACGACGAATCGGCAGACCAACAGCACGGTGCACGGTACCGGGGCGCCTACGATGGGTGCAGATGCAGTGCCCGAGGGGTGGGAGCGATCCGATGACCACGCTGCACACGGACAGCGCGTCGGCCGCGGTGTGCCTCAGCGCCGCAGCCGAGGTGCACTCGACAGCACGGCGGGCCATCCCACCCGCGCCCACCCGTGCTCCTCACACCCTGGCCGCCGCCGGTGACCTGCTGCGGGCACTGGCCGCCCCGGTACGGATCGCGATCGTGCTGCAACTGCGGGAGTCCGAGCGCTGCGTGCATGAGCTGGTGGACGCTCTCCGGGTCACCCAGCCGCTGATCAGTCAGCACCTTCGGGTACTCAAGGCCGCCGGAGTGGTCTACGGCGAGCGGAACGGACGGGAGGTCGTCTACCGGCTGGTGGACGAGCACCTTTCGCACATCGTGGTGGACGCCGTGGCGCACGCCGAGGAGCTGACGTGACTCAACCGGAAACACAGCCAGAAACGACACCGGACACCAACCGCACCCCGAGAGCCACCCGGCAACGGGCGGCGGTGTCCGAGTTGCTGGACCGGCTCGACGACTTCCGCTCCGCGCAGGAGATCCACGAGGAGCTGCGCCGGGCCGGCCAGGTCATCGGGCTGACCACGGTGTACCGGACGCTGCAGACGCTGGTCGACTCCGATGAGCTGGATGTGCTACGCACCGGCAGCGGCGAAGCGGTGTACCGGCGCTGCTCCAGTCACCACCATCACCACCTGGTGTGCCGCGAGTGCGGGCGCACCATTGAGGTGGAAGGTCCGGCGGTGGAAACCTGGGCCCAGCGGGTGGCCGCCGAGTACGGCTTCTCCGAGCTGAGCCACACCGTGGAGATCTTCGGCCGGTGCCCGGCCTGCACCAGCCAGTAGCCAGGACTCAGACCAGCTCGGTGCGCAGCTGGGAGGCGTTGGACACCACCAGCATGAGCAGCGTGCCCATGGCCTCCACGCCCAGCCCAGCAGCTGGGAAGGCGTACCTCAGGGTGACGTCCCAACCCCGGTCACCGCGAACCGCGCCAAGGGTGCCGAACAAGCCCCGACCGGCCCGTTCGGCCAACCGCAGCGGCACGTCGGAGTCGACCGGCAGGTCCCAGGCCACCACGCAGGTCAGGCTGAGCACGTCCAGGCCCTCGGACAGCTCGATGCCCTGGATGGCGCAGGGCACGTCGCCGTGCCGGAACGAGAGCGCGCCGTCGTCGTCCTCGCGGACGTCGTGGAAGCGTTCGAGCGCCTCTCTCGCGATCGCCAGCAATGTCATGTCGGGGCTCCCAAGTGGTCCACGGCGCCGCCGAAGCGGCGCTGTCGTCCGGCGTAGATCTCGCAGGCGTGCCAGATGTCCCGACGGTCAAAGTCGGGGAACAGGGTATCCAGGAAGACCAGCTCCGCGTATGCCGACTGCCACAGCAGAAAGTTGGAGGTGCGCTGCTCGCCAGAGCTGCGCACGAACAGGTCCACATCGGGCATGTCCGGCTCATCGAGATGGCGGGCGATCATCCGCTCGTCCACCCGCTCCGGGTTGACCCGCCCGGCGGCGACCTGCCGGGCGATCTCCCTGGCGGCGTCGGCGATCTCCGCACGACCGCCGTAGTTGACGCACATGGTCAACGTGAGCACGTCGTTCCGCAGCGTCTTGGCCTCCGCCGCCTCAAGCTCCTTGATCACGCTGCGCCACAGCCGGGGCCGGCGACCGGCCCAGCGCACCCGCACCCCCATGGCGTGCATCTCGTCCAACCGACGGCGGATCACCTCCCGGTTGAACCCCAGCAAGAACCGGACTTCTTCTGGGCTGCGCTTCCAGTTCTCGGTGGAGAACGCGTACGCCGACAACCAGCGCACCCCCAGCTCGATGCAGCCCCGCGCGGAGTCCATCAAGGCCGCCTCGCCGCGCCGGTGCCCCTCGGTGCGCGGCAAGCCACGGGCGTTGGCCCAGCGACCGTTGCCGTCCATCACCAGCGCGATGTGCCTCGGCACCTGGTCGGCCGGGATGGGCGGGGGTCGGGCGCCGGAAAGGTGCGGGTCGGGTGGTTGGACTGTTCGTGCTGATCGGGCCGGGGGCACCCGACGAGCCTACGAGGCCCGGCCTAGAGCCCGAGGTGCCGGTTGGGTTCCCGGGCGGCCTCGGCCAGCTCGTTCAGCTCGGCCACCTGGACGCCGTGCTCGGTGAGCAGCCGCACCCCGACGCAGTCGGCCACGAACAGAGTCGGTTCTCGCCAGGCGATGACCACCCGGGGGATGCCGGCGTCCAGGATCAGCTGGGCGCAGGGTGTAGGGCGGCTCGCCCGGCGCGAACACGGCTCCAGAGTGCTGTACAAGGTGGCCGAGCGCAGTCGTGGATCGCCGGCCGGGAGCTTCGCGAGCGCGGACTCCTCGGCGTGCACCCGCGGGTCGGTCTCGCGCGAGTAGCCGTACGCAAGCTCCACACCGTCCTCATCGACGATGACCACCCCCACCGAGTACGCCCTGGCCACCGGCGGACAGCGGTGCGCCAGCTCGATGGCCCTCCGCATCCACCGCTCGTGCTCGCTCATCAGCCGCGCTCCACCAACGGCAGCGATCGCAGCTGCTGCTCCAGGTGCCACTGCAGGTGGGCGGCCACCAGGCCGCTGGTGTCCCGGCGGGCCGGCGCGCCGGCGGCCTCGGCTACCGGCCATTCGCCGTGCAGCAGCGCCTCGAGCAGCACAAACGTCTCGGGGGACGGGTTCACTGAGCCCGCCGGCCGGCAGCGGCCACACACCGCTCCTCCGGCGGCCACGCTGAACGCCCGGTGCGGCCCTGGGCAGGCGCACCGGGCGCACTCGGTGATCGCCGGCGCCCAACCGGAGTACCCCATCGCGCGCAGCAGGAAGGCGTCCAACACCAGGCGCGGGTCGCGCTCGCGGCCGGCCAGCGCCCGCAGGCAACCGACCAGCAGCAGGTACATCCGCAGCGCGGGCTCGCCCTCCTCGGCGACCAGTCGGTCGGTGGTCTCCAGCACCGCGCAGCCTGCGGTGTAGCGCGGATAGTCGCCGACCAGGCCGGCGCCGAACGCGTCCACGGTCTGGGCCTGGGTCACCACGTCCAGGCTGCGGCCGGTGTAGCACTGCACGTCGACGTGGTTGAACGGCTCCAGCCGCGCACCCCAACGGGACCGGGTGCGCCGCACTCCCTTGGCCACCGCCCGCACCTTGCCGCGTCGGCGGGTGAGCACGGTGGCGATCCGGTCGGCCTCCCCGAGCTTGTGCACCCGCAGCACGACCCCGGTGTCCCGCCACAACGTCACCCCGCAATCCTACGGCGGTGTCCGGCCGGCTCCAGCCCGCCGCGCGACGTGGCCAGGGCTGGACCCCTCATCCGCACCACAGTCCAACTCGACTGAGCGGCGAGGAGCGCACCCACCTTCGGTACGGCGACGTGGGCGAGCCTCAGGCCAGCGCGGTGCGGTAGGCCTCCAACCGTTCAACGAGCTCGTCGGGGCGGCTGAGCGCGACCAGGTGTCCGCCGTCCATCTCGTCCACGGCAATGCCCAAGCGCTCGTGCACCACGCGGCGCTGGAATGCGATGGGGAAGAATCGGTCGCCGCGCGCGGCGAGGAACCGGGTCGGCACGTCCGGCCAGGCCGACAGCGGCCACGGCGCCCCGAACGGAGCGTCCGACTGCTCGCGCTGGTGCGCGGCGCCGGCGGTGGCCACCTCGGGTGGCACGTCGTGCAGGAAGACCCGCTCGGGGTCGAACCCGTCGTCCCAGCTCCAGGAGTGCTCCCCCTGCTCCTGGACAGCGGTCAGCTGCCCGGTGGTGGTCCACCAGTCACCCGGTGACTCCCCCGGTCTTGGCGTCATCGCGTTGAGCAGCACCAACAGTTGGACGGGGAGTCGTCCGCAGACCAGCGGTCCAGTGAACCCGCCGAGCGACTGAGCCACGACGACCAGGTCGGTGCGCCCGCCGACGGCCTCGACCACGGTGTCGGTGTACTCGGCGAGTCCGGCCGACTCATCGTCGGCGGGCAGCTCGACGCTCACCACGTCGTGGCCTCTGGCCCGCAGCCGTGGCTCCACCAGGTGCCAGTACCAGGCACTACCCCCGGCGCCGGGGATCAGGACGTAGGTCATGGCCCCCACCTATGAGCCACCTCAGCATTTCCTTGCTACGATTTGACTGCCCTCGGATAATTCCGGTTCTCGGACGTGCGGAATGGCCGACCCAGACCGCCTACTCGAAAACTGTCGGCTGCGTGGGAACGTCCGGAATAGGCTCGTCGTCCCCGCCCTCTCCGATGTTGATCGCCGATATCCAGCCGGTGTCCTGGCCAAGGTTGATCTTGACCCACCAGAAGTTCGTGGTACCGAACTCGGTCGCTCGCGGCCCTGCGCACTGGTAAAGCGCCTCGTAGTGGCCTTCCCTGACCTGGCCCACCCGGTTGTTGGGAACCTTGGGGAGCGCGGGAACTGCATACCCTCCCGAACGAATGTGCGACTCTCTTATCACGTGAACAACCTTGTGAGCCATTACCGGTCCCCCTTTCCGTGTGCTTTCCGTGCCGACCGCTACGGATCACGCCGCAGCGACGGTAACACGGAAAGAGACATCACGGAAGATCTTCGTCGACGACTGGCGGACACCTGTTACGCTGAGGCCGTGACTGCAATATCTCCCCCAGCCGGGAGCTCGATTCAGAACCCGAGCTTGCGCAGTTGCTTCGGGTCGCGTTGCCAGTCCTTGGCCACCTTGACGTGTAGCTCCAGGTACACCTTGGTGCCCAGCAGCGCCTCGATCTGGCGTCGGGCGGCACTGCCGACCTCCTTGAGCCGGGCGCCGCCCTTGCCGATCACGATGCCCTTCTGGCTGTTGCGCTCGACGTAGAGGATCGCGTGCACGTCGAGCATGTCGTCCCGCCCGGAGTGTGGGATCATCTCCTCGACCAACACCGCCAGCGAGTGCGGCAGCTCGTCGCGCACTCCTTCCAGGGCGGCCTCCCGGATCAGCTCGGCGACCAGCGTGGTCTCCGGCTCGTCGGTGAGCTCCCCGTCGGGGTAGAGCCGCGGGCCCTCGGGCAGACGTTTCACCAGCAGGTCGGCGACCAGTTCGACCTGAAACCCGTCGCGCGCCGAGCAGGGCACCACCTCGACGTCCACCCCGGCTTTGTCCAACAGCGCGGTCAGCTGGGTCAGCCGCTCCGCTACCTGGTCCGGCTGTGTCAGATCGGTCTTTGTCACGATGCCGAGCACCGGGGTACGCCGGGCCACCGGGCGCAGCTCGTTGACGATGAACTCGTCGCCGCGGCCAACCGGCGCGTCGGCCGGCACGCAGAACCCGATCACGTCGACCTCGGCCCAGGTCTCCCGGACGATGTCGTTGAGGCGACGCCCGAGCAGGGTCCGGGGCTTGTGCAGACCGGGGGTGTCGATCACGATCAGCTGGGCGTCCGAGCGGTGCAGGATGCCCCGGATGGCGTGCCGGGTGGTCTGCGGCCGGCTGGAGGTGATCGCCACCTTCGAGCCGATCAGCGCATTGGTCAGGGTGGACTTGCCGGCGTTGGGGCGGCCGACGAAGCAGGCAAACCCCGAGCGGTGCGCCGACTCGACGGCCCGGGCGGTGGGCTCGCGCTTGCTCATCGGGCCGCCACCGGTCGACGCTCACCGGTCAGCCGGGTCGCGATCTCGCGGCCGATCGGCAGCGCGGCGGTGGCCGCCGGGGAGGGCGCGTTGAGCACGTACAGCACCGTGGCGTCGGATCCGGCCCGCCCATCAGCAGAGCCGTCGGTGACGAACAGGAAGTCGTCCACGAGGCCGCCGTCCGGGCGAACCGCCTGGGCCCGGACCCCGGCACCGGCCGGCACCAGATCGGCCGCCCGCACATCCGGCAACATCCGCCGCACCCGGGCGGCCAGCGCCGAGCGGGACAGCGATCCCCGGACCTCGTGCAAACCGTGCCTCCAGTGTCGCCGGGTCAGCCGGTGCAGCCCCGGATAGGCCAGCGTGGCGGCCAGCTCGCGGGGGCGGACCGTCGACCAGCGGTAGCCCTCGCGGGCCAGCGCCAGCACCGCGTTCGGGCCCACGCGCACCTCGTTGTCGACGCCTCGGGTGACGTGCACCCCGAGGAAGGGCAGCGCCGGGTCCGGCACCGGGTAGATCTGCTCGCGCACCAGATCGGCGGCCGACCCCAGCAAACCTGCGTACTCGCCGCGGAACGGCACGATCCGCACTCCCGGCTCGCACCCGGAGCGGCGGGCCAACTCGTCGCCGTGCAACCCGGCGCAGGCCACCACCCGGCGGCCCAGCACGTCACCGACGGCGGTGTGCACCACCATGTCGCTGCGACGGCGGGTCAGGCGCCGGACCGGCCTACCCAGGAAGATCGAGCCCCCCTCGGCCACCAGCAGCGCGGCCAGCTTCGCCGCGATCGCCCCGAAGTCGCACACTCCGGTGCTCGGGACCAGCAGCGCGGCCAGCGCCCGCACCGCCGGCTCGTGTCGGGAGGCCTCGGTCGCGGAGAGCTCACGGCACTCCACCCCGTTGGCCCGGCCGCGGCGGGCCAGCTCGGCCAACCGGGGCAGCTCCTCGGGTTCGGTAGCGACGACCAGCTTGCCGCCGATCCGGTGTGGGAGGTCGTGCGCCCGACAGAACGCCACGGTTTCGTCCCGGCCGGCCACCGCAAGCCGGGCTTTGTGGCTGCCGGGTCGGTAGTAGAGCCCGGAATGGATGACGTTCGAGTTGCGGCCGGTCTGGTGGGTCGCCACCGCGGACTCAGCCTCCAGCACGGCCACGGTGAGACCGCGAGATCGCAGCTCCCGCGCGGTAGCCAACCCGACGATGCCGCCGCCGACCACCACCACGTCAAAGCGAGGTGTGATCACGCGCCGCAACCCTGCGGGCCGGGCCCGCGTTCCCCCGGGCCGGACTCAACTCGCGACATCGCTGTCCTCCCGCTTGTGCGGAGCACCGTTCCGGGCTGTGCTCGGCTCGGACCGTTCGACCGCGCTCACCAACACCGTGGTGATCCGGATCCGACCCCGTGCGTCCTTGCCCCCCTCGGCGAGCAGGCGCAGCCCGGCCACCTCGGCGCTCGCACCGGGCAGCGGCACCCTGCCCAGTCGCTGCGCAACCAACCCACCGACGGTGTCCACGTCGGCCTCCGCGAGCTCTCGATCGATGTCCACGCCGAAGAGCTCGCCCAGGTCGGACACCGGCAGCCGGGCGGCCACTCGAACCGTGTGCTCGTCGACCTGCTGCACCGGTGGAATGTCCGCGGTGTCGTACTCGTCGGTGATCTCGCCGACGATCTCCTCGAGGATGTCCTCGATCGTCACCACTCCGGCGGTGCCGCCGTACTCGTCAACCACGATGGCCATGTGGTAGCGGCTGCGCTGCATCTCTTTGAGCAGGTCGTCGACCGGCTTGGAGTCCGGCACGAACACCGGCGGGCGCATCACATCGACCACACCGCGCTCCGAGGTGCCTACCTGCGCGCTGATCGCAAGATCCTTAGCCAAGTCCTTGAGGTACGCCACTCCGATCACGTCGTCGATGCCCTCACCCAGCACCGGGATGCGTGAGTATCCGCTGCGCAACGCCAGCGTCAGTCCGTCACGCACCGTCTTGTGCTGTTCGATCCAGACCAGGTCGGTGCGCGGCACCATCACGTCACGGGTGGGGGTGTCGCCCAGCTCGAACACCGAGTGGATCATCTGCCGTTCGTCCTCGGCGACCACACCGCGCGCGCCGGCCAGATCGACCGCCTCGCGCAGCTCCACCTCCGAGGAGAACGGACCCTCCCGGAAACCCCGACCGGGCGTTATCGCATTGCCGACCAGGATCAGCAACTGGGTCAGCGGACCGAGCAGCGCGGCCAGCGCGCGTACCGGGGCGGCCAGCAACAGCCCGATTCGGTACGGGTGCTGGCGCCCGAGGGTGCGCGGTCCGACGCCGATCAGCACATAGTCGATCACCACCATGGCGACCCCGGCGACCGTGGCGCCCAGCCACACCGGGTTGATCAGCTGGATCGCCACCATGGTGGCGAACACCGTGGCGGTGGTCTCGCAGGCCAGCCGCAGCAGCAACAGCAGGTTCACATACCTCGGCCGGTCGGCGACCACCGCCGCCAGCTGCCGGGCCCCGGCCCGCCCGGACCGGACCAGGGCCTCCACCCGTGCCCGGGACACCGTGCCCAGCGAGGCGTCGGCGGCCGCGAGGAGGCCGGCCAGCGGTACCAGCAGCACGGCCAGCACGATCTGCCAGGCGGTGGTCGGGGTCATCGCTTACCCCCGATCGCACTCGGATCTTGCGGAGGCTCGCCGGCGTTGTCACCGCTCACGGGTAATGTGCTCCTCGAGTCCGGCCGTTCCCAGCACGTGTGAGTCGGCGCGACGCTGCCGATTCCGGGCGTCGACCTCAGCCTGCGCCTGCCGCCATCCCGCGAGCAGCTGGTTCTGCAATGCGAACATCTCACGGTCCCCAGCCGGCTCGGCGTGGTCGTAGCCCAGCAGGTGCAGCACCCCGTGCACGGTGAGCAGATGCAGCTCGTCGGCGAGCGAGTGCCCCGCCTTCCGAGCCTGGGACTTCGCGAACGCCGGGCAGAGCACCACATCACCCAGGATCGACTCGGGGTCGTCGAGAGAGTCCGGACGGCGGGTGGCGTCCAGCTCGTCCATTGGGAACGACATCACGTCGGTGGGACCGGGCAGCTCCATCCAGCGCTGGTGCAGTTCGGCCATCACGTCCAGCTCGACCAGTAGGACGCTCAGCTCGGCCAGCGGGTTCACCCGCATCGCGTCCAATGCGAAGCGCGCCACCGACACGATCGTCGGCTCATCCACCGCGACACCGGACTCGTTGCAGATCTCGATGCTCATGGCTCGACTCCGCGCTCGTTCCGCTCCGCGCTCGCTGTCGCTCGCTGCGATGCTCGCTCGCTGTCGTCTTCGCGGCTCATGGCTCGACTCCGCGCTCGTTCCGCTCCGCGCTCGCTGTCGCTCGCTGGGATGCTCGCTCGCTGTCGTCTTCGCGGCTCATCAGCTGTCCGGAGATTTCAACGACGGCGACGGCGGTCGGCCCGGTTGGGCACCAGCCGGCCGGCCGGCTCCTGGGTGGCGTCATGGCGCGCGTAGGCGTCGACGATGTCCCCGACCAGCCGATGACGCACCACATCGGTACTGGTCAGCTTGGCGAAGTGCACGTCGTCGACGCCGGCCAGGATGTCCCGGACCACCATCAGACCGGACTGGGAACCACCGGGCAGGTCGATCTGGGTGACGTCGCCGGTGACCACGATCTGCGAGCCGAAGCCGAGCCGGGTGAGGAACATCTTCATCTGCTCGGGCGTGGTGTTCTGCGCCTCGTCGAGGATGATGAACGCGTCGTTCAGGGTGTTGTGGGTCAGCAGATAGTCCTCGGTCACATACAACGAATCGGCCGCCGCCACCCGGATGCACACCGTCTGGGACCGGCCCGCCGGATCGATGCTCTCGATGTGGCGCATCGGACGTCCACCGCCACCAGCCGCGAGGTACGTCTCGCGCTTGCGACTCAGCCGGAAGGGCTCGATGTCTGCCGGCAATCGGAGGTCGATCACGTACGCATCGTGACGATGGGCAACCGCCCGCCCCCTCGCCCGGCCCGGGCGCCGGCCGTCTGATGGGCGGGAACGCGAGTACGCCACGCCACCGAGAGACTGAACGAGCTCGACCACGTCATCCCGCAGGCGAGAAGACGTCGTCGTGTACTGGACGCGACAGGTGCGCTCAAGTTGCTTCACTGGCCCGCCATCGGTGTCCAGCAGCCCCTGGAGAACACCGAGCCGGATCTCCGGCGTGTTGAGCAGATACTGCCGCGGCACGAACTTGGTGTGCGAACGCGTGCCGATCAGACCCAGCTCGCGCAACGCGCCCGTCACCGGGTTCTCCAGCGTGATGACGTCGCCAGCGGAGCGCACGCGGTTCAGGACGCAATCCACCTGATCCTTGTGCCGTACCGCGACGCCTGGCAGTGCCATGCCGAGCGACGCCGCCAGTTCCGGGTCCGCCGTCGAGAAGGACGGCGTCGTCGAGCCTGTTATGGACCCGTCACCGAGCAGGAGGCCCAGCACGTACGGGTCCATGGGAACGTTCCGCGAGGGATGCCGCACCGGTGCGGTGAGCAGGGGCAACTCGTACCGCCGAGCATGCGCGGCGCGCAGCCTGCCGATCATCTCGCTCGTCTCGAGGACCCGCCACGGCTTGTTACGTCTACGGTCCGAAGCCGTCCGCACCGTCCAGAGGTGCTCGCCGCAGCACAACGTCGACGCCCCGTCCTCGGCTGTCACACGGAAGATGTCCTTCTCGCCCTGCGGGTACACACCAAGTACCGGTGTCGGTTCGCCGTTCGAACCGACGACGAGGTCACCGACTCGCAACTCGCCGATGGGGCGAAACCCATCTGGAGTCAGGACGTCCGTGGTCACCGGCTGCGCACGACCACGCATGTAGGCCAGCGGGGCCACCTCAATGGTGCCGGCGGCCATCAACTTGGGGATCGAGTCCGGGTCGAGCATGTCGTGCAGCGCGTCGTACAGGGGACGCAGGTACGGGTCGATCTTCTCGTAGAGCGTGCCGGGCAGGAACCCCAGGCTCTCCCCCGCCTCGACGGCCGGGCGGGTCAGGATGATCCGGTTCACCTGCTTGGTCTGTAGCGCCTGCACCGCCTTGGCCATCGCCAGGTACGTCTTGCCGGTGCCCGCTGGGCCGATGCCGAACACGATAGTGTGGCGGTCGATCGCGTCGACGTAACGCTTCTGGTTGAGCGTCTTTGGCCGGATTGTGCGGCCGCGGCGCGACAGGATGTCCAGGCTGAGCACCTCGGCCGGAGACTCCCCCTCGGAGTCGCCCTCGGAGAGCATCGCCACTGTGCGCCGAACCGTATCCGCGCCGAGCTGCTGACCACGGCCGGCCAGGGTGACCAGCTCGGCGAAGACCCGTTCGGCGAACGCGACGTCGGACGGCCGTCCGCTGAGGGTGAGCTCGTTGCCCCGCACGTGCACATCGGCATCGAGCAGGTTCTCGGCGGTGCGCAGGTTCTCGTCGCGGGAACCGAGAAGGGCGAGCAAGGACGACTCCGGCAGGGTCATCCTGGACTGTACGGACGACCCGCTGATGGACTGCCCCGGTTGGGTGCCGGTCACGTGAGGTGCTGCCCTGCCTTCTGACGGGTGCGTCGGTGTGCTGCTCGCCGTGCGGTGCTCGCGCAATGGTACCGGGGCCCGGGCCCGGACGCAGGCAGGCATGGGGTCCCCGGTGATCAGTGTCCGAGCAGGCGCATCACAGCGTCCTGGCAGCGCCGCCAGGCCTCGGTCTCCGGGTCGATCAGTGCGAAGTGGTCGACTCCGGCCAACGTCACGAGCTCACCTGGGTCGCCGGCCGCCCTGGCCGCCCGAGCGAACTCCACGCTCTGCGTCAACGGCACGTTGCGGTCCGCGGTCCCGTGCACACACGTCACCGGGACCCCGAGCGGGAGCATCGCGGCGGGCGAGGCCAACCGGTAACGCTGTGGCTGCTCAGCCACCGAGCCGCCGAGCAGCTCAGAGGTGGACCGGCCACCGAGACCGGCTGCGTCGGCCGCAACCAGGTCGAGCACGCCGGCCTGGCTGACCACGCCCCGCACTCGGACCCGTGGCGGTCCGCCCGGCGCCCCGGCGGGCAACATCGCCCGCCCGGCCAACCAGGCGGCCAGGTGACCGCCCGCGGAGTGGCCGAGTGTCACCACCCGGTCGAGGTCCACCACAGCGCCGGCCCGTGCGGCGTGTTCGGCCGCCGGCCCGGCCAACGCGTCGACGGCGGCGGCCACGTCCTCGAACGTGGCCGGCCACCCGCCGCCATTGCCGATCCTGCGGTACTCCACGTTCCAGGCGGTGATTCCGGCATTGGCCAGCGCGACCGCGAGTGGCGTGCCCAGCTCGGCGCCGTAGCCCGACTGCCAGAATCCGCCGTGCAGGACCACCACCACGCCCCGTCGCCGGGCAGCGGCGACCGGCAGGTGCAGTTCGCCGTACTGACTCGGACCCGGTCCGTAGGCGATACGTACCGGATCCAGAGTACCGGGCACCGGTACCGGTGCGGTGCCGGCGACGGAGCAGCCGGGCACTCCTGAGAACGCGCCCAGCGCGGCGAGCCCAGTGAACCGCCGCCTGCTGAGGAGCATCGCCCGATCATGGCAGAACTGGATCCGCCGGGGGTACCGGGTGAATCACCCGATGCGCCTAATTCCGATTGAGTCCGCGAGCACGGTGTACAGATGGTAGACCTTTTGACCCGGCTGGTCGAGAAGTCGCAACCCGAACGTTGACTGGCTGTGGCGTCACCAACGCGGGGTGAGAACCCCGAGAGCGCCCAGCGCCACCGCTGCCGCCGTGGAGGCTCGCAGCACTTCCAGACCCAGCCGCACCGGGCAGGCTCCGGCGGCGGTCAGCTCGTCCAGCTCGTCCTCGGTGACCCCTCCCTCCGGGCCGACGACGAGCAGCAGTTCCGCCACCTCAGGTGCCTCCGCGAGGGAGTCCGCCAGGGGCACGGCCGCCGATTCGTGCAGCACGAGCGCCAGCCCGGTCCGCTGCCCCATCGAACCGCGCCTCCGCAACGCCGCGCACCGGGCTGCCAGCGCCGGCGTGCCCTCCGGCTCGCCCACCTCGGGCAGCCA
>JALYVZ010000297.1 GCA_030852965.1 Actinomycetota bacterium | reverse complement strand
TCGGGGCGAAGGACACCACGTGCGGGTCTTTGGCCTGGCGGAACCCGGCTTCGAGGTACTCCTGGGAGCGGTAGGCGTCGATGAGCTGGGCGAGGGGCCAGTCGTCGTGGTCGGTGACCAGGATCCGTTTGCCGAAGATCTCGGTCTCCAGGTCGGTTCGGGCGTGCTCGTCGATGTGCCAGGCCAGGCGCATGGTCGCCGGGGTGTCGCCGGTGAGGTCGGTGGTGATCACTCTGGCCACCCAGCGGGGAGCACAGATGGTGTCGATGTCGGCCTCGACCTTGGGTCGTGGCCGCCGGGTTTTGCCGCGGGCCAGCCGCGCGGCCAGCTCGGTCAGCGCGGCGGCGGCTTTGCGCAGGGTTTGGGCGAACCCGCCCTGCTGGGCGGTGTGCAGGCCTATCGAGTGGGTGAGGATCACCCGGCGGTCACGGCCCAGCACCTTCGCGCGGGTCTCGAACGCGGTCAGGTTCTCCCCGGCGTAGGCGTCCACGACGCGGCGGTCGGTGGCGGGGCGGGCGAGCAGGGCGGGATGCTCACTCGGGGGCACCGACCCGACGAAGTGCAGGCCCAGCTCGGCGAGGCGGGTGAAGTTGGGTTCGGAGTTTTGGCCGGCGTCGAAGGTGAGCGTGGCCCCGCCCGGACCGCCCAGGGCCGTGGTGTAGCGCCGCGCCAGCTCCTCGATCATCGCGGTGAACTGGGTGACGTCGACTTTGTTGCCCGGGTAGGCGCGCGAGAGCAGCGGGATGCCACCGTCGCGGGTCGCGACCAGCCCGAGACCCACGATGCGCAGGTCGTAGCGTTTCTGCTTGGCCTTGCCCCGTGCCGCGATCGGCGCTCGATCGTTGCCCGAGTCGATGAACGTCGCGAAGTTGGTCATGTCCTCCGATCAGTGCGTGGGTGTCCAGGTCGAACACCTCGATCATCGTCCGGGTCAACGCGGCCTCGATCTGCTCGATCTGCTCCACGGTGACCGCGTCCATCGCGTCGGAGAACCTGCGGTGATCGGTCGCCTCAGCCGGGATCCGAGTGATCCGCCCGAGTGCGGTGCTCGCCCACCAGCCCGCGAACGCCCGCTTGGAGCGGGGGTCGCAGACCCGGTTCAACGCGGCCAACCCCAGGTAGGTGCCCACCGACACCCCGCCTCGCACCAACGGGGCGCCCACCACCGAGTCGATCACGCCGATCGCGTCCAACCGTGCCAGCATCCCCCACACCGCCGCGACGTCGCCGAACCCGCGGTGCTCGGTCTCGGGCAGGCCCGGCTCCTCGCCCGGCCCCCCCGGTCAACCGGGCGAGCACCTCTTCCTCGGTGCCCAGGTACACTTGATCCACGATCCGTGGCTGGCCCGCCACCCGCGCCGAGGTCGCCGCGTACAGGTAGGTGCGCCCACCCCCGACGCTTCTTGATGATCGACGTCACAATTATGGGTAATACACCTTCGCCGAGCCCTCATCGACCCGACACGCCGGACCAGCCCCAGCTCAGCCCCACCCGCGCCAGAAACCAAGATCGCGGCAAGGGCCGCCGAGACCATGATCAGTGGAAACTCGGGCTAGCAGGGCCGGGATCGGCCCCGTCGACGAGACGGGCCAGTATCGCCAGCCCGCCGATGCCGTCGGCCAGGACATGGTGCAGCACGATCACGAGCCCGACGCGGCCGCCCGCCAGACCGGGAACGACCACCGCGGCCCACAGCGGCCGGGACCGCGGTAGCGGCTCGGTGGACACCGCCGCAGCGAGATCGAGCAGCGACTGCTCGTCGCCCGCGCCCGGGCACTGCCGCTCCTGTACGTGCCGGGCCGCGTCGAAGCCGGGGTCGTCGACCCACACCGGTCGGCCAAGCCCGGGAGGCAGCCGCACCAGCCGTTGGCGCAGGCGCGGGACGGCCCGGACCCGCTCGGCGAGCATCCGCCGGGCTGCCGGCACGTCGAACGTGGGGCCCGCATCAAGAACCAGCACAGTGCCGAGGTGTTCGGGCACGGCGCCGCCGCTGTCCATCGCGAGCAGCACCAGATCGGCAGCGCTTGCGCGCTCGATCGGGGTCGCATGGCCGCCCCAACGCAGATACCGCGGCCTCAGCATGTCCACGTACTCCTCGTCCTCGGTCGGTAGGTCAGGCTCGGTCGCCTCGGGAGCGGACGGCAGCGTTGAAGGTCTCGGGCTCACCGATGTGGCGGCAGGAAGGTCTCCGTGTCGTAGGAGTGCAAGACGGCGGCGACATGCAGCCCCGCATGGGCGATCGGCGCGCCGATCGGGTTGAGGGTGACGAGGGTTGGCACGCTCCAGACGAGGTCCCCGGTGAGCGGTTTCGCCAGCTTCGCGGAGCGGAAGTCGCTGTAGCCGAGGTGGTAGACGACCGTCATGACCAGCGATGCGAGCAGCGCCGCCGCTGCGACGGTGATCGTGCCGAACTTGCGTGTGCGGAACTTGCTCCCGGCGGTCGCGGCGAACACGGCCAGAATCGGGAACACCGAGAGCAGCAGGCCATCGACGGCCCCGTAGACGACCCCACGCCACAGCACTGCCCAGACCAGTGCCAGACCTTCGGGCCTGGCGGTCGGGGTTTCGGTGCGAACAACGACAACCGCTAGGACGAGGGCGCAGGCCACGCCGAGCACAACGGCGAGCCGCCGGCGTCGGCGGAGCATCAAGTCAAGGCGTTGCCCAGTGGCTGCCGCCCACGATGCAACGAAGATGAGGACCGACGCCGCGTAGATCCCGTAGTAGAGGTCACGGGGCAGCTGCAGTACGTCGGCAAAGAGGAATGGGACGGCGAACCCGAGTACGAGTCCGCCGCCAAGCCAGACCAATTGTGGCCGTGCGGCGCCCGGCTGGGTGCGTGGTGCCACCGGCGTGCCGGTGTCCGCGACGTTGTAGGCCAGCGAGGTGAGCTCGAACTCGCCGTAGGTCCAGGCGCCCGACTGTGGGTGCCACTTCACCTCGGCCTTCGTCGCAACCCGCGCGGGGCCGAGCTGCGCATAGTCACGCAGCGGCGTCGACCAGCGCAGGGGCGTGAGGGAGCGGCCATCCGCGGACATGGCGGACCGGCCGTCGGCGACGAAGTCCACGAGATCCCCGCTGTCATCGAAACGCAGTTCGGCCGCGACGGTGTTGACTCCGAGCGTGAAATGCGCTGCCGCGGCACGCTCATCGATCGGTTCCCAGCTGATGTCGGGCGACACGAGGGCACTCGGCGCGTAGCAGCACAGGTCGTTGAACAGCGTCACCGTCTCGGCGCGGGTGAGTGCGGCGCCCTTCGCGTCGACCATCGAGCGAACCGACAGCAGCCGCACCCGCATGGTTGCGCCGTCGTCATTGAACACATGCAGGACGTCGACCGGTAGCCCCTTCATCCTGGCGTCCATCATGAAGAAGCGCCGCGGGGTGTCCACGATGTCCAACTGGTCCGCGGTGAACGTCATCCACGCAGCGTCCGGGTCGCCGCGGATCCGGCCGGTCCAGGTCGCCCGGAAGTCGCGCACCGGCGGTCGCCCGACTACACCGCAACGGCGCAGGTAGCGCTGGACCGGATCGGGCAGGGGAGCGAGGTCATCCTCGGTGACGTCCCCGGGTGACGACGACTGCGCCGGCGGCCACGCCTCCTTCAGCGCGTGCTCGAATTCGGCGCGCAGGCTCAGTGGGCCGCGCGAGGCGAAGCCGTAGAGAACCGCGAGGAGCAGCACCACGTTGGCGAGGGTGCCGACCTTGGCGTCATCCCAGGACGACACGATGACGGCCTGCGAGATCACCACCGCAAGGCCGCCGAGCGCCCACCACCAGCGCGGTGTGCGGAACAGGGCCGCGGCGGCGGTGCAGCAGAGCAGGGCCGCCGTCAGCCACAGCAGACCCGCGGGCCGCGAGATGGGTTGGACGAGTTGAGGCATCTCGGCCAACTCGAAGGCCTTGGCGAAGCCGAGGAGGTGAATCAGGCCGTGCAGCACGAACAGGACGGCCACGGTGATACGGATCATCCTGTGACGGCGGGGTCGGAGAACCGGACCGCGGTGGTTCCGATGACCGCCTCGGCGATCAGCTGGGCGGTGTGCCGGTTGACCGGGTCGGGTTCCTCGCCGGCCAGGGTGACCGTGCCGGCCGCCACCGCGACCCTCCAGTGCCCGTGGCCGGGGCACCGGCCCAGCCTGCGCACGATGTCGGCGGTGATGAGCGCGTCGTCGCGAGCCATCGCCTGGAGCAGGTCGCCGTAGGTGACCATTCCGACCACCACCCCGGTGTCGACGACAGGGACCGCCCGGATGCCGGCGTTTCGCAGCACGACGATCAGATTGCTGACACCCTCATGTGGACGGGTGAAGAGCACGTCGGTGTGCATGACGTCGCCGACGGTGTCGCCGGGCCCGATCGCTTCGATCCTCGGGCCGGGCACCCGGGGATCCGGGGGGAACCGGTGAGCCAGCAGGTCGGCCTCGTTGACCACCCCGACGAGGCCGCCGCCGGCGTCGAGCACGGGCATGCTGGTGAAGCCGTTCCCGGCCAGCTGATCTGCCGCATGTTTCACCGGCGTGCCGGGCGTCACCGATATGGCGGGGCTGGACATGACTTCGCGCACATACATTCTTCCTCCGGGGGCGTCTGCCGGACGACACTACGAACGTTGGGGAGTGCGCGCCTGAGGCCTTCGCCCCCAGCTGGACGGGGCTTCGGTCACCGGGATCGGGTGCGTTGGAGTTCCCAAATATTGGGCGCTACCGCCCGGAATGCCGATCTCGCTCGGCGTCCTACATGCATTATGTCCGGTGACCGTGGTGCGGCCGCCCGTCACACGAGATACCTCACCCGCGCGGCATTGACGGGGCGGTCGCAACGGCATCGCGGTACTGCGACCCGATGGAGGCTTCGGCGACCCCATGGCGGGGCGAGGAAGGCCGGGACCACCATCTAATGAGGCTTCGCCTCGGACCGCCGAGGTGGTGGTCGGGTTGGTAGGTGACGTCGCGGCTGGGTGGGGCCAGGCTGGTGGGCTGAGCTGACGCCGACCCGGAGGTGCGCTGTGGCGACCCGTGTGGTGACCGTGAATGACCTGCTGGATGGGCATGTCGGTTTGGATCTGGAGTGTTTCGACCGGATCTATCTCAACGG
>JALYVZ010000296.1 GCA_030852965.1 Actinomycetota bacterium | reverse complement strand
GTCCAGGCAGTCGGCCAGCAGCGCGTCCAGCGAGCCGTGCGGCCCCTGGCTGAGCGCGAGTGCGTCGGCGCGGCCCAGCGTCCGCTGTACCTGGCGCACCGGGGACGGCCCGCCGAGCAGCAACAACCTGCGGGTACCGGCCCACATCGCGGCCCGCTGCTCCGCCGGTGTGCTCAGTACCCGAATCGCCACCGAAGTGCCCTCGTCGACCAGGGCCGGGTAACCGGTCACCGGGTGCCCGCCGATGTCCCGCCGAACAGTCTGGGGCAGCTCGGCCCGCGAGGGCCAGGCCACCAGCCCGGTGCGTTCCAGCTCTGGAGCGGCCGCCGCCACCGCCGCCCGGGTGCGGCCGGCCAGCAGCTGCCGCAGCGCGCCGAGATCCTTCCCTGAGGCCAGCACGGCACCGTCGGAGGACACCACCAGGAAGTTCAGGCGCAGGTACTCCGGCACCCGGTCGAGCCGCCAGGCATCCCTGGGCACCGTGACCCCGTGCAGCTCACGCAGCACCCGGCTCAGCTCGTCCAACAAGCTGCCCCGGGTCGGATCGAGAAGCGCCAGAGCGGTGCGGACGGTGTCCGGCACCGGCACGAAGTTGCGTCGCAGGTCCTTGCGCAACCCCCGGATCAGGGCGGTCACCAGCTCTTCCCGGTGCCCGGGTACCTGCCAGCCGAAGTCGTCCTCGTCGACGCTCGGCAGCACCGCCAGGGGGATGTCCACGCTGAGCCCGTCGGTCGGGGTGCCGGGCTCGAACTCGTAGTGCACGGTGAGTCGGGCGGGCTCGCCAACCCCCGGGGTCGACGTCGTCCAGATCGAGGGGTACTCGCTTTCCGAGACGCCGTCCGCGCCGGTCGTCAGGTCGGCCACGGCGAGGTCGAGCAGCTCCGGTGTCTCCTGGCATACGCGGCTCCACCAGCGGTCGAAGTGCCGGGCGGACACCACGTTCGCCGGCACCCGACGGTCGTAGAACTCGAACAGCGTCTGCTCGTCGACCATGATGTCGCGCCGCCGGGCCCGCTGCTCCCACTCGTCGACCTGGTCCAGCAAGGCCCGGTTGCTCTCCCAGAACACGTGCGAGGTCTGCCACTCGCCCTGGACGAGGGCATGCCGGATGAACAGCTCGCGGGCCAGCTCCGGGTCCACCCCGGCGTAGTTCACCAACCGGTCGGCCACGATCGGCACCCCGTAGAGGGTGACCCGCTCGTGGGCCAGCACCGCGCCGCGCTTGGCCGACCAGTGCGGCTCGGAGAACGTGCTGCGCACCAGGTGGGTGGCCAGCGGCTCGATCCACTCGGGTTCGATGCGCGCGACCGTGCGGGCCCACAGCCGGGAGGTCTCCACCAGCTCGGCGGCCATCACCCAGCGCGGCGGGCGGCGGAACAACGCGGACCCAGGGAAGATCGCGAACGACGCGTTGCGGGCACCGAGGTAGGCGTTGCGGTCCGGCCGCCGGCGGGTCGTCTCGGCGTTCGGCTTCTCGATCTGGAGCCCGATGTGCGACAGCAACCCGGCCAACAGCGACTGGTGCACCGTGCGGGGGTCGGCGGGTTCGGCGTTCGGGGTGATGTCCAGCTCGCGCAGCACCCGGCGCAGCTGTCCGTGCAGGTCCTGCCACTCCCGAATGCGCAGGTAGTGCAAGTACTCCGCGCGGCACATCCGGCGGAACTGGTTCCCGGTCAGCTCTTCGCGGCGCTGCTCGAGATAGCGCCACAGGTTGAGGTAGCTGACGAAGTCCGAGCGTGGGTCGGCGAACCTGGCGTGTGACTGGTCCGCCGCGTCGGCGGTCGCCGCCCGATCAACACCAGCCGGCCGCTCGCGCGGGTCCTGGATGGACATGCCGGCGACGATGATCAGCAGCTCGGCCACACAGCCGTTGCGGCCGGCCTCGAGCAGCATCCGGGCGAACCGGGGCTCGATCGGCAGCCGCTCCAGCGCCCGCCCGACTGCGGTGATCCGCTGCTCCGCGTCGAGGGCGCCCAGCTCGTGCAGCAGGTTGACCCCGTCGGTGACCGCGCGCCGGTCCGGCGGGTCGAGGAACGGGAAGTCACCCACCTCACCGAACCCAAGCGCGATCATCCGCAGGACCACCGACGCCAGGTTCGTCCGGAGGATCTCCGGGTCGGTGAACTCCGGCCGGGCGTCAAAATCGTCCTCGGCGTAGAGGCGGATGCAGATGCCGTCGCTGGTGCGTCCGCACCTCCCGGCGCGTTGGGCTGCGCTGGCCTGGGAGATCTTCTCGATCGGCAGCCGCTGCACCTTGGTGCGGTGGCTGTACCGGGAGATCCTGGCCAGCCCAGGGTCCACGACGTACTTGATCCCCGGCACGGTCAGCGAGGTCTCCGCGACGTTGGTGGCCAGCACCACCCGCCGACCCGGATGCGGCGCGAACACCCGCAGCTGGTCGACGGTCGACAGCCGGGCGAACAGCGGCAGGATCTCGGTGTCGGCGAGCAGCCCTCGGCGCACGGCGTCGGCCAGCGCGTCCTGGGTGTCCCGGATGTCCCGCTCGCCGGGCAGGAATACCAGCACGTCACCGGGGCCCTCGGCGGTCAGCTCCCGCACCGCGTCCACGATCGCCTCGGCCTGGTCGCGCTCCTCGGCCTTCGGGTCGTCCGGGTCCACGACCGGCCGGTAACGCAGCTCCACCGGGTACGTCCGCCCGGACACCTCGATGATCGGCGCAGGCTGCGTTCTCCCCACCCCGCCGGCTTCGCCGGCTGCCGTCCCCCGGGTTCTTCCCACCCCGCCGGCTTCGTCGGCTGCCGTCCCCCGGCCCGGCGTGCCGAAGTGCGCGGCGAACCGCTCCGGGTCGATGGTCGCCGAGGTGATGATCAGCTTGAGGTCCGGGCGCTTCGGCAGCAACCGCTTGAGGTAGCCGAGGATGAAGTCGATGTTCAGGCTGCGCTCGTGCGCCTCGTCGATGATCAGGGTGTCGTACTGGCGCAGCATCCGGTCGGAGGTGAGCTCGGCGAGCAAGATGCCGTCGGTCATCACCTTGATCCGGGTGCTCGGGGAGACCTGGTCGGTGAAGCGCACCTTCCAGCCGACGACATCGCCCAGCTCGGTACCCAGCTCCTCGGCTATCCGGGCCGCCACGGTGCGGGCGGCCAGCCGGCGCGGCTGGGTGTGCCCGATCCGCCCCGCCGATCCGCCCTGTCCGTGTGAGCCGCCCTGCCCCTGGCCCCGGCCCAGTTCCAGGCAGATCTTGGGCAGCTGAGTGGTCTTGCCGGACCCGGTCTCCCCGGCCAGCACCACCACCTGGTGGTCGCGGATCGCGTCGGCGATGTCGTCGTGCCGGCCACTGATCGGCAGGTCCGGCGGATAGCTGATGTGCATGACGCAACCATGGTCTCAAGCCGCCCAGCGCCGCCCGGCTGCGGATGGCTCATGCCGTTGGCCGCTCGGGGTCGACCGCTGACTGAAGGGTCGCCAAATCGACGGTGAATCACTAATGGGTTAATCCGATCGGCACCTTAATGTGCTGAGAGTTACGAATCGCCGATGTGGGTAGAACGCGTTCACGTACTCCTGGACCACCCCACGCGGCCCACGCGGCCACTCCGGACCGCCCGGTCGCGGCTTGCGCGGCGCGGTAGGGCCGCATCACCTCGATCTTGCGGTCGGCAACTCGCCCACCGACCTGCAGGTTCGGCACGTTGACGTTGAGATGGATCCGATCCAGACACTCCAGATCCAGCACCACATGCCCATCGAGAACATCGTTGACCGTCACCAGCTTCGCCATGACCCAGCGCGGGACCGGCCGTTCGGGCCTACGGCGAACGACCCTGAACCGCGTGCGCGGAACGCTCGCAACCCGGCTGACCGCGTTCCGCGGAACGCTCGCAACCCGGCTGACCGCGTTCCGCGGAACGCTCGCAACCCGGCTGACCGCGTTCCGCGGAACGCTCGCAACCCGGCTGACCGCGTTCCGCGGAACACTCGAAACCACGCTGACCGCGTTCCGCGGAACGTACGGGAAACGCTGATGCGCCGCACCGGCAACTTCGAGGATGATCGTCCTCCATGGAGATCCGGCTGCACTCTGACCTGGCCGAGTTTGCCGCGCTCACCGAGGGCCTATACGGCGCCGACCCGGTGACGCACACGGTGGCGCTCACCCTGGTGGCGCAGCGACTTGGGCCGATGGGTGCCGACGATGTGGGCACGCTGTTGACCGTGCACGACGGGGCGGCGGTGATCGGCGCCGCGCTGCGTACCCCGCCGCACCCGCTGGTGGTCAGCGCCCTGCCCGAATCGGCGGCGAACGCCGCGGTGCGGGCGCTGCTCAAGCGCGACCCCGAGCTGAACCTCGTCGGCGGCCCGTGTCCCCGACCGGAGGCGTTCGCCGGTGCGTGGTGCGCCGCCACCGGCGCGAGCGCGCGCACCGTGATCGCAAATCGGTTGTTCCGGCTCGGCGAGCTGACACCGCCGTTCGGGGTGCCCGGGCGAGCCCGTCGAGCCGATGCGACCGACCGGGCCGATCTCGAGCTGGCGTGCCGGTGGCGGCAGGCGTTCGCGCGGGAAGCGGTCCCGGACTCGACGGTGCCGAACCGGGACTACCTGCGCCGACAGCTTGCCGGCGGCGGTGGCGCCACTATGTTCTGGGAGCTGCCCGACGGTGAGCCGGTGGCGATGGCCCGGGCGTCCGAGCCGGTTTCCGGTATGTCCCGGATCGGCCCTGTCTACACCCCGCCAGAGCGCCGCGGACGCGGTTACGGTTCGGCGGTCACCGCCGCAACGTCCCGCTGGGCACTCGACGCCGGCGTCCGCGACGTCGTGCTGTTCACCGACCTGGCCAACCCGATCTCGAACGCCATCTACCCTCGGCTCGGATACCGCCCGGTACACGACGCAGTCCAACTCGCCCTGACCTTGCCCCAGTAACTCAGGCACATCCACGGCGCCGGGTGCACGATGGGTGGCATGACTGCCCGCGACCACGACCTCGTCCTGTTCGGCGCCAGCGGGTACGTGGGTGCGCTGACTGCCGGCTACCTTGCCGAGCACACTCCACCCGGAGCCCGGATCGCGCTGGCCGGGCGTTCGAAGGAGAAGCTGGATACAGCCCGGCGCGCTCTCCCGGCCGCGGCGACCGCCGCGGCCG
>JALYVZ010000079.1 GCA_030852965.1 Actinomycetota bacterium | reverse complement strand
GCCCTGCCCGGCACGCTCACCGAGGTCGCGGCCACCGCGGTGGACGGCACCGCGCTACGCGGCTGGCTGGTGCTTCCGTCCGGCGCCGACACCGAACCCGCGCCGCTGCTGGTGTGGGTGCACGGTGGGCCGATGTACAGCTGGAACGCCTGGCACTGGCGGTGGAACCCCTGGGCGTTGGCGGCCAGGGGGTACGCGGTGCTGCTGCCCGACCCGGCGCTGTCCACTGGCTACGGCCAGGCGTTCCTGCGGCGTGGCTGGCCGCATATGGGCGATGCGCCCTACACCGACGTGCTCGCCCTGACCGACGCCGCTGCGGCCCGCCACGACGTCGACGCTGGGCGCACCGCCGCGATGGGCGGCTCCTTCGGCGGGTACCTGGCGAACTGGATCGCCGGGCACACCGACCGGTTCGACGCGATCGTCACGCACGCCAGCCTGTGGGCGCTCGACCAGTTCGGCCCGACCACCGACGCGGCGTACGAGTGGTTTGCCGACATGACCGAGGAGGTGGCCGCCCGCAACACCCCGCACAGCCATGTCGGGGCGATCAGCACGCCGATGCTGGTGATCCACGGTGACAAGGACTATCGGGTACCGATCGGCGAGGCCCTGCGGTTGTGGTGGGAGCTGCTCGCCCAGCAGGTCGACCCGCAGGACCAACCGCACCGGTTCCTGTACTTCCCGGACGAGGGCCACTGGGTGCTGAGACCCCAGCATGCCGCGCTCTGGTACCAGACGGTCATCGCGTTCCTGGACCACCATCTGCTGGGCAAGGAGTTCCGGACTCCGGAGCTGCTGGTCTGAGCCCGGTCGGGTGCCAGGTTCGGCGGCGATGGCGCTGAGCCCCCGGTCAGGTGCCCGTTCGGCGGCGATGGCGGCTGGCCGTTATCGGATTTCCTGGGCCGGGTTGCCGCGCCAGCGGGTGTGCGGGGCGACGTTCTCGCCCTTCATCAGGAAGGAGTCGGTGTCGAGACGGGCGCCGTCCTCTATGGTCACGCCGTAATGGACGTACGCGCCGGAACCGATGGTGCACCCGTTTCCGATGCTGATCCAGTCCGACTTGAAGATCGCGTCTTCCATGGAGTGGGACTGCAAGATGGTGCCGGAGTTGATCGTCGTGTCGTCGCCGATGCTCACGAGTGTCTTCTCGCTGATGCGGCAGCCGTCGTCGAAGACTCGACGTCCGATCTGGACTCCCAACAGCCGCCACAGCAGGGTCTTGAACGGGGTTCCGTTCAACAGCGTCGGCTGGGTACTGAGCTTCCAGAAGCGCTCGTGCCACCAGAAGTACCGGTCGTAGATGGAGCAGTAGCGGGGTTGTAGATGGCGAAAAGACGTGGCGGCACGTTCGACCAGGACGGAGTATGCGAAGTTGACGACGATGATCATCGTGCTGCCGAGCGCGATCGAAGGAGGCCCGTACCGGTCGTAGAGAGCGACCGAGGCAAACCCCGGCAGCATCGTCAGGTATAGCCGGATCCACTCCACGACCAGGAAGATCGCGATGGTCCGCAGGTTGTACTTGTCCTTGGCGCGAAGACGCTTTCTCAGCTCGTTGCGGGTCAGGTCGAATCGTTGGTCACGCCGGGTTCGGGGTATCTCGAAAGGGGGTGATCCGAGCAGTCCAACGTTCTGTCGGAGGTGCCCGTCGATGGGGATCATGGTTTTGGTGCCGACGAAGCAGTTGTCGCCCAGCCGGCCGCCGGAGGGCACCGAGATCATATTGCCGAGGAAGCTGTGGGAGCCGATGGAGACCGGGCTGGTGTGGAAAGAGGTGTTGGAGAAGTCGGCGGTGCGGAACCCGACTCCGTCGGAGACCATGGTGCCCGCGCCGACCGACACGAGGTAGGGCGTCTCGTGGGTCAGTGCCGCACCGAAGTTGGATCCTGTCTGACCGGCGGGGGTGGCCTGGTACCCGAGTGCGCGCAGGTAGCTCACGATGTAGGAGCTGTCACCGTAGAGCCGGATGAGGAAGGGCGCACTGGTGATGCGCGCAATCGTCCGGTGGATCCAGTAGGCAAAGCCGTACAGCGGGTAGACCCGATCTGGAGTGATAGCCAGATTGAGCACCCTCGGCACCGTGACCACAATGGCGAGCCCAAGCCCGACGCCGCCGTAGAACATGATCGCGGAGATCCTCAGCAGCTCGAGGTAGAAGTCTGACTGCGGGAGGTCGAGGTGTAGCGGATCGGTCAACCAAGGACTGTTCGACACCGACAGAACCGCGGTCATGAGCAGCGGGAAAACCAACAAGACCTTGAGTAGCTGCACCGTGGCGAACGTGGCTCGGCGCAGCCCGTCGCACCGTTTGCCACCGACCACCCGATAGTCGACGTCGGTCGGCTGGGCGGGGGATCCGTGCCAGCTCTGGCCGGCGGGAATGGCCTGCCCGGAGTGCAACGACGAGGAATGGCCGAGCTGGGAGCCGCGACCCATCGCGGCGTCGATGTCGATGAACGTGGAGTCGCCGATCACGACGTCGCGGCCGATGGTGATCCTACCCGTGTAGATCACCCCGGACTGGGCTCGGTAGCCGGTGAACGAGCACCCCTTGCGAATGACTGTGTCGTCACCGATGGTGAGCAGATCCGTGCACACCGGTACAATGTTGGAGAAGATCACGACGCCGCGGCCGATTTTCGCACCGAGCGCCCGGAGATAGAGGACGTAGAGCGGTGAGCCACTGAACATTGCCATCGGATTGGCGCGGATCAGCGTCTTCACGGTCCAGAAGCGGACGTAGTCCAGGCTCCAGATCTGGATCTCGCGCTCTTGCCAGCGACCCATGAGAACCCATTTGGCGAGAATGGGAAGGCCGCACAACACCACGAACGCCGCGGCGGTGGCCGCGACGACACGCAGATAGAGGTGCGGGACGTCCGTTGCCGGCAAGACCCATCGGACGCCGGCTGTGGTCATCAGCGCGCCGGCGAACGCCATCGTCAGGAGCACGAGCAGCTGCAGGGCGCCGCAGAGAAGGTACTGTCCGTTGCTGACGCGGGTGACCCCGCTCGGCGCGCGTGCCGATGGGGGTTCCGAGCTCGCCGCGGCGTTGCCGAGTGCGTCGGCCAGTGAACTGACTGTGGGATGCAGGTAGACGTCTTTCATCGACAGTGGTGGCAGCTGTGCGCGCTGACGGACCCCGGTACAGAAGTGCGCCATCGTCAGGGAGCTGGCGCCGAGATCTTCGAAGAAGTGGCTGTCGATCGATACCTGCTCAAGGCCCAGCACCTCGCAGAGTACCTCAGCCAGCACGGTCTCGGTCTCGGTCGTGGGCTGCACACAGACCTGTTGGTCGGGGACGGCGCATCGGGCCGTGGGCGCGGGCAGGCTCTTGCGATCAACCTTGCCGCTGGTCATCGTCGGAATGACCGCCAGCTCCCGCAGGTAAGCCGGCACCATGTGGTTGGGCAGCCGGGTGCGCAGCTGGGCATAGAGCTGTTGCTGGTCCACCGTCGCGCCCAGGTCGGGTTTGTAGTAGCCGACAAGTTCGACGACACCGGGCCGAGGCTCGAACGTGCTCACCACGGCCTGCCCGATTCCGGGCGTCTGCAGCAGCACCGACTCGATCTCTGACAGCTCGATGCGATAACCGCGGATCTTGACCTGGGTGTCGACCCGCCCCAGGTAGCTCAGCCCACGTGGATCGGCCCGCACCAGGTCGCCGCTGCGGTACGCGCGCCGCCACCGCAACGACGGCAACGACACGAACTTCGTCGCGTCCTTCTCAGGATCGAGGTAGCGGGCTGTGCCTACGCCGGCGATCACCAGCTCCCCCACCTCGCCCCAGTTCACCAGCCGGCCTCGGGGGTCGGCCACAGCGAGCTGCCAACCCTCCAGCGGTAGACCGATCGGTACCGGCCCCTGCGCGGTCAACCGGGCAGCGCACGCGACCACGGTCGTCTCAGTCGGGCCGTAGGTGTTCCACACCTCCGGACACGTGGTGGCCAACCTGTTCGCCAGCTCAGGAGGACACGCCTCCCCGCCCAGGATCAGCAACCGAACGCCACTGAGTTGCTCGTTGGTCCACAGTCCGGCGAGCGTAGGCACCGTCGAGACCACCGAGATGCCTTGCGCCGCGATCCAGTCACCGAACTCGGCGCCGCCCTTGACCAGCGAACGCGGCGCCGGCACCAAACACGCCCCGTGCCGCCACGCCAGCCACATCTCCTCACAGGAAGCATCGAAGGCGACCGACAACCCGGCGAGGACCCGATCGTCCGGGCCCAGCGGCCGCGCCGGCACGAACAGCCGCGCCTCGGCGTCCACGAACGCCGCCGCGCTCCGGTGGCTCACCGCGACGCCCTTGGGGGTGCCGGTGGACCCTGAGGTGAAGATGATCCATGCGTCATCGGAAGGCCGAGGGTGACGCGGTCCCACTCCCCGCGGTGGCACCGGGCGAGCCGTCAACCGGTGCTGGTCACCGATGACTGTGCAGACTCCCGCCTCGGCCCATACCAACTCCGCGCGATCCTCCGGGTCGTCCACGTCGACCGGCACGTAGGCCGCGCCGATGGCGAGTACCGAGAGGATCGCCACGTACAGCTCCGCTGACCCGGAGGGGACCCGCACCCCCACCCGATCGCCCCAGCCGACTCCCCGGCCGCTCAGCCGCGTCCCGAGCGCGCTGACCTCGGTGAGCAGCTCGCCGTAGGTCAGGATCCGTTGCCCGTCGTCGATCGCCGCGACCGCCGGGAACCGAGCGGCGGTGATCTTGAGGATGTCGGTCAAGGTTCTGGCCGGCGCCGGCGGAGCGCTCAGGTACACCGCCTTGCCCGCGAGTCGCCGGGGTGTCCTGGGAGCGACGGGCTGTCCGTGAGAGATGCGGCCGACCACGCTCGGGACCGGCGGCCGGGGCAAGGATGCGACATCCCCCGACCCGGCCGCCCAGTCCATCTCCAATCCCTGCACCTGCACCAGCACCTCCGAGTCGCCGATCGCGTGGCACTCACTGGCGGACCAAATCCCCAGTCGTGAATGATCAGCCGAACGGCGATGCTCAGTTGCTCGTGCAGAGCGGTTGCTCGTAAAGAGCGCAGTTGGGGGGAGCATTAGGCCAAACGGCCGAACCGATGCAGGCGGGGGAGCGCGAAGTCCGGTCGAGTCGGTTCGACGGTAGCCTAGAAGCCCGCACGTGCACCATTCCGAACCTGAGAAGATCCATTCCGGTACGGGTCAGGAAGGGGGGGATTCGTGGCATTCTCAGCGTACTCAAATCTGAGAGTCGCCATTACTGGACCCGTCTGGATGAGTCACACCGTGCCCGAGCGGTGGGCATGGCCGCTGGTACTACAGCGCTGGTACTACAGCGCTAGGTGAGGTAGTCCCTTAGCGCTTGGGAGCGGGCCGGGTGGCGCAGCTTGGACATGGTCTTGTGCTCGATCTGTCGGATCCGTTCGCGGGTGACCCCGTAGACGTTGCCGATCTCCTCGAGGGTGTGTGCCCTGCCGTTGCTGAGCCCGTAGCGCAGCCGGATCACCCCGGCCTCGCGTTCGGACAGGGTGGCCAGCACCGACCGCAGCTGAGCCTGCAGCAGCGTGAACGCCGCCGCGTCCACCGCCACCACCGCGTCGGGGTCCTCGATGAAGTCACCGAGCGGGCTGTCGCCCTCGCGCCCGATGCTCTGATCGAGAGAGATGGGCTCCCGGGCGTACTGCTGGATCTCCAACACCCGTTGCGGGGTGATGTCCAGCTCCTTGGCCAGCTCCTCGGCGGTGGGCTCGCGGCCCACCTCGCGCAGCAGCTCGCGCTGGATCCCACGCAGCCTGCTGATGATCTCGACCACGTGCACCGGGATCCGGACGGTGCGGGCCTGGTCCGCCATGGCGCGGGTGATGGCTTGGCGGATCCACCAGGTGGCGTAGGTGGAGAACTTGAAGCCCTTCGTGTAGTCGAACTTCTCGATCGCCCGGATCAAGCCGACGTTGCCTTCCTGGATCAGGTCCAGGAATCCCATGCCCCGCCCGGTGTAGCGCTTGGCCAGCGACACCACCAGACGCAGGTTGGCCTCCATCAGGTGTTCGCGGGCCTGTCCGCCGTCGCGGGCCACCCAGGACAGGTCGCGGTGGCGCTGCGAGACGCTGTCGCCCCCGGCGCTCGTGGTCGTCGTGGTCAGCAGCCACGAGGCGTAGACGCCGCTCTCGATTCGTCTGGCGAGCGCGACCTCCTGCTCGGCGGTCAGCAGCGTGACCTTGCCGATCTTCTTCAGGTACGCGCGCACCGAGTCTTCGGACGGGGTCAGCTCGGCGTCCTTGCGGGCCCGCCGCAGTGCCGGGGACTCTCCGTCGTCCCACCCGAAGCCAACGGCCAAGTCGTCGGTCGCGGTCACCGTTCCCATGCTGTCATGGTGGTATCCGCCGCCTCAGTAGATCACTCGATCACGGGATCGTGAAATTTCGCTGCTCGCCACCATCGTCTCGGCCCGAGAAACACTGACGTTACGCCACATTTCCGGTCCCGACGGACTTCTGTCGCTTCCGTTGTGGCAACGCTCCCGGGTCCCAACTCCCAACGAATTCGCTCCGCTGGGCATTTCCAGCGGGATCTGGCGGCCGGCGGCTGGTACAACAGAGGCGGTGGGCGGCCGATGCCGGGCCCGCTCGCCGGCTTGCGTGCGACCAGCCCAGGGTGAAGGATCGGTTCTCTTGATCAAAGTTCAGGTGAATGCGTCGCGGGTCAGGTTCGGCGACCGGCTGATGGGCGAGGCCGGGGAACCGGGGCAGGTCGTGCTGCAGGTCAGCGCGCACGGCGGCGAGGTCAGGTTGTCCCACGCCGGGGCGCAGACGCATCTGGTGGGCGACCCGCTGGTGTGGGTGATGCGAGCAGAGCCGCGAGTCATCGAGGAGGAGCTGCCGGCCCCAGTGTGGCGACCGAGAGGTCCCCGACGCACCCAACCGTGGGAAGGCGTGCAGTAGAACGCTGGATCGCGGCCTGAGGCGCATCTCAGCCGGTGGTGCTGATCCGGTCGTGGATCAGTTGATGACGCGCCTCAGTGGGTTTGGGCCTCAGTGGGTTTGGATTGCCGGCGCGTCGACGGTCCCCAGTGGGGACTCGTGGACCCCGGGTGTCTGGGTCTTGCCGTCGAGGTTGTCCTTGGCGTTCTTGCCCGGGTCCTTGTCGACCCCGTGGACGCCGTCGCTGTTGTCGCCGTCCTCATTGAGGGCGTAGTCGGTGTCGTCCGTGCTGACATAGCCCGAGTCGTCCGAGCTGACGTAGTCGGGCGCGATGGCACCGCCACCGCCACCGCCGCCACCGTCGCCGTTGTTGGGCCTGGCCTGCGCGGTGCCGACGAAGATGGCGCCCAGGGCAACCGCTCCCGCGACGGTCACCGCAACCCGTGATACTCGGCCGGTTGTTGTCATGCCGCAGCTCCTTTCAGTCCCCATGCGCGGATTCCCTAGACCCGCACGCACACCTGTAACGACGGGCTTCGCTACGGCGGTGCGCACCGTCACCCGAAAGGTGCGGGTTGGGCGCCCCGGACCAGGGGGCCGGACGGCGCAGCGGTCACCGTCGCTTCGACGCCCGCCCAGCATTATGATGACTCCGCCCAGCGTTATGATGACAAGGCCGCCCCGACTGGGTGAGGTGGGCCGTCGGGCGAGGTGTGGTGGCCGCAAATCGGAAGATGACACCCGCAATGATCGGCAAGCCTCTGGGGATCTACCACGCGAGGCGATGGTAGATGCGCTCAGCCAAGACGACCCATGCGAGGGCTGGCCGAGGAGAGGACGATCAGCGATTGGCTTGCGGACACGGGCCTGGCGTCAGACGCTTTCATTCGGGCAGCATGGCCGGGTGTGATCGGAGCGTGTATGACGAACGAACCAACGCCGTTCGAGGTCCACGAGTCGGGGGGCTTGTTCCACGGTACGAAAGCCGATCTGAAGGTGGGAGATCTGCTTGAGCCGGGCCGCCGCTCGAACTTCGGCGGGGGGAGGACGGCGAACCACGTCTACCTCACCGCGACCCTGGATGCGGCAACCTGGGGAGCGGAGCTCGCGGCGGGTGAGGGCCGCGGCCGGATCTACATCGTGGAGCCGATGGGGACCCTTGAGGACGATCCCAACGTGATGGGCAGGAAGTTCCCGGGCAATCCGACGAGGTCCTACCGCACTCGGGAGCCCGTGCGGATCGTCGGAGAACTTCCTCGACTGGGTGGGGCATTCGCCTGAGAAGCTCAAGGCCATGCGCGGGCACCTCGACGAACTCAAGCGCACGGGCTCCGAGAACATCGACGACTGACGGTACATAGGGTGGTGACCACCTACCGCGATCTTCCCCTCGGAGCGGTCGACGCCTCCGTCCTCGCGATAGCAGAACGCATTGGCGACTACGACATCGCCACCCTCGACCGACGCCACTTCAACGTCATCCGGCCACCGGGCAACAAGACGGGGCGTCGACCAGACCTCGCCGGACCTTGCGCTGATCGAGCGGGTACTCGCCGGGCTGCGCAGACTCTGATCCGTTGGACTCTGACGTACCCGCATCGAGGCCCCACCCGGATGGCCGGACGGGGCCTCGATACGTTCCGAGCTGACGCTCCCACCACGAAGCGACGTATCTTAAGTTAGCCTACCCTTGCTTTCTACGCAAGGTCGATTCTCCGCGAGCATCTGGTCGGCAAGCCGGGTGGCCAACGACCGACGCATCCACACCACGACCAGCAACACCGCGACCACCGACGCGGCACCACCGACCACGGTCGGAGCGCGGCCGCCGAACCGTTCCCCGAGCAGCCCGAGCAGCGGAGCCCCGAGCGGCGTGCTGCCCAGGAACAGCAGGACGTACAGCCCCATCACCCGCCCACGCATGGACGGGTCCACAGACAGCTGCACGCTCGCGTTGGCCGCCGTGGTGAACGTCAGCGCGGCCAGCCCGGTCGGCACCAGCAGTACCGCGGTGGCCGCCAGGTTCGGCATCAGGCCGGACGCGGTCTCGAACACCCCGAACGCCAGTGCCGCACCGAACACCACCCGCAGCCGCGGCCGACCGACCCGCCGCGCCCCCACCACCGCGCCCATCAGCGAACCGGCGGCCAGCACGGAGGTGAGCCAGCCATAGGCCTCCGGGCCGGCGTGGAAGACGTTGCGGGTCAGCAACGGCAGGGTCAGGTAGAAGTTGATGCCCAGCGTGGACACCACGAACACCAGCGCGAGCAGGCCCAGCAGCATCGGTTGGCCACGCACGTAGCGCAGCCCCTCGCGCAGCTGACCACGCTCACGGGGCACCCCGGGCAACCGGAACAGCGCCGAGGGGTCCATCGCGACCAACCCGGCGATCACCGCGACGAAGCTGGCGGCGTTGAGCAGGAACACCCAGCCGGTGCCCACGCCCGAGATGAGCAGCCCGGCGATGGCCGGCCCGACGGTGCGGGCGATGTTGAAGTTCATCGAGTTCAGCCCGACTGCGTTGATCACCTGGTCCGGCCCGACCAGCTCGGAGACGAACGCCTGCCGCACCGGCACCTCCAGCGCGGAGAACGTGCCAAGCACGAAGCACAGCAGGTAGACCTGCCACAGTCGAACCACCCCGGTGACGTCCAGCAGCCCGAGGCAGAGCGCGGACAGGCCCATCCCGGTCAGCGCCACGATCAGCATCCGACGCTTGTCATAGCGGTCGGCCAGCACCCCACCCCACAGCGACAACAGCATGGTCGGCGTGAACTGCAGCGCCGAGGCCACGCCAAGCGCCACCGGGCTGGACTGTGACAGCTCGAGGACCAGCCAGTCCTGGGCGATTCGTTGCATCCAGGTACCGGCCAGCGACACGAATTGACCACCTGCGAACAGACGGTAGTTGCGCACCCGCAACGAGGCCCACATACCTGTCAGGCGCCCGCCATCCGGTCGATGATGGCGGATGCGCGGGAGAGCGTGTCGCGCTCGGCCTCGGTCAGCTCGGCCAGGCGCTTGTCCAGCCAGCGCTCCCGCGCCGACGCCTCGGCGTGCAGCAGGTCGAGACCGGCCTGGGTCGGCTCGATGATCGACTGCCGACCGTCGGTGGCATGCTGGCGGCGGGAGACCAACCCGGCCTCCTCCAGCGAGGCGATCACCCTGGTCATCGACGGCGGACGCACCCGCTCGCTGGCGGCCAGCTCGCTTGGCGTCATCGCCCGGCAGGCCCCGAGGGTGTAGAGCGCGGAGAGCTGGGTGAGGGAGATGGTCTCCTCCGTGCGCTGGGAACGCAGCCGCCGGCTCAGCCGGACCACCGACAGCCGCAACCGGCCGGCCAGCTCAGGCCCCGCACCGACGTCATTGTCCATGTACTTAGTCTAACTCAGCACCACCACGCAATGTGTCACCGGTCGCGTCGACCAGGCCGTCCAGAGAGCCCCGAGTGGTCCGATCTTGACCTGACAGCCTTCGCTGCAGTTGCGACGCTGTCAGCGGGGGACAGCGTCGCCGGGGTTGGTCGCGTGGATCACCACCCTGACGCGGGAGCCTGTGTCGTGGGTACGTCCGTCGTGGTGGTCACGGTGGACGACCATGGTCGCAGTACCGGCGGTTTTGCCGTGCCGCAACACCTCCCCAGACGGGTTACAGGACAACCCCTCTGGACACGAGTGGAACACGCGGCGGCCCGGTGGGAGGAACTGGCGCGCCCGGCATGGAACACCTGAGCCTGACAGCCGAGCCCGGCGAGCCGCAACGGGTCCACGTGGACCGCCCCGGCAGCGAACGTCCCTACCCGATCACGTTGCGATCGGCTTAGGCGAGGTGGTCGAACTCGCCGGCCTTGGCGCCGGCCAGGAACGCGGCCAGCTCGGCGCGGGTAAACATCACGGTTCCGGCCTGCGGACGGTTGCTGTTGCGTACCCCGACACGGTCCTCGTCAAGGGCGGCCAGCTCCACGCAGGAGCCGTTGTCGCCGCTGAAGCTGCTCTTGATCCACCGCACGTCGCGGAACGAGGTGTCCACGGGAGTGCCTCCGTTGCTCAGTCTCCGATCATCGACGCCACCAGCGCGGCCGACTGGTCCGGACCGAGCGCGACGCGCTGCAGCGTCTCGGCCGTCATGGTATACGTCTCGACCTGGTCCGGGTCCTGCAGGTAGACCGCGCCGTCCGGCAGCTCGGCGTAGGCCAGCGAGCGCGTGTTGCCGAAGCCGAGCACCGCGAAGTGGCCGGTCAGGGCGGGATGCAGGCCGTCCTCCGGGCGGACGATCTGGATCGTCACGCCGTCCAGCTCGGCCATCACCAGCAGGTGACGTAGCTGGTCGCGGCGCAGCTCCGGCGTGCCCACGGCCAGCCGCAGCGCGGCCTCGGCGACCACCGCGTGCAGCCGCAGCGGGCGCTCGGCATCGGTCAGCCGGGCGGCCCTGGCCATCCGGAAGCCGACGAAGCGCTCACCGTGGTCCTGCCGCACCCGGGGGCTGCCGGCGGTGACCGCGCGGGCGTAGCCCTCGATCTGCAGCAGCCCGGGAATGATGGTCGGCTCGTAGACGAACTCCTCGGCGGCCAGGCCCTCCAGCCCGACGAAGGTCTTGAACCAGTCCGGCACGATCAGCGCCCACGGCGCCCACCAGGTGGCCTCGTCCGCACGGCCGGTCAACGAGGTGAGCCGGTCGATCTCGGCCTGGCCGGTCTGGTAGGCCAGCAACAGCCGACCGATGTGGTCCGGATCCTGCTGCATCCGCCCGGACTCCAGGTGGCTGATGCTCGGCTTCGGAATCCCGGACAGTCGCTCCGCACCGGCCAAGGTCATCCCGGCCGCGTTGCGGTGCCGGGCGAGCTCGACCCCGATCAGCCACCGCAGCGGCGAGGGAACAACATTGCGCGGCATGACTCCCCTTGTCCTTCTGATATTTATCAGATATAGCTTCATTCATAATTGTGAAACCGTGCTGAGCCGGAGGGTACGTGATGGTCGATCACCACCGCTGATCGCCCGGGCGACGCGCTGACTGCGGTGTCGGTCGCCCGCTCGGTCTCGCCCCACCATGAGCCAACGGCGGCCCGGCTGTGTACTGACCCCAGCCGGGTCGCCGTTTCCATCGATCGGAGATGCTGTGTCCAGTGACGCACCCGCCGGCAAGCGCCGCGACCGACAAGCCGTCACGTGGAGTCGCAGCGCCAGGGACGCTCGACAACTCAGCGCCGCCCAGCCGCGCGATGACACCAGTTCCGTGGAGGAGCCCACGCCCAGCGGGATAGTCGCCGCCGGAGCCGAGCTGTTGATCAAGTACAGCGACCGCGGTTGGCTGCGACTCATGGACGCGCACCGTGATGACGGCAGCGGGCACTGCGCGGCCTGCCGAGGCCCGGTGTGGCCGTGCACGTTGTGGGCGATCGCCCGCCACGCCCAGCTCCTCGCGGGGCCCGGTCGTCGGCCACCGGAGCGGCGGTGAACACCCCGGGCGGTGTCGAGGGTTTGCTTCTCTCGTCCGGAATGTTGCCGATCACCTGTCCGACCGACGGATTCGATCCGTGCTACCCGCGACCAAGCAGGGCCATGATCGGCTGCACGGCGAAGTAGCCGACGAACGCGGCCGCGACGACCCACATCAGCGGGTGCACCCGCCGCGCCCGCCCGGTAGCGGCCTGCAGCAGCACGTAGCTGATGAAGCCGGCGCCGATGCCGTTCGCGATCGAGTAGGTGAATGGCATGACCACGATGGTGAGGAACGCCGGCAGCGCGCTGGCGAAGTCCTGGAAGTCGATCCGCGAGAGCTGCCGCATCATCAGCGCGCCGACCACCATCAGCGCCGGCGCGGCCGCCTCCACCGGGACCACCTCGTAGAGCGGGGTGAAAAACATCGCGGCCAGGAACAGCAGTCCGGTGACAATGTTCGCAAGCCCGGTGCGGGCGCCCTCGGCGATACCGGCCGCCGACTCGATGTACACGGTGTTCGACGAGCTGGACGCCGCCCCACCGGCCACCGCGCCCAGCCCCTCCACGAACAGCGCCCGGCCCACCCGGGGCAGCTGATCGTCGCGGTCGAGCAGCTCGGCCTGCTGGCCGAGCCCGGTCATAGTGCCCATCGCGTCGAAGAAGTTGGCCAGCACCAGGGTGAACACCAACAGGCTCACCGAGAGCAGCGGCAGCCGGGAGAACGCCCCCAGCGAGACATTGCCGACCAGCGACAGGTCCGGCAGGCCCACGATCCGCTGCGGCAGCGCCGGGTAACCAAGGTTCCAGCCCTTCGGGTTGGCGCCCATCGACGGACCGACCTTCGCGATGGCCTCGACCACGATCGCCAGCACCGTGCTGCCGAGCACGCCGATCAGGATCGCCGCCCGCACGCCCCTGGCCACCAGGATGCCGGTGAACACCAGCCCTACCACGAACACCAGCGTCGGCCAGGACGCGATCGAGCCGTTGATGCCGAGGCTGACCGGCACGCTGGTGTTCGCCGCGTCCGGCAGCCGGCGGACGAACCCGGCGTCGACCAGCCCGATGAACGCGATGAACAGCCCGATGCCCACCGCGATCGCGGCCTTCAACGACGCCGGCACCGCGTTGAACACCGCCGTGCGGAACCCGGTGGCCACCAGCGCCACGATGACCACGCCGTCGACGAGCACCAGGCCCATCGCCTCCGGCCAGCTCACCTGGGGCGCGATGGTCACCGCCACCAGGGTGTTGATGCCAAGGCCGGTGGCGATCGCGAACGGGTAGTTGGCGACCAGCCCGAAGAGCAGCGTCATGACGCCGGCCACCAGGGCGGTGACCGCCGCGACCTGCGGCACCGCGAGCACCGCACCGGTGACGTCGCGCTTGGCACCCGGCCCGTCGGCGCTGAAGCTGCCCAGGATCAGCGGGTTGAGCACCACGATGTAGGACATCGTGACGAACGTGACCAGGCCCCCACGCAGTTCCCTGGCCAGGGTGGAACCCCGTGCGGAGATGGCGAACCTCCGCTCCAGCGGTCCGAGGCGCTCAGAGCCGGGATCGGGGGGCTCGTTGGTCGTCGGTGCCGCCATCGCCTCAGCCTCCGCGGGGGTCGGACTCGGCCGTCCTCGGCAGTGTCTCCCGTGCGCAGTGATCTCGCCAGTGTCGTGCTGGCACCGAGGTGGCGCGCCAAGCGTGCGCGACGCCGGTTCCCGGCCACTAGGCTGTCGGAGTGCGGGAATCGCCTCCACCGCCGCCTCGGCTCGTCGAGATGACCTGGGTGGTAGGCGCGGGTGCCGCGCTGTGGTTTCTGGCCGGGGCCGTACTGCTCGTTGCGCACCTGGCCGTCGGCCGGCCGTTGGACGCCTGGTTCGGGGTGTGCGTGGCGGGGCTGTTGCTCGGTCTGATCGGCTACGCGATCTTCCGGTGGCAGCGCCAAGCCGCCCGCCGGGGCTCCCGGGGCGCCCAGCGCGGGCTGGACTGACCCCGCTAGCGGGACGAGCTCAGCGCGGCACGAGCTCAGCGCGGCACGCTCAGCGCGGCTGGGCAAGCAGCGCGAGCAGCGCCCGGACCGGGT
>JALYVZ010000295.1 GCA_030852965.1 Actinomycetota bacterium | reverse complement strand
CCCCGACCCAGCCCGGTCCAGGCCCGGCTACTGGACCTGCTCGACGTCGACCCCACCCAACCGCCATAATCACCACCAGACCGGGCTCACGGCCCACCCGACCTCATGTGCGAAATGCGGGGCTAGCCTGGAGCAATGAGGATCCAACGACTCAACCACGCGGTGCTCTACGTGCGCGACGTGGAGCACAGTGTGGGCTTCTACCGTGGCGTGCTCGGCTTCCGCGAGGTGCACCGGCTGCCCGGGGCAGCGTTGCCGCGCCGCCGAGTCGGAGGACGACCATGATCTCGGGCTGTTCGAGGTGTCCTGGCTGGTGCCGCTGGACCGGGTCACCGAGCAGATGCGGTCCGAGCTGGCCACCAAGCCGCTGAACCTGGACGCCGAGATCAAGCGCTGGGGCGCCGACCTGGTCGGCATGGCCTAGTGGATCTACCCGTCGGTAACTTACTCTTCCAGCAGCTCCTTGAACAGATCCTCGGTCAGCTCCTCGACCGCGACCCGGCCCGCACCATCGAGCACCCGCCAGGGGCTCAGCCAGCCCTGCTCGGCGAGCTGGTCGTACACCGCCCCACAGCGGGCCTGCAACCCGTCGTCGGACTCGAAAGTGTCCCGGGTACGGGTGGCATCGTCGCGCTCGCGGCCGGCGGCCCGGGCGGCCGCCACCTCTCGGGGAACCCTCAGCAGCAACTGCAGATCCGGCACCGGGAGACCGAACCGGGCCAGCTCCAACTCCCGCACCCACCCGACGAACTCCCCGACACCGTCTTGGTGCAGCCGGGCCGCGCCGTACGCGGCGTTGGACGCCACGTAGCGGTCAACCAGTACGACATCGGCGCTCGCGTACGCCGCCCGTAGGTCGTCGGCGGCCGCCCGCCGGTCCAGGGCAAACAGCACCGCCATCCCGTGCACCGAGTCACCCAGATCACCCAGCCGCCCGTGCAGCGCGTCGGCCACCAGCTCGGCATGCACATCAACGGCATAACGCGGGAACGCGAACCGAGCGGTCGCCGCGCCCCGCTCGGCCAGCGCCCCCGCCAACGCATCGGTCAACGTCCGCTTTCCCGCGCCGTCCAACCCCTCGACAACCACCATCCGCCCCACAGAAGCCAGCGTAGGCACCGCCGTTTCGGCCTCCGTCCGCGAGCCTCCCGCCCTGTCCCAAACTGTGGACAACTCGAACCACACGGCCGTAGCTGTGGACAACTCCCGCCGATAGGCGGCGGCTGATCAGCTCGCCGGTGCACACTCCAGGTATGCCTCACGTTCACATTCGTGACCTCGGAGGCTGCGGTGGGGGCGCTGCTCGATGTGCACGCCGCCGGGCTGGGCCAACTCGTGGAAGCTCGGGTGTTGTCCGAGGCCGAGGCCGAGGACACGTTGCGTCGTTGGAGCGCACGACCCAGGGACCGAGATCAGTAGCGGTAGTGCTCAGGCTTGAACGGGCCCTCGACGTCCACGTCGAGGTATTCCGCCTGGTCCTTGGTGAGTTTGGTGAGCTCGCCGCCGAGCGCCTGGACGTGGATGCGCGCGACCTTCTCGTCAAGCGCCTTGGGCAGCCGGTAGACGTCGATGTTGTACTCGTCGCGCTTGGTGAACAGCTCGATCTGGGCGATCACCTGGTTGGAGAAGCTGTTGGACATCACGAACGACGGGTGGCCGGTGGCGTTGCCCAGGTTGAGCAGCCGCCCCTCAGAGAGCACGATGATCGAGTGGCCGTCCGGGAAGACCCACTCATCGACCTGCGGCTTGATGGTGATCCGCCGGATGCCCGGGTAGCGGGTCAGCCCGGCCATGTCGAGCTCGTTGTCGAAGTGCCCGACGTTGCCGATGATCGCCTGGTGCTTGGTGCGGGCCATCAGTTCGGCGGTGACGATGTCCTTGTTGCCGGTGGTGGTGATCACGATGTCGGCGTGCGCGATGACGCTGTCCAGGGTGGCCACCTGGTAGCCCTGCAGCAGCGCCTGCAGCGCGCAGATCGGGTCCACCTCGGTGACGATCACCCGGGCGCCCTGGCCGGCCAGCGCGGCGGCCGAGCCCTTGCCCACGTCGCCGAAGCCGCAGACCACCGCGACCTTGCCGCCGATCAGCACGTCGGTGGCCCGGTTGATGCCGTCCACCAGTGAGTGCCGGATGCCGTAGACGTTGTCGAACTTCGACTTGGTGACCGAGTCGTTCACGTTGATCGCCGGAAACAGCAGCTCGCCACGTTCGGCGAACTGGTAGAGCCGGTGCACCCCGGTGGTGGTCTCCTCGGTGACACCCCGGATGTCGGCGGCGACCTTCGTCCAGCGTTGGGCATCGGCGGCCAGCGAGGCTCGCAGGGTGTCCAGGATCACCCGGTACTCGTCGGAGTCGTTGTCGTCGGCCGCGGGGACCACCCCGGCCGCCTCGAACTGCACGCCCTTGTGCACGAGCAGCGTGGCGTCGCCGCCGTCGTCCAGGATCATGTTCGGGCCGAGCTCGCTCCCGTCCGGGGAAGGCCAGGCGAGCATCTGCTCGGTGCACCACCAGTACTGCTTCAGCGACTCGCCCTTCCAGGCGAAACACGGCACGCCGCCGGGAGCCTCAGCGGTACCGTGCGGGCCGACCACCACGGCGGCGGCCGCGTGATCCTGGGTGGAGAAGATGTTGCAGGAGGCCCAGCGCACCTCGGCACCCAGGCTGACCAGCGTCTCGATGAGCACAGCGGTCTGCACGGTCATGTGCAGCGATCCGGAGATGCGCGCCCCGTGCAGCGGGCGAGCCTCAGCGTACTCCCGGCGCAGCGACATCAGCCCCGGCATCTCGTGCTCGGCAAGCCGGATCTCGCGGCGGCCGAAGTCGGCCAGCGCCAGGTCGTCGACCGCGAAGTCCAGGCCGTTGATCTGATGGAACCGGCCGCCGGACAGATCGGCGTCGGTGGTGGTTGTGCTCATGGTCAGCCACGCTACCCGGCTCGAAGGGTCCACCGCGCGCCGAACGGATGGCACCCTGTAGGTAATGCTGCGTCGTTGCCTGGCCACCGCGAACCGCAAGCTCCGCCGCTGGTCGACCGTGCTGACCGTTCTCCTCTGCCTACTCGTTGGCCTTCCCTCCGCCATCGCGCTCACTCCGAACCAGGAGGTGGTGAGCCTCGGTCAGCCGGTCTCGATCGGCGCCCGCACTCCCAGCCTGAGCCTGTCCGGCCCGGCGCAGCTGGTGCAGGTCGGCAACACCGAGCTGGACATCCCGAAGCTGCGGGTCTGGGGACCGCTGCGCCCGAGGCTGACCCTCGGGCCGGTGCAGCGCAACGCCAAGGCGGCCGAGGCACTCGCCCCGGAGACCACCCAGCAGGCCACGCATGACGCAGCCGGTTCACTGACCAGGGGATTCCTGCGCTGGTACGCCTGGGCCGGCCTGTGCCTGCTGGTGATCACAGCGGCGATCTGCGCGGCGGCGGGCTACACCCGGGTGTTGTTGGTGTTGCGCGGACACGCCGGGGTCGGCAGTGAGCCGCAGATCACCACGGCTGAGGTGTGGCACCGCAGCGTCGGGGTACTGCGCCGAACGGCCGGGCTCGCGGTACTGGCCGCTGCCCTGGCCTGGGCCGGCTGCGGTGCACTGGCCTACCAGGGCGCGATGGACGGGCTGCGCTCGGTGACCTCGCTGTCCGACCTGGTCGGGACCTACCACGTCTCACCGTCACCGGTGGGCCCGCCGGTGTTCGGCTACTCCGGGGCGGTGATCGGCGACTCCCGCGCCACCCTGGTCGGCGGGCCGCCGCTGGCCGACCCGTCCGAGGAGGACCGCGCCTGCGGCCGCAGCATCGACTCGCTCGCCGCCGAGCTGGGGCGGACCCTCGCTGCTCGGGTACTCAACCTGGCCTGTCCGAGTGCCACCGTGGCGGCCGGACTGCGCGGCCCCCAGCAACGCGGTACCGAGCAGGTGCCCCCGCAGCTCGGGTTGCTCAAGCAGGCCCGCGACCTGGACTTCGTCGTGGTCGTGGTGGGGCCCAACGACGTGGGTTGGGCGGACTTCCTGCGCTACTGCTACGGGGCGGCGAACTGCTCGGACAACCTCAGCCAGGGCGAGTTCGACTACCGGCTGGCCGCCTTCGACCGAGAGTTCGGCGAGCTACTGGCCGACCTGGATGAGCTGCCGAACCGACCTCGGGTGGTGGTCCTCAACTCCTACCGGGTGCTGGATCTAGATGCGCGTTGCCCGGACGCGCAAGGCCGGCCGCCCGCGGTCGGGCTGGACCCGGAGAAGATCGCGCTGCTCAACCAGCGCAACGACCAACTCAACGTGGTGCTCACCGAGGGTGCGCGCAAGTACGGGGCCGCGATGGCAACACCGGCGCTGACCATGCTCTGCGCACCAGCCAGGGATGGGCTGGGGCCGGATCTGCAGGGCCTGTCCGACCTGTTCCCGTTCCACCCGACCGGGCTGGGCTCGCTGCGGATGGCCGCCTCGGTGGCGGCGCTGGTCAACGGGCCACCTGAGCATCGGGCACCACGCTGAGGCCCGCCTTCCGCTGTCGCCGCCTAGTGTCGTGGAGTCGGAGACGATCGGCGAGCGAACGGCTGGGTGATGGACCTTCTCGATCAGCTGTACCGCCAGGCCGTGCTGCCCGTGCTGAGGTCCCCGACCTGGCAGCGGGCGCTCGACGCCGTGGCCACCCTGCGTGACAGCGGAGCTCCGGTGGTGGAGCTGACCACGTCGACACCGCAGTGGATCACCGCGCTGGAGCAGCTGGCCGGTCCGGGGCACGCGATCGGGGTGGGCACGATCCGCTCGGTCGACGACGCCCGGTGCGCTCTGGACGCATGCGCGGCCTTCCTGGTCAGCCCCTTTCCGATAGCCGGGGTTGCGGAGCTCGCCGAGCGCGCCGGGGTGCCGTTCGTGCAGGGCGGCTTCACCCCGGGCGAGCTGCACCTGGCCGCACCGGCCGGGATCGCCAAGGTGTTTCCCGCGCACCTGGGCGGGCCGCGCTACCTGCGCTCGCTGGCCCCGGTACTGCCCGGCATCCGGCTGGTACCCACGGGCGGGATTGGCTGGGATGACGTGCCCGCCTACCTCGACGCCGGCGCGTTCGCCGTCGGCATCGGCTCCGGGCTGGACCTGCCCCCGGCCGAGCTGACGGCGGCCTTCGCCCGGGTGCGGCGCTCGTGAACGG
>JALYVZ010000294.1 GCA_030852965.1 Actinomycetota bacterium | reverse complement strand
ACCGCCGGCCGCGCGCCCGCCGCCTCGCCGTCCGCAGCCCCACTGGGTTCGGGCGGGCCGAGCTGACGGACGACGGGCACCACGAGCGCGACCGCGAGCGCCGCCACCGGGATCAAGCCGAGGAAGACCCAGTGCCAGCTGAGCCGCTCGGTGACCAACCCGGCCGCCGGCGGCCCGACCAGTGACGGCAACACCCACGCCCCGGACATCAGCCCGAACACCGCCGGGTGGGTCCGCTCCGGGTAGACGTGCGCGATCAGCACGTAGATCGCCACAGTGGTGGCGCCGGCGCCCAGTCCCTGCAGCACCCGCCCGACCAACAGCTGCGCCATCCCGCCAGCCGTCCCGGCCACCAGCAGCCCGGCGCCGAACAGCAGTGGCGCCCCCACCAGCGGCAACCTCGGTCCGGCCAGGTCACACCACCGCCCACCGAGTGCGGTACCGAAGACGGCGGCGGCCATGAACATCACGAACGGCCACGCGTACAGCGGCAACGCGCCGAGCTCGGCCACCAGCGCCGGCATCGCGGTACCGACGCCCATGGCTTCGAACGCCACCATGCTGATCAGCAGCAGCATGCCGATCGTGGTGGCCCGCCGCCGCGGCCCGAAGATCACCGAACGCACGGTGGGTTCGACGGCGACGACGGTTCCGGCGCCAGCACTCGGTCCGTCAGCGCCGGGTCCGTCAGCACTCGGTCCGTCAGCGCCGGGTCCGTCAGCGCCGGGTCCGTCAGCGCCGGGTCCGTCAGCGCCGGGCAATGAAATCATGCACCCACTCTGCAACCTCGACCCCGGTCCAGGTCAAGCGCGTTGTGCAGACCGGTGCCGCACACGCGCTGCGTACGCCGCACACACGCTGCAGCAGGTGTGCGGCGTACAGACGGTGTGTGCGGTGCACACCAGGCGGCCGGCTCCGGCATCTCGCCGAAAGTACTGTGACAAATACATCTCGCAGCACCCGATGGTACGACATCTTTGCTACTGCATGTTTGATTTGCTACTGCATGTTTGAAATGGTCCGCGCGAGAGCCTTCCGTCACAAGCCCCCGACGGACCAGCATCTCGCTCACCGGATCCGCACACGGAACCCGGACGACCTCACCCGCCTCACTGGTGACACCCCCGGCATCGAAGTGCAAGCCCTGCCCTGACCGGACGGCGAGGAGGGTCAGGAGGGTCAGCTCCAGAGCGTCGACACGGGAGCGGCGATAATCTTGTCGGCAAACTCGAAGACCAGGGGGCCGGTGTGCAGTATGAGGCCGACCACGAACCGGTCGCCAAGCTGATCTCGCAACCAGATGAGGTGTCTGGCGGCGTCGACCCTCGGTGCCGAGGTGGCTTTGAACTCCACCGCCACGGCCCGATGGGCGTCGAGCTCGGCGATGAGGTCGACCTCGTGGTCGCCGTTCTGATCGCGTAGATGGTAGAGCCGCGGGAGCGGGAAGCCGGTTGGTGCTCCACGCCGGGACCCGATCGGCGACGAACAGATCCTGAAGCAGGCCCTCGTAGGTGTCAGCGGCCCTGCCGTCGATGTTCGCGGCCCTGGCCAACGTGGTGGTGGGGATCACACCGGCGGTGTTGAGCGCGTATGCCTCGAAGTACCGGCGGAGGCGAGTGGGGTCGCGGCGGTCGCCGAGCTGATCGACGTCCCGGGTGAACAGCTGGTCCAGGTAGCTCCTCGACCACAGCAGACGGCCGCGCTCACTGCGGCCCTGCGCCTCCGGGAACCCGCCCTGCAGCGTCAGTTCGAGGTAGTCACGCAGGTCGAGTGGCCGCCGAGGGACTTGGAGGCCAGCGGTTCCGTCGGCTGCGACGCGGACCAGGAATGGGGGTGCCGGGCCAGGTCGGCGAATCGAGCCGCCCCCGCACCGACCCGGTGACGATGAAACGACCCGCGCTGATCCGTGCCAGCAGCAGGTCCGGCGGGAGGCTCAGCAGGACCACGGCATCGAACCGACCATGGAAACGGCCCTGGTTCGCGACGCAGCCGGACACGAACAGACAACCGGCGGGCTCCGCAGCCAACAGAGCCGCCATCCGGTCTTCGCGCCAGAGTCGTTCGAACCCGGTTCCGTCCGGTGAAGCGACATCGTCGCTCCATCCGGCGTAGTCCGTATCGACGACTCGATGACCGCGTTTGCCCAGCTCCATGAGCACCGTGGACTTACCGGTTCCGGACATGCCGGTCACGAGCACCCTCGTCACAGCGATCAAACCTACGGCACGGCGGCCGGGCATCAGCTGCCCTAGGGTGGTCTGGTGAGCCCAAAGAGCTTCCTCCTCGACGACCGGCTGCACGGATACCTACTGGCACATTCGCACCCCCTCGACGAGGTCGCCGCCGCGCTGATCGCCGAGACCGCGGCCCTCGGCGGCATCGCCCAGATGCAGATCGCCCCAGAGCAGGGCGCGTTCATGGCGTTGTTGGCGAGCGCGGTGGGTGCCCGCGACATCGTCGAGGTGGGCACCTTCACCGGGTACTCGGCGCTGTGTCTGGCCCGCGCGCTGCCACCGGACGGGCGGCTGCTCTGCCTGGACATCAGCGAGGAGTGGACCTCGATCGGGCGCCGGGCCTGGCAGGCGGCCGGGGTGGCGATGCGGATCGAGCTGCGGATCGGCCCAGCGCTGGAGACCCTGCGCGAGCTGCCGTCGACCGAGCGGTTCGACCTGGCGTTCATCGACGCCGACAAGCCGAACTACTCCGCCTACTACGCCGAGCTGCTGCCCCGGCTGCGGCGCAACGGGCTGATCCTGGTGGACAACGTGCTCTGGTCCGGCGCGGTGGTGGACCCCACCCGCGACGACACCGACACCGAGGCCATCCGAGCGTTCAACGACCAAATCACCGCCGACCCCCGCGTAGAGTCAACCATCCTGACGCTGGCGGACGGCCTAACCCTGATCCGCAAACGGTGAGGTTCCCCGCTCGCACAGACCGGGGTGTACGCCGCACAAGAGTTACAACCTCTGTGCGGCGTGTACTGGGTCTGTGCGGGCTACGTGACGGCTCAGGCGAAGGTGCGGACGAGGGTGAGTACCGGGTTGGCGTCTGGGCCCTGGGCGGTTAGGGCGCTGGCGGGGGCGGCCAGGCGCTGGGCGGCGACCAGGCAGAAGTCGAGCGCCGGGCCACGCACCGTGGTGGCGGGGGTCGGGTCGGAGGGGGCGAGACCGAACGTCCAGTCCGAGCCGTCGGGGGCGGTCAGCGCCAGCGCCACCGGCCCGGACAGCTCGCTCCCGTTCCGGGCGAACGCGTACGGCAGCGTCCGCCAGGCCAGCCGGGCGATGTGCCAGAGCCGGTCGGTAGCCGGTTGCTTGACACCGAGCGGCTCCAGCACGTCGCCGGTGTGGATCCAGGCCTCGGCCAGCCGGGTGGTGGCCAACGTGCGGGCCGGCAGCTCGCCGACCACCCAGAGCATCCTCCTGGACGGGTCGACCCCCGCGAACATCGTCCGCACCGACCTGGCGGCGGCCCGCCAGCGCTCGTACACCGCAGCGCCAGACGCGCCACGGTCACGCTCGACGGACTCGGCCGCCCTGGCGTCGACGTCGCCGCCGGCAGTCAGCCAGGCCGGGGCCACCTCGGCCGGCCGACCGTGCCCACTGGCGGCCGCCAGCTCGTCGGTCTGCGCCAGGTGCAGCACCACATCGGCGATTGTCCAGCCCGGACACCGGGACGCGCCTTTCCAGTCCGCCGGCGCCAGGGCCGACAGCACCTCGTCCAGCTCGCGGTGCTGCTCGGTCAGCGCCGCGACGATCGTCTGCACCGTCTCGACCTCCGTTGTCAGGCGTGGTCCCCGTCAGCGCACTCCGCCGTGGGGGCGCACGGCTCCCATGGTGCAAAGGTCGCGACCAGACCGCCAGCTCATTAACACCCACACCGCGACGGCAGCGGCGCCTGTGGGTGATCTCGCTGGGCCGTAAGCAATACGTTAGCGCTGCTCCGCGACGAATACCCGGGTCACCTGGACCGACCAGGCTACTATTTGACAGGTGGGCTACAGCCTGGGGGTAGATCTCGGCACGACATTCGTCGCGGCGGCGCTCGCCGTGGACGGTCGGGCCGAGATGTTCACCCTGGGCGATCGTTCCGAGGTCACGCCTTCGGCGGTCTACCTGCAGGAGGACGGCACTCTGGTCACCGGCGAGGCCGCCGCCAGTCTACGCGCCGTGAGCAGCGCCGACCGGGTCGCCCGGAAGTTCAAGCGCCGGCTGGGCGACCCGACACCGGTGGTGCTGGCCGGTCGGTCCTACGCGGCCACCGAGCTGCTCGGCGCCCAGCTGCGCGACGTGCTCACCAGGGTGATCGACAGCGAAGGCGGCCCGCCGGAGAACGTTGCGCTCACCCACCCGGCCAACTGGGGCCCGTTCCGCCGCACGCTGTTCGACGGGGTGCTGCGCTTCGGCGGGCTGACCAGCGCGCTGAAGATCACCGAGCCGGAAGCGGCGGCCGCCCGCTACGCCGCGACCCGTGCGCTGGCCACCGGCGAGCTGGTGGCGGTGTACGACCTGGGCGGCGGCACCTTCGACGTCACCATCCTGCGCAAGACACCCGACGGGATGGAGATCGTCGGCATCCCGGAGGGCGTCGAGCGGCTCGGCGGCATCGACTTCGACGAAGCCATCCTGCGCTACGTCAACTTCTCCAGCGGCAACGCGTTGGACGACCTGGACATGCGCGACCCCCGCACCACCGTAGCGCTGGCCCGGCTGCGGCAGGACTGCATCCTGGCCAAAGAGGCGCTGTCCGCGGACACCGAGACCGTGCTGCCGGTGTTCCTGCCGGACCGGCACTTCGACGTGAAGCTGGACCGGGGCACGTTCGAGGACCTGATCCGGGCCCACGTCGAGTCGACCATCGGCGCGCTCGCCCGGACGTTGGACTCCGCCCAGGTGCGCCCGGAGGACCTGTCCTCGGTGCTGCTGATCGGGGGCTCCTCGCGCATCCCACTGATCACCGAGATGGTGTCGGCCGCGCTGGGCCGACCGATCGCGGTGGACACTCACCCCAAGTACGCGGTGGCACTCGGCGCGGCGACGCTGGCCGACCGGGCACCACGCTCCGGCTCGGTCGCGATGGTGGCGCCCGGAGCCGCCGCTCCGCCGTCCGCACCAATGCCGCCGTCCGCACCAATGC
>JALYVZ010000293.1 GCA_030852965.1 Actinomycetota bacterium | reverse complement strand
CCCGGCGCCTGCACGAGCCGGGCACCCGGGTATTGCTGCGGGCCGACTCGGCGTTCTATGGCGCCGACGTCGTCCACGCCGCCCGGACCGGCGGCGCGGACGTGTCGATCACCGTGCGGCTAGACCCCAACGTCAAGAAGGCGATCGCCGACATCGCCCCGGACGGGTGGACCAAGATCACCTACCCCCACCCGATCCTGGACCAGGACAGCGGCCTGTGGGTCTCCCGGGCCGAGGTCGCCGAGATCGGGTACACCGCGTTCTCCTCCAAGAAGAAGACCAAGCAGGTCACCGGCCGGCTCGTGGTCCGCCGGATCCCCGACGCCAACGCCAAGAAGAAGGCCGCCGGGCAGGACACCCTGTTCGACACCTGGCGCTTCCACGCGTTCTTCACCACCACCGACCCCGCCGACCTGGACACCGTGGCCGCGGACAAGACCCACCGGCAGCACGCGACCATCGAGAACGTCCACGCCGACCTCAAAGGCTCGGCCCTGGCGCACCTGCCGTCCGCCTCGTTCTGGGCCAATAGCGCCTGGCTCGTGCTGGCCGCGATCGCGTTCAACCTCACCCGAGCCGCCGCCACCCTGACCGGGCAGCCACGGCTGGCCAAAGCCACCACCGCCACGATCCGGCGCAAACTGATCCACATCCCAGCCCGGATCGCGACCTCCGCCCGGCGCCGGAGCCTGCACCTGCCCACCGACTGGCCCTGGGAGAAGGCCTGGACCCAGATGTTCGTCCAGACCTGCAGGCCCCCACCAGCGACCGCACGGACCTGACCACCCAGCCGGCGACGGCCCAACCCAAGGACACCCTGGAACACCCCGACAGCGAGGCCGGGCCAACACCCACGCCCACAGCATGCGGTCCCTGTCCTCGCCGTCAGCGACTCACACCACCAAGCCCATCGGTGGATTGAGGCTAAGACAGCCTCGACCCCGATCGCCAGCAATTGCTCTAGTGAGTGCCGCACCCCGCGCCGGGCGCGTGGATCGGGCACGGCACCGAACACGGTCAGCAGACCGGCCAGGTCCGTGGCGTTGAGGGAAACAGGGGCGGCGGTGGGCGAAGATGGCATCAGCGGGTGTGGTCCTTCGGCTTGACGGTTGTGTCTCGTGTTTCGCAGTTAGGCGGCGGCTGCGGCGCAGGCCAACTGGTAGTCGTGGATTATGTGGGGGTCTGGCTGGTGTGGGGTAGCCGCGGTAAATCGGGCGACGATCAGGGCGCGACGCAGTTTGGCGAGCATGTCTTCGAAGCTGGGCTCGACCTTTGCGGTGTACCAGGGTTCGTCCGCGCGGCGCCCTGCCAGGTCGTCGGGGTGGTGGCCGTGGATGGCGTACCAGCAGGTGACCAGGGTCTGGACGAGGAACTGGAAGGGGACGGTGCGTTCGACCGCGCGGGGCAGTCGGTTGCGGGCCTGGCCAACGCCCAAGACCTGTTTGCCGGTGGCGTTGGCGGTCTCGATCGACCACCGGTCGGCGTACCGTCCGATGATCTGCTCGGCGGGGGTGTCGGGGTCGGTGGTGAACAGGGCCAGGTCGTACCCGGTGCTGGTGTCGTCGTCGCGGACCAGGACCAGGCGCCCGGGGGTGTCGGCGAAGGCGCCGTACCACAGGGCGTCCAGGATCGCGACGTGGACGATGTCGGTGTGCCGGTACCGGTCCACCTCGGCGGTGTGCCAGGACACGGTGTCGGCCAGATGCGCGGGCGTGCCGAGTCGGGGCCCCCTCTTGGCTGGCCGTCCGCGGCGCCCGGTCCGTGGCGGGGTCGGCCCGTACAAGGCGGCGTTGACCGGCAGCCGGGTGGTGATCGTGGTGCCCGCCTGGACCAGCGCCCTCCCGTGGTAGGCGGCGTCGGCGACCACGTGAATCCGCCTGTCGGGGAGGGCGGCTGCCAGCAGGGTGAGTATCTGAGCGGCCAACTGGACCGGGGAGTCGGTGTCCTTGCCGGCCCAAAGCCGGAACAGGACCGGCAGGCAGGTCGGGTGGCTGGTGAACGGCAACCGGACCACGATCCCAGCGATCACCCACCGGTTGCCCCGCCCGAGCTTGCTGGGGCCTTGTGCGGCGCCGTCGTGGGTCCAGAACGCGTGGTGCACCTTCTTGCCCCACCGGCGGAACAGGGTGTCGTCGACCGCGACCGTGATCGGCGCACCGGGGGTCATCAACCGGTCCACCACCAGGCGCGCGACCGCCAGGCCGAGCCGGTCGACCTCCCAGCGACCAGCGGAGAAGAACCGGCACGCCGAATGGAACGAGACCACCGCGGCCATCCCCGCCCCGGCGAGCATCCCGACCACGGTGCGGCGGCTGGTCCGGGCGACCAGGCCGGTGGCCAGCAGCACGAACAGCCCGAACGTGGAGGAGCGGCCGAACACCGCACGCAGCGGTTCCAGCACCTGCAACCAGGAAGACGGTAGCGTCAGGGAGGGAAGCATCGGCAACGGTTTCGAGACCATCGCCGATGCTTCTCACACTCTCCGGGGCCGGCCGTGTCGACACGCCGCTACCCCACCAGAAACACCCGTCACACCAGTCACACCGCTGCGCCATACTCGCCCCAAACTGCGAAACACGAGGACTCAGCACTGCACCTTAAACTCCGCGCGTGGATATTCGGCCCGAACGACGAGAAGACGCACCATCGGTTGGACGCGTTCATCGGGCGGCGTTTGGCGATCACGGGCAGGTCGTCGCTGACCTTGTAGACGACCTACGTCAGCTTGTCACTAGCGAGACAGGCCTGTCGTACGTGGCTGTTGACGACCGTTTTGTCGTAGGACACGTCCTGTTCACCCCCGCCGTATTGGATACCCCGCGAGAGCTTGTCGGGGTACAAGTCCTCAGCCCTCTGGCTGTCCTACCTACGTTCCAGGGCACCGGCATTGGTTCGGCCCTCGTCTCGGCGGGGATCCAGATGATGGCCGCACAGTCGGTGCCAATCGTGTTCCTCGAAGGTGATCCGCGCTACTACTCTCGCTTCGGATTCCGTGCCGGTGATGACCAGTTGTTTCGCAGACCGTCGCTACGTATTCCCAAACTCGCCTTCCAGGCGCTCACGCTGCCGTCTTATGAGTCCTGGATGACCGGAACGCTGGTCTACCCGGATGCCTTCTGGCACCACGACGCCGTTGGCTTGCGCGAACCCGACCTCACAACACCATTCGAATGACCGCAGGCCGATGGCGGGCTCAGTCGGTCGTCGCAACACCCCTACTGATGTGAGGTGTTGCCCATGTGGTCGAAGAAGGAACTGATCGATAAGCAGGCTCGGTTTTGGGTGTTGATGGGGCAGGGGTCGACGCTGCGAGCAGCCTGTGATGCTGTCGGGGTGAGTCGAGCAACGGGCCGTCATTGGCGTCAGGCGACCGGTGGAGCGATCCCGCGCAAGAAGCCGGCGCCCTCGGGCCGGTATCTGAGCCTGGAGGAGCGGTTGCAGATCGCCGACTTGAACCTGGCCGGGGCGGGCGTACGGGAGATCGCCCGGCAGCTCGCTCGCTCGGCTTCGACGGTCAGCCGGGAGCTACACCGCAACGGGCCTGAACCCGGCGCCCGGGCCCGGGCCAAGTACGCGCCGTTCGCGGCGCAGAAGCGGGCCGAGCTACGAGGTCGGCGGCCCAAGGCCAGCAAGTTCGAGCACCTGGAACTGGCATCCTTGGTCCAGGAGAAGCTGTGTGTGAAGTGGAGCCCGGAACAGATCAGCGACCACCTCGCCACGGCCTTGCCCGACCGGCAGGAGATGCAGGTGAGCCCCGAAACGATCTACCAAGCCCTCTACGTCCAGGGCCGCGGTCATCTGCGCGCTGACCTGCACCAACACCTGCGCACCGGCCGTGCGGTACGTCGCCCCCGGCGCCCCACGGCCAAGAGTCCAGCCAAGATCGCGGACATGATCTTGATCAGTGAGCGGCCCGCGGAAGTTGATGATCGTGCCGTCCCTGGCCATTGGGAAGGAGACCTCATCCTGGGCTCGAACTGCCGCTCGGCGATCGCCACGCTGGTAGAGCGCCAGACGCGCTTCACGATGCTGGTCCACCTGCCCGAGGGCCACGGCGCGATCGCGGTCCGCGACGGCCTGCTGGCCAGCATCAAGACCCTGCCCGAGCACCTGCGCAAGACGCTGACCTGGGACCAGGGCACCGAGCTGGCCCAGCACCGCCAGATCACCATGGCCACCAAGATGGCCATCTATTTCTGCGACCCCCACTCGCCTTGGCAGCGCGGCTCTAACGAGAACACCAACGGGCTGCTGCGCCAGTACTTCCCTAAGGGAACCGACCTGTCCGTGCACTCGCCCGAGCGGTTGCTCGAGGTCGCCACCGAGCTCAACGACCGACCCCGCAAGACCCTCGGCCGGATCACCCCTGCTCAAGCCATGCAGCGCTTACTGTTTGACCCAGATTCACCCGTCGTTGCGACGACCGCCTGAATTCGCCGATCCTTTCTGGAGCGGCTCTCGAGCAGGATCGCGGGGCGGGTCGCGACTTGGGTCGCGTCGGTGAGGTCGAGCACGTCCTGTTCCCGTTCCCGCTTCCTGGCCGGGTACGGGTACGGACACGGGCGGAGCAGTGCAGACCCGTCCGGGTCCGGGTCTTCTGGCCAGATCAATGGTGAAGCCGGTATCAGGTTTCACGAACTGTGCCATTGGGTTAGCCCCTTTTCCTTCGCCGCTGCGCTCTTGGTGGGGGGCGTACCCCGTCAGGGTCGCCTGGTTGGGGTCGGGCTGACGCGGTGCCAGCGGACGGGGCCGACCCGGATCGGTGGTGGGTCCTGCCGAGGCGACCCGGACGGGGTGCCCCCGGCGGGCCAGAACGGTCCGACGGCAGGTTTCGTCGGGGGTGTCAGGCCAGCCGCTTCGGCCTGGGTGTGCTGCTCGGCTTCTCCCCAGTGGCGGCGCTGGTGGTGGTCGTAGCTGGCTCGACGGTCCGGGTCGGCCAGCACCGCGTACGCGGCCACGGCCCGGTTCAGGGCCTCATCAGAGGAGGCCAACGCCGAACCAGCGGCCCCAGAGTCCGCGGGGGCCGAGTAGGACAGCGCAGAGTTCGGGCCTGAGTGGGCTGGTGAGTGCGGGTGTCGGGATGGTGCCGGCGGAGCAGGTCGCGGTAGGCGCGGGTGATCTCAGCGCGGCTGGCCTC
>JALYVZ010000292.1 GCA_030852965.1 Actinomycetota bacterium | reverse complement strand
GCGGCGAGCAGCCCGATCGTCGACGACCCCGAGTCTGGTTCGCCGCGCCGCCACGGCAGCGCCGGGAACCCCCACGTCGGGGGTCTCAGGTAGCGCGGCGGCCCGCCGTAGCTCCCCCGGGCCCCAGGGTTCGGGCGAGGGGTCTCCTCGGTGCCCGCCGGCGGCACGGCCACCCAGCGCATCGGCACCAGGAACTGCCCGCAGTGCGCGCAGAACGGCCCGGCCGCGTCCGGCGGCTGGCTCCGACCGCACTTCGGGCAGGACATCAGATGATCTCTGCCGGCCCCGAGCCGTCGCGCTCCAGTGGACGACCGACCCGCGCCCAGGCCTGCATCCCGCCGTCCACGTTCACCGCCGGGTACCCCTGCTGAGCCAGGAACTCCACCACCCGCGCCGAGCGTCCACCGGAGCGGCAGATCACATACAGCGGGTCCTGGTCGCCGGTGAGCTCACCGAGTCGGTTGCTGAGCTCGGACATCGGGATGTGTTGGGCACTGGGTGCGTGGCCGGCCGCCCACTCGTCGGCCTCCCGGACATCCAGCGGCCGCGCATCCCCCGGCACGGCCTCCACCCCAACCCCCGGCACTTGATTGCTCACGCCCCCATCCTCCCACGACCCAACGGCCCTGCTTCGCACGGTGCGAGCCGCCGGGGCCGCCGGGCTGCCGGGGGCCGGCGGGCTCAGGGGCGGGCGGGCTTTTCCGCGCCGGCGCCGGTTAGGGAGCGGACCTCCATCTCGGCGTACTTGCGCGCGTCGAACTTCTCGCTGCTGCCCACATAGGTTCCGATGACGCCCAGCAGGAACGACAGCGGGATGGACACCAGACCCGGGTTGGCCAGCGGGAAGATGTCGAAGTGCGCCGACGGGATCATCGACTTCGGCTTGCCGGAGACGGCCGGCGAGAACAGGATGAGGACCACGCAGACCCCGAGCCCGCCGTAGATGCTGAACAGTGCGCCCATCGTGTTGAACCGCCTCCAGAACAGCGAGTACAGGATCGTCGGCAGGTTCGCCGAGGCGGCCACCGCGAACGCCAGCGCGACCAGAAACGCGACGTTCTGGTTGCGGGCCAGCACGCCGCCCACGATCGCAACCAACCCGATCACGATGGCGGTGCGCCGGGCCACCTTGACCTCGGCGTCCGGCGACGGGTTGTCCTTGCGGATGACGTTGGCGTACCCGTCGTGCGCGAAGGACGCCGAGGCGGTGATGGTCAGCCCGGCCACCACGGCGAGGATGGTGGCGAACGCGATCGCCGAGATGATGCCGAGCAGCAGCTCGCCGCCGAGCGCGTAGGCCAGCAGCGGCGCGGCCGAGTTCGTCGACCCGGGCGCGGCGTTGATCTTCTCCGGGCCGACCAGCGCGGCCGCGCCGTAGCCCAGGACCAGGGTGAACAGGTAGAAGATGCCGATCAGCCAGATCGCCCACACCACCGAACGGCGGGCTTCCCTGGCGTTCGGCACGGTGTAGAACCGCATCAGGATGTGCGGCAGCCCGGCGGTGCCGAACACCAGGGCCAGCGCCAGCGAGATGAAGTCGATCTTCGACGTGGTGGTGGCGCCGTAGGCCAGACCGGGACCGAGGATCTTCTCGCCGGTCTTCGGGCTGTTCTGGATGGCCAGACCGAGGATCTCGGAGAAGTTGAAGCCGAACTTGCCAAGCACCCACACGGTCAGCACGGCGGCCCCGACCAGCAGCAGCCCGGCCTTGATGATCTGCACCCAGGTGGTGCCCTTCATCCCGCCGACCAACACATAAACAACCATGATGAGGCCGACCACGCCGATCACCACACCCTGGCCGACGGTGTTGCTGTTCGGGACGTTCAGCAGCAGCGCGATCAGCGCGCCGGCGCCGGCCATCTGGGCCAGCAGGTAGAACAACGACACCACCAGCGTGGAGATGGCCGCCGCCGCCCGCACCGGACGCTGGCGCATCCGGAAGCTGAGCACGTCACCCATGGTGAACTTGCCGGTGTTCCGCAGCAGCTCGGCGACCAGGAGCAACGCCACCAGCCAGGCCACCAGGAAACCGATCGAGTACAGAAACCCGTCGTAGCCGTTGACCGCGATCGCCCCGGCGATGCCGAGGAACGACGCGGCGGAGAGGTAGTCGCCGGCGATCGCCACACCGTTCTGCGGGCCGGTGAAGGAGCGGCCGGCGGCGTAGTAGTCCGAGGCGGTCCGGTTCGGCCCCCCGACGTACACCACGATCGTCAGGGTGATCGCCACGAAGCCGGCGAAGATGGCGATGTTGAGCGCCGGGTTGCCGATGCTGGTCGACTGCTGCGCCAGGTGGGCGGTCACTGCTCGCTCCCCTCGATCTCGATGCGCAGCCGCTCGGCGGCCGGGTCGAGCTGGTTGTTGGCGAACCCGACGTAGATCGTGGTGATCGCGAACGTGGTGACGAACTGCAGCAGGCCGATGTAGAGACCGACCGTGAAGTTGCTGTCCGCCGGCAACCGGGTCGACATGAAGCCCTTCGCGAAGCTCGCCAGCAGCACGTACGCCAGATACCAGAGCAGGAACAGCGCGCTCATCGGAAACACGAACCAGCGCAGCCTCCGGCGCAGTCCGGCGAACTCCGGGGTGGCCTGCATCTGCTCGTAGACACCTGCCTCATCGGTCAGGCGTTCCGCGGCGGTACTCACTACCGGAGCTCCTTTGGTCAGACATCAGGTGGGCGAACCATAAACGCTACGACCGTCACAACCCCCACGGCGCGTCCACGATCCAGTCGTGCACAATCTGTTTCAAGGCCGGTCCTCACCCAGCCGGTACTTGCGAACGCAACCGCTGCTCAGTCAGGCTGGCGCACCCGGTCCGGGCTCAGCCCCAGGCGCTCCGGGGCGTGCAACCGCAGCATCAGCCGAGGCACGTCCGGTAGCAGCCGACTCGCGGTGAACCCACTGACCACCACCATCGTCAAGAACGCCGCCGGCACCGTCACCGCCGCGGGCCGGGCCAGCAGCACGCCGACCCACCCGCCCGGCGCGACGTCGAACAGGCTGAGGGTCACCGCGGTGACCGAGCTGACCCCGCCGACCAGCAGCCCGGCGATCGCACCCCGGTCGGTCAACCCGGCCCACCAGATGCCGAGCACCAGCAGCGGGCAGAACGTCGAGGCGGCCACCGCGAAGGCCAGCGACACCGTCTGGGCGAAGTCGAGCCGGGTGGCCGCCAGCGCCAGCACCAGCGGCACCGCCCCGGCCAGCACGGCGGCCAGCCGGAAGGACAGCGCCCCGCCGCGGGGGGACAGCGTGGGGCTGGTGGACAACACCCCGGCCACGCTGACCACCAGCCCGGACGAGGTGGACAGGAACGCCGCCCAGGCCCCGGCGGTGACCAGCCCGGCCAGCGCGGTGCCGAAGAAACCGTTGCCGAGCACCGCTGTGGGCAGCAGCAGCACGGCCGCGTCGGTGTCTCCACTGACCAGCAGCTGGGGTACATAGAGCCGGGAGAGCGCGCCGAGCGCGGCGGGCATCAGGTAGAACCCGCCGAGCATCGCCAGCACCATCACCGTGGTCCGGCGGGCGGTCCTGCCGTCCGGGTTGGTGTAGAACCGCACCAGCACGTGCGGCAGGCCCATGGTGCCCAGGAACGTGGCGATGATCAGCGAGTAGATCCCGAACATCTGGTGTTCGGCGTCCCCGGACAACGGGGTCAGCCACGTGGAGTCGCGTACCGGAAAGCCGACCGGCACCGGCACCGAGGTCCCGGCCGGGAACTCCAGCGAGGATCCCTTGGTGACCGTGTGCCGACCGGCGCCCCAGCGCACGGCGCCGGCGCGGGGCTCGCCGTCCAGCACCCCGTCGGCCATGAACGACACCGCCTGGGTCACCTCCAGGGCCACGTCGGTCTGGATGGCGACCGTGGTGTCGGCGGGGAAGCGCGGCGGGGCCGGCCGGTTGAGCGGCCGGTGTGCACCGCCGATGTACAGCACCAGCACGATCGCCGGCACGGTCAGCGCGGTGAACTTCAGCCAGAACTGGAACGCCTGCACGAACGTGATCGACCGCATGCCGCCGATCACCACGGTGACCACCACGATCATGGTGGCCCCCACCACCCCGATCCAGGACGGCCAACCCGGTGCCACGATGGCCACCGTCAGCCCGGCACCCTGCAGCTGCGGTAGCAGGTACAGCCAGCCGATGATGATCACGAACGCGGCGCTGACCCGGCCGAGCGCTGGACTGCGCAGCCGGTAGTCGGCGAAGTCCGGCACCGTGTAGACCCCGGAGCGGCGCAGCGGGGCGGCCACGAAAAGCAGCAGCGCCAGGTAGCCCGCGGTAAACCCCACCGGGTACCACAGTGCGTCCGGGCCGTCCTTGAGAATCAGCCCGGCCACCGAGAGGAACGACGCCGCGGAGAGGTACTCCCCGGAGATCGCGCTGGCGTTGGCGACCGGGCGCACGGTGCGGGAGGCGACCAGGAAGTCGGACGTGTTGCGGGCGAACCGGACGCCGAACGCGCCGATGATCGTCGAGACTCCGGCCACCAACGCGATCGCGGTCAGCGCCACCACGGCGGCAGTGCTCACTGAGGCATCCTAGTTCTGGATGTGGTCGGCGAAGACCTGTTCGAGTCGCTCGGCGGACCGGGCGTGCAGATAGCCGAGCAGGAGCATGAAGGGATAGGACAGCCCGCCGAGCAGCAACCACGGCAACCGCAACCCGAAGAGCTCCACCCGTCCGAGCACCGGGAAGATCGTGAAGATGGCCGGCAACGAGCCGAGCGCGATCGTCGCGATGCCGCCGATCCGCACGGCCAGGTTCAGTTGCGAACGGATCAGGCTGGCGCTGAGCAGCGCGCCGACCTGGGTCAGCTCCTGCATGTCAACCACGGTCCGGACGGGCCGCGGCGGGGTGCCCTTGCGCTGGGACAGCACCACTCGGACCCGTTTGCCCGGTGGCAGGGTCTCGGCGGGGGTGCCGGCGCCGGTGGAGCCGGGATCGATCGCCGCGGCGGTGTCGACGGCGGGGGCGACCTGGATGGTCTCGGTGATGTCGGTGACCTCGTCGGCGATCCGGATCGTCGGCGGGTTCACCCCGCTCGGCCCCGGCGGGACCCAACCCGAGGGCAGCGAGCCGGGCGGAGCCGATCGAGATGGCACCGAGCCGTGCGGAGCCAACCCATGCGGCACCGAGCCGTGCGGAGCCAACC
>JALYVZ010000291.1 GCA_030852965.1 Actinomycetota bacterium | reverse complement strand
GCCCGATCCCGAGGGTGGGCAGCCACCCCGACCCGACGTCACCCCGAGGACGATGACCATGCACACCGACCGCCCCGAACCCCGGCTGTACGGGCACTGGCGCCCGGAACGCGGCTGGGGCGTCGGCTCCCTGAGCGCCGGGCAGACCGTCACCGTGTTCGCCGCGGTGCTCGCCCCGCTGCTGATGGCCCCGTTCGCGCCGCGCGCCGCGCTGCTGCTCGGTCTGCTGGCCACCTGCGCGGTGCTCGCGGTGACCGTCCGGATCGGCGGCTCGACCACCGCCGAGGCCCTGACCCGCCGGTTGCGCTTCGCGAACGGCCGCGCCAAGGGCTGGACCGAGCTGTCCGGCGGACTGATCACCGAGCACCCCCGCCGACACGACCTGCCCGGGCCGTTGGCCCCGCTGGTCGCCCTGGACACCGACGACGGCCGGGGCGGACGCCAGTGCCTGGTGTTCGACCGGCACACCGGCACCCTGTCCACCGTGCTGCGCTGCGCGCCGGCCGGGCTGGACCTGGCCGACCGGGCCAGCGCGGACGAGTGGGTGGCGTGCTGGGGCGCCTGGCTGGCCGACCTGGGGCACCGCCCGGTGATCCGGCACATCGCGGTAACCGTAGATAGCACAGCCACGGCGCCGGCCCACATGGACTACGTGCGCTCGCGGATCTCCCCGGACGCGCCGCCGGCGGCCCGCCAGCTGATGGAGGAGCTCGTCGAGCTCACCCCGTCCACCTCCGCGCAGACCGACACCCGGGTCACCATCACCCTGGACCCGGCCCGGGCCGCCCCACGCCCACCCGACCTGTTGGCCTCGGTCGCCGAGGTCACCCGCTGGCTGCCGGGCCTGGAGGCGGGCCTGGCCAACTGCGGCGTCGGGGTGCTCGGCCGGGAGTCGGCGACTGGGCTGACCGCCAGGGTGCGCTCGGCGTTCGACCCGATCTCCCGCGACGACATCGCCCGCCAGGGCGATGGTCAGCAGCTGCGGGACTGGGCCCAGGCCGGCCCGGTGGCGGCCTGCGAGACCTGGGACGCCTACCGCCACGACTCGGGCATCTCGGTGTCCTGGGCACTGTTGGAAGCACCCCGCCAGGCGGTCAGCGCCAGGGTGCTGGTGCCGCTGCTGGCCCCCGGCCCCTACCCGCGCCGGGTCAGCCTGCTGTACCTGCCCTACCCCGCCGAACAGGCCGCCGCCCGGGTGGAGAGCGAGATCACCGCCGGTCAGCTGCGCCACGCTTGGTCGCAGCGCACCCGCCGGGGCGAGACCCAGCGCGAATGCGACGACCACGACCGCGCCCGCCAGGCCGCCCGCGAGGAGGCCGAGGGCGCCGGGGTGGGCCGGTTGACCGTCTACGTCACCACCACGGTCACCGACCCGGGGCAGCTGCCGGCCGCGATCGCCGACGTGGAGCAGCGGGCCGGCGCGGCCAAGCTGCGGCTGCGCCGGATGTGGGGCGCCCAGCAGGCCGGGTTCGCCGCCAGCCTCGGGCTCGGGCTGAACCCGAACGAGCTTGCCAGCCGAGGAAGGGGTCGGTGATGGCTGACTTCCGGGGACGGCAGGTGCCCCGGGCCTGGGGCTGGCCGGTCGCCGGCGGCGGCCGGGCCCCGCACGTCGAGGGCGGCGAGTTGTACGCCGGTACCAGCAGCCAGCTGTGCGGGCTGTTCCCGTTCGCGGTCAGCTCCGGCACCGCCGTCCGGGGGGTACCGATCGGGCGCCACCTGCTGACCGCCGAGCCGGTCGGGCTGGACCCGGCCGAGTGGCTGCGCGACGGCCTGGTGTCCAACACCGGGGTCTGGGTGCAGGGCCAGCCCGGCATCGGCAAGTCCGCGATCATCAAGCGGATGATCACCGGGCTGGTCGCGTTCGGCGGGGTGGCGGTGGTGCCCGGTGACGTCAAGGGCGAGTACTCCGCGCTGGTGGAGGCACTTGGCGGGTCGGTGTGGCGGGTCGGACGGGGACTGAGCTCGCTCAACCCGCTGGACGCCGGGCCGCTGCGGGCCGCGCTCGCGGCGGCCGTCGGCGCGGAGCGCGACCGGTTGGCCGAGACGGTGCGGGCGCGCCGGCTGACGTTGCTGGAGGCCCTGGTCACCATCGTGCGCCGGGGCGACGTGGACGTCACCGAACGGCGGATGTTGGGCGCCGCGCTGGACGCGGCCGTCAACGCCGCGGCACCGGGCGAGCCGGTGGTGCCCGACGTGCTGCGTGCCCTCAGTGCGGGCGGTGAGCACCTCTGGATGATCCTGGCCAGCCGGGACGCGAACAGCTACCGCCGCGCGGTGCGCGACCTGGTCAACACCCTGGCCCTGCTGTGCGACGGGAGCATCCGGGGGATCTTCGACCGGCAGTCCACGGTCGGCTCCGGTCTGGACTGCCCCGCGCTGTCCCTGGACCTCTCCGCGCTCGGTGACGACGATGACGACGCGTTGGCCGCCGGCATGCTCTGCTCGTGGGCGTGGTCCTCGGCGTTGATCGACGGCACGGCCGCCGCTCATGGCCCGAGTCAGCAGCACGGCCGCCAGCGCAACGTGGCGGTGGTGCAGGACGAGTTGTGGCGGGTGCTGCGGGCTGCTCCCGGGCTGGTCGAGCGCTCCGACCGGATCACCCGGCTGAACCGCCACCGCGGCGTGATCTCCTTCCAGGTCACCCACTCGCTCGACGACCTGGAGGCGCTGCCGTCGGAGACCGACCGGGCCAAGGCACGGGGCATGGTGGCCCGCAACGCCATCGTGGTGCTCGGCGGCATGGCCGAACAGGAGCTGCACGCGCTGCGCCGGATCACCCCGATGTCCGAGGGCGAGGCCGCGTTGGTCACCTCGTGGGCGGCGTCCCCGACCTGGCTGGGCAGCGCATCGGGGGTCGGTGGGCCGGCGGGATGGGGAAAGCCCCTGCACCCCGGCCGGGGCAAGTATCTGATCAAGTCCGGCGAACGCATCGGCCTACCGGTTTCGTTGCGACTGACCCCCGCCGAGCAGGCACTCTACGACACCGACCAAGCGTTCGCCGCCGATCCGTACCGAGCGAACGGCACTTTCGCACGTTCTGGCCGAGCGAACGGCACTTTCGCCCAGACGAGCGCGGGCGCGAGCACGAGCGCGGGCGCGGGCGCGGGCGCGAGCACGGGCGCCGCAGCGGGCTGAGGGGTGAGCGCTGGCGGGGGGTGGGGTCGGGGGCTGAGCGCGGTCGCTGTCGGCATGGTTGCGGTGCTGGTGCTGCTGGTCATCACGGCCGCCGAGGACGACGACTCGAACACGCCGACGCTGTCCGGGGTGGACCTCACGAAGATCCCGAAGCTGGCCACCCAGATGCTGCCGGTGATCAACGACGTGCTGGAACGGCAGTGCCCGGAGCTGCCCGCGGTGTGGGTGGTGGCCGAGATCCAGGCCGAGTCGAGCTGGAACCCCAAGGCGCACAGCAGCGACAGCAACGGCGGGGCGTCCGGGCTGTACCAGATCAACGACCACAACTGGGCGGCCGCCGGCGGTGCGTCCGGCCAGATCACTGTGCCGGAGACCCATCTGCGGGTCGGCATCCCGTGGGTGTGCACCAACCTGCGGGCGGTCACCGGACACCTGAAGGCCACCGGCAAGCCCACCGAGCCGTTGGACGCCATGCTGGTCTGCCACATCGCCGGCTGCGGCCGGGTCACCGGCAGCGCCACCGGGGTGCCGAAGACCGGCGAGGCCGGCTGCGGTTCCACCTGCGTGAGCCTGATCAACCGCTACCTCCGCAACGTCCACAAGTACGTCGAGGACTACCGGACGCCGCCGGTCGGTTCGCCGCGGCCGGCGACGCCGCCGCCGGTGCAGGCCGCGGCGAAGCCGCCGGTGCAGGCCGCCGGGCGGCTTGCGCCGGTCGCGGCGGTGGCCGGTCCGGCGGTGGTCACACTCGGTGGCATCACCTCCACCCTGCCGGCCGCGCCGGCTCCATTTGCCGGCGCGCTCACCGGCTGCACGCTGACCGACCCCACCAGCTCGGGTTGCCTGACCGCCGCCACCCGCTACGGTCTGAGCTCCCTGGTGAACGCCTTTGGCGACGTCCACGCGGGCCCGACGCTGCGCTCGGCCGGCTGCTGGGACGCGCATCCCTGGAACCCCAGCAGCGACCACGCCAAGGGAAAGGCCTGTGACCTGTTCCCCGGCCAGCCCGGCACGTTCGCTCAGGGCGAGGCGCTGGCAGCGGGCTGGCGGGTGGCCAACTGGTACCGGACCAACGCCGACGCGCTGCACGTCAAGTACCTGATCTGGCAGGGCCGCTACTGGCAGACCGGGTCGAAGGACATCGGCGACGGCTGGGGCGAACGGTACGACGGCGGCGGCGTGTACGACGCCAAGAGCGCCACCGGCGGGCACTACGACCACATCCACGTGAGCTACCGGGACTGACCATGACGAACCGACTCAATCCGGCCATCGCCATCGCCATCACGGTGCTGTTGGTGCTGGCCGGCGCGCTGTACCTGGTGTGCGGCCGCGAGACCGGCACCGACGACAACCGCGGCGGCACGCTCAGCGCCGCCGACCGGGACGCCCTCGGCGCCCTGCCGGTCGAACGCGGTGTCGACCCCGGCGGCCCCGACCCGTCGGTTGACCTGACCGACCAGGCGGCGGTGGCGGCGGCGTATGTGATGGCCGGATACAGCCTGCTGGACACCGATGCCGCGCACACGAACCGCCGTGCCGTGCCGTACGCCGCGCCGGCCACCCCACCGTCGACCGTCGGGGTGCTCGTGGTGGCTCCCCCACCGGCCGGGCACCGCATCACGGCGACGGTCACCCAGGTGGAACGGGTCAGCGGCGAGGAGACCGGCACCCGGCGTGGCTACGTCGTGGGCTACCGCACCACCCTGGACCCACCGGGCCGGCCCGACCCCGCTCTGCACCACCGTTACCTGCTTCTGGTTCGCCAGTTCGACGGCCGCTGGCTGGTGGCCGGCGACAGCCCGGACGGGCAGGTCGGCGAGCCGTGAGGGATACCAGATGACCGAGCCAGAGCGCACCACGTCGCGCCCGGAGTCGGCCGGCGCCAGCCGCGCGGTGCGCATCATGCCCTGGGCCGACGCCGTGCCAACGTCATCGGACGCGCCACGGGCACCCCGGCCGTCCAATCGGCGCCCTCCGGTACCTCCCAGCGGCCTCATTGCAACGGGCGGGTTCACCGAGCCGGGTCGGTTCGGCGCTGGCT
>JALYVZ010000290.1 GCA_030852965.1 Actinomycetota bacterium | reverse complement strand
GCGCACCATCGCCACCCTGGGCCGGCGAGTGCCGGCCGGGACCATCGCGGTCGACGCTGTGATCGCCCGCAACCGGGCTTTCCTGGCCGCTCGCGGCTCGGATGCGCCCACCGCGGCCGCGTTGGTCGCCCAGCTGCGTTCACTGCGGCAGGCCTACGCCGCCCCGTTCGGGCTGCACGTCACCAACCGCGCGGTGACGTCGTCCGCGCTGACGTTGGCCACCGCCGCGCTGCGGCGACGCGGAGTCTCCGACGGCGCGGCGCTGATGACGCTGTCGCATGTACCCAGCCTGGAGAGCGCCAAGCCCAGTCAGGCGCTTCGCGACATCGCCGAGACCGTGCCGCCGGGCGGCGTACTGGCCGAGTTGGTGGCCTCCAGGGTGAGGCTGGAGGAGCTCGCGTGCTCTCCGGTGCCCGGCGCGGCCGAGCTGGCGGCCAGGCTGGTCGAGTTTCTGGTCGACTTCGGCCATCGGGCGGTGAACGAGTTCGACCCGACCTACCCAGCGTGGGACCAGCAGCCGGCCGCGGTGCTGGCCCTGCTGCGCACGCTGCTGGGTGATGGCCGGGAGCCGGCACCGACCAGCGCCGGCGAAGATCAGCTGGATCCGGTCACCGCCGCCCTGGTGGCCAACGCACGGCGTGCGGTGTACCGCGCCGAGATCACCAAGAACGACATCATCCGGTTCACCCACGAGATGCGCCGGCTGGTCTTCGCGCTCGGTGACCGGCTGACCGGTCGGCTCTCGCGGGAGGAGATGACCCTGCTCACGCTCGACGAGCTGGCCGCCGTGGCCGGCGGGGATGCGCCGCCGCGCGAGGTGATGGACCGCCGTCGGGCCGAGTTGGACGCCGCCGCCGAGGTGGAGCCGGCGGTGTGGTCGCAGGGTTCGCTGGCGCTGCACCAGCCGGCGCCGGCGACCGGGCCGGACGTGATCGTCGGGGTACCCGGTTCGGTCGGGGTGGCCACGGGCCGGGTGCGGCTGTGTGTCGACCCGCTGGGCGAGTTCAAACAAGGCGAGGTGCTGGTGGCCAAGTTCACCGACACCGCGTGGACACCGATGTTCGTCGCCTCCGCGGCGGTCGTCACCGACGTCGGCGGGGTGCTCAGCCACGCTACGATCGTGGCCCGCGAGCTCGGGATACCCGCGGTCGTCGACACCAAGGTCGGCACTGTGGAGCTGTCCGACGGTGACCTGGTGGAGGTCGACGGCGGTGCGGGTGTGGTTCGGGTTCTGGAACGGGGGGCGTGAAGTGGTGCTGCAGAGCAGCCTGAACGGGACGCGGCCGGCGGATGCTCATCCGGCCCTTCCGATCAGTCCGTTGGCGCTGGCCCAGGACGCCCACGCGGTCTATGCATTGGGCGTGCGTTCGGTGCACGTGCACCCGCGCTGCAGCGCCGGGCTGGAGACCATCGACACGCACCACGTCGGTGATGCGGTCGCGGCGATCCGCTCGGCGGTGCCCGCCATGGAGATCGGGGTGCCGTCCTGCCGGTGGGTGCAACCATGCCCGACGCAGCGCATGCAGACCGTCGCCGCCTGGGGGCAGCTCGGCCAGGGCAAGCCCGACGTGGTCGCGGTCAATGTGCACGAGGACGGCTGGGTGGAGATCTGCGCCAGGGCCTGCGAGCAGGGCATCGGCCTGGAGCTGGGAGTGTGGACGCCTGGCGACGCGGTGCGGCTGCGCCAGGCGGGGCTGCCGCCCGGCGTGGTTCGGGTGGTCGCCGAGGTCACTGTCGCCGACCCGCAGATCGCGGTGGCCGAGGCGGCCCGGATCCTGCGTGCGCTCGGGCCGATGTCGGTGCCGGTGCTGCTGCACGGCGAGGAGAACAGCACCTGGGCCGTCCTGGAGTACGCGACGGCCCACGGGTACGACACGCGGATCGGGCTGGAGGACGTGCTCACCAACCCGGACGGTTCGGTGACCGGCGGAAACGCCGATCTGGCGCGGCACGCCCAGGGGATCCGCGCCAGGGGCGGCCCGCGTGCCGGGGCGTACGAGCACCACCGACTGGCCAGTTCGCGGTAGCTCTGTTACGACTGGCTCGTTCGCGGAGTCGTGTTACGGCGCAGTTAACGGCCTCGGTTTGGGCTGGATCCGGCCGTGTACGCGAGGTGTCACAAGCCGGGCTGGCATGTGACACCTCTGTCACGCCCGGTCAATCACTGCTGGGAGAAGTCCTTTACGACGCCTTGGATAGCTGACCGACTCGCTGCTGCGACAGTCCGAGTACGTCCGCCACCACAGCCTGAGACAACCGCGCCGCCAAACCGGCCCGGATCAACTGGGCGCGGATCCGGTCACGCTCGGCCTCGACCGCGTCGAGGGTTTCGTCGAGATGTTCGAGGTCGGACACCAGACTCGTCACTGCTAGTCGCGGTACACCTTGCGGCGGTGCCCCGGCCCGACCGCCACGATCAACAGGATCTCGTCCTGGATCGTGTAGATGATGCAGTAGTCATCGAGGCGCAGCGAAGAGCCCCGGGCAGCCAAGGACATGTTCATCCCACCGGGGACGATGACAAGATATGCTCTAAGAAGTACCATCATTGGTACGGGAGGAGCTGGCAACAGCGAATCCTGTATGCCTTAGGCCCCGCCTCGTGCGGGGCCTTCGTGCGTTCAAGGCATCCAACACCAAGCGTACGCGATCGATGGTTCCAACCGCTCCCACAACGCCTTCCACGCCTGCTCAGCCCGTGCATCAGCCTCAACGTGGGCATGTATGCGTCGGTACAGGTAGACCGCCAGATCGGCAGCCTGGAGGAGTCGGGAGGCTCTCGACGGAGCGAAGTACAGCGTGTCGATGACGCGATCGATCGGACGGGCCCGGTATCCCCAGCTCCCGTTCCGCTGGCAGAGCCACAGATCTCGCTGGTAGGTGTCCCGCTCGTCGATCTCATCGGCGATCATCAGCGAGTGCGTGTCGCGCGCCTCCGCATGATCATTAATGCGTTCGATCAAGTGGCCCAGCACGATCCCGTGCGGGTGATCAGGCTGCGCATACCGCTGGTTCAGACGCTCGATGTCAACCCCACGGATGATCACCTTCGCACCTGCGTCCGCAATCGCCTGGATCGCGTCGTTGTAGATCCCGATCCGGACGCGCATCATCGATTGCAGAGGTGCCCAGTCCCCCTTACCGTGAACCAACTCGTGGGCATGCAGCTCAGCCTGTGAATCAAGCTCCGGATACGCGGCCGCAGCCTTCTCAACGATCGCGTCGAACGCAGCGGCTATGGCCTTCGCCGCTTCGGCTCCAACGAGCACAGCGCCCAGGTAGTACCGGGTGTCCGAGTAGGACTCGTCAAGGTAGGCGAGCAGCACCCGGCAATGGTCCCACGCGGGGCTGACCGCGCACCGCCGGTTGGCTGACTCCAAACGGACCAGTCATCTCCCCGTATTCACAAACCTCAAGGCCCCACGCCCCTCTGACCCGGTGCTTCATCCATACTCGATACACCGAGAATCGGTCCGTGCGCACCGGCCGACGACCGGGCGTCCGCACCGGGGTGATCCGGAGCGCGGCGGCTCGTCGAGGGGCGGCGCGGGATGCTACGGCTCGTCGAGGGGCGGCGCGGGATGCTACGGCTCGTCGATGGCTGGGGACGACGCTTGAGCCCAGTAGCGCTTGGGGATGCGGCCCGCCCCGAAAGCCAACCGGCCAGCGGCGACCGCCAGGCGCATGGCGTTCGCCATCCGTTCCGGGTCGGCGGCTCGGGTGACCGCGGTGGCCAGCAGCACGGCGTCGCAACCCAGCTCCATGGCTTCGGCGGCCTCCGACGCGGTGCCGATCCCCGCATCGAGCACAACCGGCACCGACGCCGCCGAAACGATCATGGCGATGTTGTGCGGGTTGCGGATGCCCAGACCGGTGCCGATCGGCGACCCCAACGGCATCACCGCGGCGCAGCCGGCCTGCTCCAGTTTGCGGGCCACGACCGGGTCGTCGTTGGTGTAGGGCAGCACGGTGAAACCGTCGGCGACCAGCTGCTCGGCGGCGTCCAGCAGCTCGATCGGGTCGGGCAGCAGAGTACGCTCGTCGGCTATCACCTCGAGCTTCACCAGCTCGGTCTCCAACGCCTCACGGGCCAGCCGGGCGGTCAGCACGGCCTCGGCCGCGGTACGGCAGCCGGCGGTGTTGGGCAGGATCTCGATGTCGAGGCGCCGCAGCAGGTCGAGCACGCCGGTGCCGGTGGCGGCGTCGATGCGGCGCATGGCCACCGTGGTCAGCGCGGTCTCCGAGGCCACCAGCGCGCGCTCCAGCACGGCCAGGTTCGCCGCCCCGCCGGTACCCATGATCAGCCGGGAGCCGATCTTGCGGCCACCGATCACCAGCGTGTCGTCCACGTTCACTGCGCCCATGGTCACGGTCGATTCCGGGCTTGCTGTGCTTGTCCCACCCCGCCGGCTCCGCCGGCTACCTCCCCCAGGCTCCTCGCTCGCTGGCGCTCGCTGCGATACCCACTCACCCTGCATCTCCCGTCATCCTCCCTGCACCGCGGTCAGTACCTCCACGGTGGCGGCGTCCGACAGCCGGAAGACAGCCCAGTCCGCCCGTGGCACCACCTCGCCGTCCACCGCGACCGCCACCCCGGACTTCGGGGCGCCCAGCGCGGTGATCACATCCACTACGCATGTGCCGTCCGCGACCGTGCGCGACTCGCCGTTCACCGAGATCCGCATCGTGCCTCGCTTCCGGTCAGGCGTGCGGGATCGGCCGCCGCGGCAACCGCCGGCACACGCGCGCCGGACAGCAACGCGAGCACCGCGTCGGCGGTGACCGGGGCCAGCAGAATCCCGTTGCGACCGTGGCCGGTCGCCACCAGCAAACCGGACGAAAGCCGACCGATCAGCGGCAGGTTGTCCGGGCTGCCCGGCCGCAGCCCGGCCGAGGCCTCCACCAGCGCGTACTCGGCCACCCCTGGCAGCACCCGTCCGGCGTCGCGCAGCAGGTCGCGCACGCCGCCGACGGTGACTTGCGTGTCGAATCCGGTCTCGTACTCGGTGGCGCCGAGCACCAACCCGCCGTCGTCCCGGGGCACCAGGTAGACGTGCCGACCGTCCACCACCGCCCGGACCGTCCGACGAGGCGGCGGCAGTGCGCCGGGCCGGTGCCGCAGCCGCAGGATCTCTCCCTTGACCGGTCGGACCAGGCCGGCCAGCGACGGATGCAACGCCGCCGACC